>CAXUIF010000048.1:14662-17057 GCA_964250995.1 uncultured Acidobacteriaceae bacterium
AGAGACTTGTACCCGTCAATCTGGATGGCACTGAAATGCACAAAAACGTCAGCGCCGGCGTCGTGCCCCAGAAAGCCGTACCCCTTTGCGTTATTGAACCACTTCACCGTTCCTACCAAGCGAGCCATGGCATTCCTCTTCAGCTAGGCTGCGGGGTAACTCCGGTGCCGTCAGTGCGTTCCCACACATAACGGTGGATCGTCGCCGCACTCTAACACTTCGCAGGAGGCCTCAGCCCTGCGAGGTCGATTCGCCCAAGGTGATGTTGGTTAGCCGCGCCGTGCGCGCACGTGGGGCCCACACCGGTGATTGCAGCTCCGGCATAGGTTTGGCCTGGAAGACTTTGCGGGTCTGCTTTGCGATGAAGCGGGCCGAAGACTTCGCTTTCTTCCGCCGTGCGCTGTCGGTCGAAATACCCGTTCCCGCGTACATCTGGCGGTAGAGCTTGGACAGCATGCAAAAGGCTAACCTTGCCTTGAGGGTGGGTGTGCAGGCCGATCGCTTCCACACGTTGCCGAACTCGTAAAATCGATCCCATACCTTTTGCGTTCGCTCGCTGATTTCCGCTGAAGGCATGGACGGATGGGGTGTGAACATCTTCGGCCGTACGGCGGAAGGGATCAGCCAGTAGCGCGTAAGCGGCGTCCCGCCCACGTTTTCGATCTCCTGTTTGGCAGCCTGTTCCTTTTCCCATCGGCCAAAGTCGACCGTTCCGGGAAACGGCGTCATCATCACGAACTGCGCGAAGGTGACATCCGCCTTCATCGCCAACTCCACGGTGGCGTCGAAGGTAGCGGGCTTATCGGTCGGCAGTCCGAAGATGAAGGAGCCCAAAACATGCAGGCCGTGTTTGCGGAACTGCTGGAGCTGCTCGATAAGCCGGTCGCCGGAGAAGTTGAAGTCCTTGTAAACCGCCTTCAGGCCTTCCGGCGTGACGGCTTCGATGCCCACGAGCGCGCCCTTGATGTTGGCGCGTCGCATTGCATCCAGGTACTCGCCATCCTCGGCGGATTCCATGGTGATCTGGGTGAAAAACACCATGTCCTTGGGCAGCTTGGCGAGCTCTGCCATCAACAGAAATCGCTCGTTACGCACAGCGAGCAGCGCTTCCAGCTTTTCGGCATTGTCCTGCTCGCGCGCGAGGCGCAGGTCAGTGAGCGTGACGGGGTAGAAGTTGTCGTCTGCGAGCGCGATGAAGCGGAAGCCTTTCCGGCGCAGATCGATGATCTCGTCGATCACCTTTTCGAAGCTGCGCTGCCGGGGCTTCTGGCCGTCGGTCCGCCACACCGAGCAGAAGGAGCAGTGCTTGGGGCAGCCACGAATCGTCTGCACCGAGGCCCACATGTACTTGTCGGTCTGCATCAGGTCCCAGCGAGCCGCCAGAAACTGATCGCCCTCGATCTTGCCGCCATCATAGAAGCGTTCGGGCGCGCCGCGCTGCAGGTCCATCAGGGCGCGGCCCCAGGCAATGTCGCCATCGCCCTTCACCACAATGTCGGCATGCCCGTGCTCAAAGGGTTCTTCAGGAAACAGGGTGGCGTGGATGCCCCCGTACACCACGGTGGCGCCACGCTGGTGAGCCAGGCGCCCCACCTCGTAGCCACGCAGTGCATTGCCGGTATGCACACTGATCCCGACGATGTCTCCCGCCGCGATGCTCTCGGGATCGAGCGGTTCCAGCGATTCGTCCACCAGATGTGGATCGCCAAAAGAGGAGGGCGTTGCCGCGGCCAACACAAAGAGCCAACGCGGCGTGATCACCGCGGTTCCGAAAGAGTTGTCGCTGGGATTAATGAGATGGACTGCCATGTCCTCGTCTTTTCGCAATGCATGCGTGCGGTTTAGGGGGGAACTGCGTCCATGCAGCGGGGGTTGTCGTGGCGCTCTGCTCCACGTGGACGCGAGTAGGGTTTCGCTCGGCAAAGCCGACCGTAATGCCATTATGCTGACCGAAAGGGCGGGCGGTGCGTGCCATCTTGCACTCACGGCTCGGGAAAGCACAGGGAGGTTTCAGGAGCGACCCCGTTCTGAGACTCTGCTGGGTACGTCAGCCAGGGGAACACGTGAACGGTGAACCTTGCGAGGCGCGGGCCGGCGAAACTGGGGACCAGATGTCAGCTTCGGCGCGATGCACAGCTCTATCAACATTCCCACACATCATACGGGAGCGACAGGACATCTCGTTTGCGGCGCTGAGGAGATCGTAAGACGGCGAGACGAATCAGCGAGCGGATGCGATGTGTGCTCGGACCGTGTCGACGGTATCAACAGGCTAGCTGGGTAGGGGCCAAGCAGACGGTTCCAACGCGAACTGCCTTGTTGCTGAGTTTGCAGTCCCGGAGCTAGGTGTGGCAGCGTACCCTTTCTTGGGAGTGAGCCCGATCTGATCCCTCAG
>CAXUIF010000049.1:0-16835 GCA_964250995.1 uncultured Acidobacteriaceae bacterium
GCGCTCCTGCACCGACTCAGCCAGGAGTGGCGGGAAGCGGCTCTGGAAGCTGAGCCAAAGCAGTGACCGCTACCTCAGCCCGCGAGGCGACCCGGAGCGGGGCCTCGGTGGTGCTCACCCTTCTGTTTTTGGCCGGTCTGGTGAACTTCTTCGATCGCACAGCGCTTTCGGTAGCCAACACGAGCGTACGAGCCGAAATGCACCTGAACGCGACGCAGATGGGATGGCTGCTCTCGGCGTTTTCGCTGGCCTATGGCGTAGCGCAGCTGCCGCTGGCGGCGGTGCTGGTTCGCGTGCGGCCGGAGAGGGTGCTGGGCGTTGGTCTTTGGGTGTGGTCGGCGGCGCAGCTGCTGACCGGGTTTGTGCGCCGGGTGCCGAGCTTTCTCGTCTTGCGAATGCTGCTGGGCGCGGGCGAGGCGCCGTTTTACCCCTGCGGCGTGGAGCTGGTACGCTCGTCCTTTCCGGAGAGGACGCGGGGGCGGGCAACCGCTGTGATGAGCATGTCACAGACGCTTGGCCTGGCCGCGGCGCCCCCGGTCCTGACCGCGCTGCTGCTGCGGCTTGGCTGGCGGACGATGTTTTTGATGCTGGGAGCCGCGGGGTTTGCCGTGGCCGGCGCGTGGGCTGTGCTGGACCGGGCGCGTTCGCGGAAAACGCCGGGAGCGGGGGCAAGGTCGGCCGCTTTGACCTGGGGCGTGCTGCTGCGGAGCCGGACCATGTGGGGCATGATGCTGGGGTTTGGCGGCATCAACTACACGAACTGGCTGTATACGGCGTGGCTGCCGGGCTATCTGCAGGAGGCGCGCCACATGTCGCTGGCCAAGACCGGCTGGCTGGCGGCCATCCCCTTTCTGGCGGGCGCGGCGGGGATGCTCACGAGCGGGCTGGTGAGCGATGCGTTGCGGCAGCGCGGGCTGCGGCTGACGGCGGTGCATCGGACGAACCTGGTTGCGGGAATGGTGGTCTCCGCGGCGAGCACGTTGCTGGTGGCGCACAGTGCGACAACAGGGCGAGCGGTGACCGGAGTCAGTGCGGCGCTGTTCTTTATCCACTTCGCGGGCACGTCAGGGTGGGGCTATGTGCAGACGGTCGCGGCGGCGGAGGTGGTGGCCACAGTGAGCGCGCTACAGAATTTCGCGAGCTTTCTGATTGCGTCGGCGGCCCCGGTGATCACGGGATGGCTGCTGGACCGGACGCATTCGTTTTCGCTGGCGTTAGGGATTTGTACGGTGGTGACCTTGTTGGGCGCGTTGAGCTATGCCACGCTGGCCGCGCCGGACCGGCGGGAAGGATGGGCGCTGGGACGATCTGGCTAAGGTGCCCGGGTCACGCGACGTGAGTGCAAATAGGGCTGGTATCGTTATCGGACTGCGACATAGGAACGTTGGGTGAGGAGCGCAAGGGACGATGGCGGCAACACGGCGTGAGTTTCTGAAGTCTGGTTTGATTGCGGGTGCGAGCGTGGCGGCGGCGCCGCGGCTGGTCTTTGCGGCGGGTCCGGATAAGGCCTTTGCGGCGGATCCGGATAAGGCCATTGCCGGACGCTACGAAGGTGCGGTAGCCCTGGAATCTGCGGAGCCTGCCGCCGCATTTACGCGGGGCATCGGCGTGTACCCGGGTGCGCCGGAAGAGTTTTTTGGGCCGGAGCTGGTGCCGGATACAAGTAGGACGTACCGCAATCTGGCCTTGCTGCGCCCCGCCGTCGCATCGTCCAACTACGACTACAACCTGACCGCGCAACTGGTTACAGACGGCATCGTGGACACGCGGCTGCCGGACTGGATTGTGTCGGTGGTCAATGGGCAGGTGCTGCCCAAGTGGGAACGCGAAGTGCTTACGTCGCATAGCCCGGAAGGCGTGATCGAGCTGCCCGGCACCGACCCCGTGGTGGAACTGCATCTGGGCGGCGGCGTGGAGCTGCCCGAGGTGGACCGGCTGGTCCTGTTTGTGGTGGTGCCGCACAGGGTCGATCGCGCGTCGCTGCGCTTTACGGCCTCGGTGTCCGACGACGGGTACGTGTGGACGAAAGTCGGCACGGGCGCCGGGTCGGAGCCGATGGACCCGGCCAACTACCCGCCGGATATGGTGCGCGAAGCCCATGTCCTGATGCCGTCGATCGTGCTGGACGGACCGCACCGCAGTCGCTACTACAGGGTGGAGCTGTCGACGGGTCAGGCGCTGCACGATCCGTTCGGGTCGACGTTTCGGCTGGGGCAGGTGGAGTTCCATCGCGGGCCGCAGCGCGTGCAGCTGGGGGGGCCGTACAGCTTCACCAGCGCGTGGAAGAGCGCGGGGATGGATGAGGAATGGGTGGCGGTGGACCTGGGCGGGCGCTTCGGGTTCGACACTGTGAAGCTGCACTGGATTGCGCGCGCTGCCGAAGGCAAGCTGCAGGTGTCGGATGACGCCCATGCCTGGCGAGATCTTCAGGGGCTGCCCCGGGCGGAGGGCGCGGTCGATGAGGTCAAGCTGAGCGCGCCGGCCGAGGCACGCTATGTGCGCGTGTTGATGACGCGGCCCGCCACGGCGCATGGGTACATCCTGAGTGAGATGGAGGTT
The DNA here is from genome assembly GCA_964250995.1 of uncultured Acidobacteriaceae bacterium. Taxonomy (GTDB): domain Bacteria; phylum Acidobacteriota; class Terriglobia; order Terriglobales; family Acidobacteriaceae; genus Granulicella. The sequence continues at coordinate 2,560 of CAXUIF010000049.1, forward strand.
TGGGGCCGCGGTGGTTTCACGGCGAAGCCGCAGACGGCCGCCATGGCACGGGACAGGCGCCTGGTGCTCTCCGGAGGGGCATGGAAGCTGCGGCGCGGGCCGCAGGTGGCTGAAGCTGGGGAGGCGATCTCAGCGGCGGGGTTCAAAGACGCGGACTGGATCGTGGCGACGGTGCCGGGGACGACGCTGACCTCCTACCTGAATGTGGGGGCGATTCCGGACCCTAACTACGGACAAAACCAACTGCATGTGTCGGACTCGTTTTTCTATGCGGACTTCTGGTACCGGACGGAGTTTCAGGCGCCCGCGGTGGGGGCGGGAGAGCTGCAGTGGTTGAACCTGGACGGGATCAACTGGAAGGCTGAGGTCTTTCTGAACGGCGCGAAGCTGGGGCGAATCGATGGCGGCTTTCTTCGCGGGCGCTTCGATGTGACCGGCAAGCTGAAGCGGGGAGTTCCGAACGCCCTGGCGATTCGCGTGATCAAGAACGACAACCCGGGGAGCTGCAAGCAGAAGACGTTTGAAAGCACAGGCAAAAACGGCGGCGGTCTGGGCGCGGATAACCCGACGTACCATGCGTCGATCGGATGGGACTGGATTCCGACGATCCGCGGGCGCAACACAGGGGTCTGGGCGGACGTGTACCTCGAGACGACCGGAGCGGTGACGCTGGAAGATCCGCTGGTCACAAGCGTGCTGCCGCTGCCGCAGGTGAGCCGGGCGGACGTACACATGGAGGTGTTTGCGGTAAATCACACCGCCAAACCGTTTGCGGGCGTGCTGCACGGAAAGTTTGGCGAGGTGGCGTTCGAGCAGCGCGTGCAGCTCGCGCCGAACGAGCGTAAGGCGCTGAAGCTGTCGCCGAATACACATGCGCAACTAAGGCTGGAGAAGCCGCAGCTTTGGTGGCCCGTGGGCTACGGCGAGCCGCACCTGTATGACGTCGAGTTGCGCTTGGAAGGGCGCGGCGGCGTGCTGGACCGTAAAGCGTTCAAGGCCGGCATCCGTCAGATGACCTCCAACGAAGAAGGCGGCGCGCTGCGGATGTTCATCAATGGGCGGCGCTTCATCGCAAAGGGCGGCAACTGGGGATTTGGCGAGTCCATGCTACGGTACCGGGCCCGCGAATACGACGTAGCCGTGCGGTACCACCGCGAGATGAACCTGAACATGATCCGCAACTGGGTGGGGCAGATTGGGGACGCGGCGTTCTATGAGGCCTGTGACCGGCACGGCGTTGTGGTCATGCAGGACTTCTGGCTGGCCAACCCGTGGGATGGGCCGATCCCAGAAGACAATGCAATGTTTCTAGCCAATGCGCGGGACTATGTAGCGCGCATACGCAGCCACGCCGCTATTGGCCTCTACTGTGGGCGCAATGAGTGGTATCCGCCGGCGCCGCTGCAGGCGGGTATCAAGACGATCCTGAGCGAGCTGCACCCGGACATACCCTACATCGGCAGCTCGGCCGATGGGCCGGTCAGTGGGCATGGGCCCTATCGCGCGCTGCCGACGGCGGAGTACTTTCAGCGTGCGGATACCAAGCTGCACTCGGAGATTGGCGCGCCGGCGATCCCACCCATCGAGAGTGTGCGCGCCATGATGCCGGAGCCTGCAATCTGGCCACAAGGACTGGATTGGGGGCTGCATGACTTCACGCTCGAAGGTGCGCAGGGCGGCGAGGCCTTCCGGACGCTGGTCGATGAAGCATACGGCGGCGCGACCAACGGCGAGGACTGGATCAAGCTCGGCGAGATTGTCAGCTATGAGGCGTATCGCGCGATGTTTGAGGCGCAAAGCGTGCACCGCATGGGCGTGCTGTTGTGGATGAGCCATCCGTGCTGGCCGTCCTTTGTGTGGCAGACGTACGACTTCTACTTCGCGCCGACGGCATCGTATTTCGCGTCCAAAAAGGGAGCCGAACCGCTGCATATTCAGTGGAATTCTGTTGCAGATACCGTGGAGGTCGTGAACTACAGCGCGGGCTCTGTGAGCGGGCTCACGGCGGAGGTGGAGATCTTCGATCTGAGCGGAAAGAGCCTGGCGAAGCAGTCGGCGCCCATCGCGCAGAGCACGGAAGACAGCACTGTGACGGCCCTGCCCTTGCAGTATCCGGCAGGCGGGAGCGGGGTGCAGTGCGTGCGCTTTCGCCTGCTGCAGGGCGGCACGGTGCGGTCGACGAACTTCTACCTGCGCGGGGTGCAGGCAGGAGACTACACCGGCATCCGCGCGATAGGAAACGCAACGATCTCTGCAGAAACCAGGATGGAGCAACGGGGGCAGCGCTGGATGCTAACGACTTCGCTGCAGAACACCTCCGCCGTGCCGGCACTGTTTGTGCGACTGGAGGCGGTGCGGGAGCAGAGTGGCGATCGCATTCTGCCCGCGGTGTATGGGGATGGGTACTTTGCGCTGATGCCCGGGGAGACACGCACGGTCACCACGGAGGTGCAAGAGGCCGATACGCGGGGCGAGCGAGCGAAGGTGGTCGTCAAGGGTTTCAATGTGGGGGCGGTAGGACTCTGATCAGCGGCCGTTGTTTGCGCTGAAAGGCGATCTTTGTGGTCCCGCAACGGGGTACACATACTGCACTGCGGTGATGCTCCGATCGAGAGGCCACTCCGTAGAGGGATCCGCTTTTGTGTTCACCTTCGCTCTGGTGCGGAGTCGGGCTGTGACCATGGCGGTACGACGCCGTTGAAACGCGCATACGCGATGAGCTGACCCATGTGCTCGTTGGCATGAGCGAGAATGCGCAGGTACATGCCATCCACCTTGTCGGTTTCGCCTTCAATCGTGACGTTGCGCTGAAGATCGCCGGGCTTGAGTTGGGCGCGGGCGGTCTTGACCGCATCGAGCGAGCGCCTGAGAAACCGGATGACCTCGGGCTTGGAGGTTACGATCCGCTCCGTGTTGGGATCGGTGATGTCGGCGGGCATCTTGGGGCCGGTGACACTGAGCAGGTAAAAGTTGGCCAGCGCGAGGTGCATATAGACCTCACTGATCGAGCGCACGCCGGGTGCGGGGCGCCACGTGTACTTCTCGGCGGGAATCGCCTCCGCGAGTTGCAGCAGCAGGCGTGAACAGTAGCGCCACTCCCCGTCATAGCCCTCCCAGATGCCTTCATTGGCCTCCAGCTGTCGCTTGGTGGGGGCGCCCCGGGGGGGGCGGGGGGGGGGGGTGAGGGGCCCCCCCCCCCGCACCCGGGGGCCCCGGCGGCGGGGGCAGGGCGGGGGCGTTCAGGGCAAGCAGCAACAAAAGCACTCTCCAGCGCATGCGAGCACGATACCAGAGCTCCGTGTGGGGCTTTCCAGCGGGACGCGTTCCCTTGTCGGCGACGACGCGAGCTCAAGAGCGACCTCGGAACTGAGTCGCCATCGCACTGGAAGTGGCGCGCGAGACAGGGTGTACGGAGCGCAGCGCGCTTTCCGACTGAGGCCTGCGTGCGAGCGCTGGCGAGTGTCCCAAAGTAGGTTCGTCCGGCCCCTCTTTCGCGCGCTGGCCTGCCCCGTTCGCGGGATGTTCACTCCCGAGGCACGCCCATACAGTTCCTCCAAGGCAGAGCGCCAAGTTGGCAGCTCTACCGGATTCTCGCGGATCGAGGATGAAACGATGCGGAAACCCTTTTTCGAACAGATCGATGCGGACCTTTGGCAGTGGGGCGATTGGTTCATCGCGCACGCCTGCGGCAGTTTCTGGCTGCTGACGGCGGCGGCGCGCGAGTTTGGTCCGTTCCAGCACTTCGATCAGGCGTACTGCCAATCGGTGTACCTGGCGTAGTAAGAGCGGAGCTGCCGGGTTCTCTGGTGTTAGCTCCAGGGGCGCAGCTGGCTTCCCGGGGCGTCTTCTCAGCTTGGGTGCTCCCTGGAGTCGTAGAGACGTCGGGGCTGCAACGCGCAGCCCCGACTGATCGAGAGGGAGGCGTCGCGTCAGCCCTGGCCGTCTTCACTACATGGTCACGGGGGCCGTTGTAGCGATGGCTGGTCTAGGAGGATGCCTGCCAGGAGGATGCCTGCTAGGAGGATGCCTGCGCGACCGTGCGAAGGTTGGGCGCCTCTCCCTGGACGATGTCGAGGCTTAGGTTCCGTTTCAACCGCGCGGCGTTCGCCCCGAGAATGATGCGCAGAGCACGCGCGGTACGGCCATTCACGCCGATCAGCTTGCCCATATCCCCAGGGTGCGCCTGCACGCGAAAGGTCAGACTTGATTCGCCGGGAACTGGCGTGATCTCCACGTCATCGGGGCGGTCCACCAACGACCGAACCACGATCAGGAGCATATCGTGGACTTCTTCTTCCTTCTCATCCCTCATCGAAATCGCCTTCTCGTCTGTGCTGGTCTGCTGGACAAGAGCATACGTGGCCTGTTGCTTATCGACAACTTCAAAGGGAAAGTAGCGTGTTTTCCTAATATTTTTCGGTGGTGGTCTCGGCAAGCATTTGAGTCAACGGCATCGAGGCATTTCGCTTCCGCAACGCGGGCAAGAAGACGCTCAGATTTTCGGTCGTTTCTCCATAGTCTCCGGTTGAGCGCGCCCCGCGCCCAAGAAAAAGGAGAAGCCCCCCATGATCAAGCACATCGCCCGTCCTTTCGCCCTCACTCTCATCCTCGGTGCCTCAACGCTCGCGAACTTCGGGATCGCCCACGCCCAGACCACCACGCCATCCACCGGCGGCGCCTCCACCAACGGCATCACGGGAACCGATCCCTGCCCGCGCAATACACAGTGCGCGGCCTCGTCGAGCACCACCACCGCGCCAAGCACAACGGCAGGCAGCCCCGTCGCTTCCGGAACTGTCCTGCAGACCCTGCTGGTTTTGTTCGGTATGGCGTAAGAACCTGACGTAAGATGGCGGCAGTCTATGCCGCGCCCGGCCCAGAACGGAAGGCCCTGATGCCACTGAGTGGCATCGACCAACTGCTCTGGGCCGCGGGCCTTTTGGGCCATGCCGTGCTTCTTGGCGTTTTGCTGGGACGGCGGCGGGCGGCACAATTTCCGGCCTTCACCGCCCTGATCGCTGCCAACGTACTTAGAAGCGTTGTGCTGTATGCCGTACGCAGCCGCGGGACGGAGCAAACCTATTTCGCAACCTTTCTGACGGGGGGAATCGTAGACGCTGTTTTACAGTTCACCGTGCTGTATGAGATTGCCTCACACGTCTTCCGCCCTTTGGGGCACTGGGCGCTGGATGCCCGGAAGTCAATGCGGCTGCTCATTGGCGGAAGCCTGATCCTTGCCACTGGTTTAACAGCATTGGCAGCACCATCGCGGTTCAGGTGGGACTTTAACGTCTTGACGAAGGTAGGGTTTTTCTCGTCAACACTGCTGGCGGAGCTCTTCGTCGGCATGCTGGTGCTTTCGGTGACGGTGGGCCTGCCGTGGCGAACCCATGTGGCGCGCATCGCCCATGGCTTGGGCGCCTATTCCATTGTGGACATCGCGATCGAGGTCGGACACACGCTGTACGGTGCTCCCTACCGGGCGCAGGTCGACGAAGCGCTCACCTCTGCGCGCATGCTGGTGTATCTGGCCTGCCTTGTTTACTGGATCGTTACGCTTTGGCAGGAGGCGCCCCAGCCGCGGGAACTGCCTGCAGAAATGCGTGCACATTTACGCGCATGGCAGGCCAATCTCGCCGATAATCTCTACACGCTTCGGAGCTGGAAAAAGCCGTGATCTCCCATACAGCCCTCTTCGCCACTGCAGTATCGCTCTTCGTTTCTGCCTTGCTGGGCGTGGCTACGGTCGCGTTTCGGCGCGCACGGCGGTTTGCCGGCGATCCTTCGCTGCACGATCTGCTTGCGCAACTGTCCGTCATTGACCGGCACAATGTGGCGCTGGTGGCCAGGAGCCTCGACGACCATGCCGCGGAACCGGGTGCGGATGCTGCGCTGGAACCCTGGCAGGTGTGGGAGCTGATGGGAGGCTTGGAGGGTCTGGAGGCGCTCGCACGGAACTGCGAGGTGCTGATCCGTCTAGCCTTTCACGTGCAGCAATGGTACCCGGAAGCGCTGCCCGTGGCGGAGCAACTGCGTTTGAACGCGCGTGAGATTGAATGGCATCTCGAACGTCTGAGAGGCGCGGAAAGCCGAGGCAATCTCCGGACAGCCTTCCCCGACTACGCCCAGCGGGCAGCCACGATCTATCACGGCATGACGCAGCATGTGCTGGCACTTTACGAGGTGAGCCAGGTCCCCGGGTTCGCCGAACTAGAAGCGGTGCTCTGACAGAGCAGACCGCTGCAGCGGTGCCCGTGGGCTGCTCCGGGCTACGCTACGCGTCGCATAAACACGCCGGAGACCGTGCCAATGACCTCGATCTCCTTCTTGTAACGCCAGCGCTTGTTGGACTCATAGGAAAGGGCGTGCGGGACCAGGGTGAGCCACTCGGCTTCTTTGTCCAGTTCGCAAAAGCCTGAGACGTAGCCAGTCCGCGTCAACAGGAAGTAGATAGGCCGGTCGAACTCATGCGTCCACTCCTTGCGGCCGGCGATGGCACGTTTTTGCGTGTCGATCAGCACGATGGAGCCGGCGCGGATCATCGGTTCCAGCGTTCTGTCGCGACGACCGATGATGCCCCGGCGGTAGCGGCTGGGCAGGGTGTTCTGATCGGTGGGCAACAGGGTGGTCTCTTCCGGGGGCGGGTCCGTGACCAGTTTCTCCGGCAGCCACTGTTTGGCGTGCTGCTCCAACGGACCCTGCGTAAGGAGCACGGTGGCATTGGGGCTGGAAACATGATCGACCTGCGGAGACGTGGCGCTGGCGGGCGGACAAAGCGCCAACATCTGCTCCGCTGTGAGGCTATAGATCACCGCAAGCACGATCAGCTTGGTCGCTGAGAGGCCGCGATTTTCACGCTCTACCCGGTCCAGCCAACTGGCCGAGATACGGTACGCCGGGTTGCCCCACTCCTGGGCAAGCCGAAGACTGCGCTCCTCGACCTCTCGCAAGGTCAATTGCCATTGAATCCGTGCTGCGCGGAGTTTGCCTCCGATGCCGTGCATTTTCGCATCTTCCAATCTAGGCCGGTGAGCGCCGAAGACTCAATTCAGAGAGGAAGCTGAACTGTCGTTCGCCCGTATAACGATTAACTGCCAATTTTTACTATGATAAATCAGAATGCGTTGTGTCGGTTGCCGCGCGCTGGCGTGCAACTCTGTTGCGTAAGGGAAACAAATTCAGCGCGTTTCGCCTGCGTCATCCCTATCCGAGGCCGCGAGGCAATGAGCTAAGCCCTTGCGGGAGAGCACTGTAGCTTTCCAGCGTTTCGGCTACGCAACGTAACCCGCGTTTGTCTTTCGTCGATTCACCGCAAGCCTCATGATGAGGCTTACCACTGGTCAGGAACCATGTTCCGGTGACACGCAGTCTTTGCAAGTGGCGAGCATAGCCGAGCAGAACAGGAGCCGGTCCGGACCGTAGCCTCATTGGCGGGTCCGGGCTGGCTCCGTGCTCTTTGCGTTGTAGCGCCCAGCCGCTGACCAGCCCAGGTTGAACGCCGCGGACCTCCGGTGCCACACTGCATGCTGTGAGCCACTGCCCTGATCGGCCAGAGCGCCGCTTGACCGAAGAGGAGCTTGGAACAATTAGCCGAGCTCTGGCGGACCCTCGTCGGTTTGCGATTCTCCGGCAGATCGCCGGACAGCCCGTGCTCCCCTGTGCGGGCCTCCATGCCCACGAGTGCATCAGCCCTGCGACCATCTCGCATCACTTGAAAGAGTTGCAGGGTGCCGGGCTGATCTCGGTAGAACGCGCGGGCCGCGGCGTGAAGCTCGCGCTGGACCGCGAGGTCTGGGCGGCCTACCTCCGGGAGCTATCCGGGATGTAGGCCGCCGAACGCGCGTCCCGCCAAATTTTGCGCATCGCGGGACAGCCCAGGCCATCTATTCGATATCTGTCGAAACATTCGAAAGCGTTCGAAACAGATCGAAGGGTGGTGTGGCATGGGCAAGTTATCGGGCAAGGTCGCTGTGGTTACGGGTGCGTCCAAGGGGATTGGGGCAGGGATTGCGAAGGCTCTGGGTCGCGAAGGGGCGAGCGTGGTGGTGAACTACGCGTCCGACAAGGAGGGCGCAGAGCGCGTCGCGGCAGGGATTACCGGCCAAGGCGGAAAAGCCGTCGTCGTCCAGGGTAGCGTGGCCAGGACGACTGAAGTTGAGGCGCTCTTTGCCGAAACCAAGAAGCAATTCGGCAGGGTCGATATCCTCGTCAACAATGCGGGTGTGTATGGGTTCTCGCCGGTAGAGGCCCTCACAGAGGACGAGATCGATCGCCAGTTCGACGTGAATGTGAAGGGTCTGCTGCTGGCGACCAAGGCAGCGGTTCCGCTCTTCCCGGCGGAAGGCGGCAATGTCATCAACGTCGGCTCGGTCATTAGCGAAACCACGCTGGCCATGTCGTCCATCTACTCGGGAACCAAGGGTGCGGTCGACGCAATCACGCGGGTGCTTGCCAAGGAGTTAGGGCCGAAGAAGATCCGAGTGAATGCGGTGAACCCGGGCCTGGTCGCGACAGAAGGAACCTCTGGCTTCAGGGGCGGAGACTTCGAGCGGGATGCCGTGGAAAAGACGCCGCTGGGCCGCATCGGGGTACCGGAAGATGTAGCGGACGTAGTCGCGTTTCTCGTCAGTGACGAGGCCCGCTGGCTCACCGGATCGCTGTTGCAGGTGGCCGGCGGCTCCTATTGAGCCACGCGGAAAGCGAAGCCGGGGCGAGTTCGAGGGTAGGACTCACCTGCGTCGCAGCGCACCTTGGGCTCTTGCTGCTATGGCTAGCGGCGTAGGTATACGAGCGACCGGGTAGGCTCCAAGGGCTTATCCGGTGCTTCGCTTTTATGCGAAGATTAGAGTGATGATTTCTGTTTCCAATATCACGATGCGCTATGGCGCGAAGCTGCTGTTTGAAGACGTGTCGGTCACGTTTACGGACGGTCGGCGCTATGGATTAACCGGCCCGAATGGTGCGGGCAAATCGACGTTCATGAAGGTGCTCACCGGCGAACTGGACGCTCAAAAAGGCACGGTCGTGCGGCCCAGGAAATTCGGCGTGCTGAAGCAGAATCAGTACGAGTTCGACAGCTACCGCGTGATCGATACCGTGATCATGGGGAACAAGCCGTTGTGGGCGGCGCTGGACGAGCGCGAGGGGATCTACTCCAAGCCTGAGATGACCGATGAAGACGGCATCCGGCTGGGCGAGCTCGAGGGCGTGGTCGGCGAAGAAGACGGCTATGAGGCTGAGGCGAACGCGGCGATCCTGCTGCAGGGTCTCGACATCCCGGACGAGCTTCACGAGCGCAAGATGAGCGAGCTGCAAGGGGGCCAGAAGGTGCGCGTGCTGCTGGCCCAGGCGCTGTTCGGCAACCCCGAAGCGCTGTTTCTGGATGAGCCGACGAACTACCTCGATCTGGAGTCGATCCACTGGCTGGAGAACTTCCTGAACCGCTACAACGGCACTGTCCTTCTGATCTCGCACGACCGGTACTTCCTCAATTCAGTGTGCACGCATATTGCGGACATCGACTACGAGACCATCATCACCTACACCGGTGGCTACGACGATATGGTGCTGCAAAAGACCCAGATCCGCAGCCGCATCGAAGGCCAGAACGAACAACGCGAAAAGAAGATCGCGCAGCTGAACGAGTTCATCGCTCGCTTCTCGGCGGGGACACGGTCGTCGCAGGTGAACTCGCGCAAGAAGGAGGTCGAGCGCCTGGCTACAACGGAGCTGGCCCGCTCCAACATCCAGCGCCCCTACATCCGCTTCGACCTGTTGCGGCCGAGCGGCAAGCACCTGCTTGAGTTCAACGCGATCAGCAAGACCTACACGCAGCCGGACGGTTCGGTCGAGCACGTGATCCGTGGCTTTACGGGTGCCGTGATGCGCGGCGAGAAGATCCTGCTGGTGGGGCGGAATGGTCAGGGAAAGACCACCCTGCTCAAGGCGCTCATGGCGGGCGCACCGGGCGTGGAAGAGACGTACACCACGGCGCTCGACGGCGGCGAGGTGAAGTGGGGGCACGAGGCGCAGATCGGGTACTTTGCGCAGGACCATACGGCCGCGATCCCCAAGGGAACGACGGCAGCCGAGTGGCTGCACAGCTACGACCCCAAGGCGTCCAAAGAGGACATCCGCGGCATTCTTGGACAGATGCTGTTCCGTGGGGAAGAGGGCATGAAGAAGACCGAAGCGCTCTCCGGCGGTGAGGCCGCGCGGCTTCTTTTCTGCAAACTCATGCTGCAAAAGCCCAATGTGCTGGTGCTGGACGAGCCCACCAACCATCTCGATCTTGAGTCCATCAATGCCCTGAACCAGGCGCTGCAGAAGTATGAGGGCACGGTCTTTCTGGTGACGCACGACCAGGATCTGATCGAAGAGGTCGGCACCCGGATCTGGCACTTCGAGGGCGGCCCCACGGACTTCCACATCACGGACCATAAAGGGCCTTACGAGGAGTACCAGCAGCAGATGGCGATGGTGGCAAGGTAGCCGGCGGAGGTGCGAGGCTGGCTGCGCCGGCGAGCTCTCCGCGCACAGCCACGAACTGACGCTCTGTGTCGCTCACGCCGACGATTTGGCCCCAAAAAGTGCTGGCTTGCCGGTACGGGTTAGCAGTCTGGGGCCAAGCTGTTTCGCGAGGTAGTCCACGAAAAGCGCTAACAAGCCCCCTATCGCTGTGTTCATCAGACGAAGGTCCGCGGCGGTTCGCTCAGAGAAGCCGCCGAAGGCGAACAGATACACCGTGTAGAGCGTGATAAACAACGAGAACAAAGCGTAGTTCACGGCTTGCAGTGCAAAGCAGGCCCACGCGGTCACGACGATAAGAACGAAAAAGGCCCAGTGGTGGAGTGGGGCGTGGAGATACACCAACAGCGCACAGAGCGCCGTCGCCACCATGGTCCCGGCAAGCCGCGCGATACCGCGACTGAGCGTGTTGCCCCACTTGGGCTTGAGCACCAGCAGCGCCGTCATGGGCGCCCAATACCCATTGCGCCAGTGCAGCCCGCGGTACAGCCCGGTGCTGAGTCCGAGCGTCACCGTGAGTCGCAGGACGTAACTGACCGTGTCGGTCGTCCAGCGACGCTGCTGGCGGACGCCCTGCCATAGCTCGGCGGCCCGGGTCCGCATCTGGAGCAGCATCGATGGCCCTGGATCTTGGCGGGCCCGCCGATGTAGCCAACGTGAAACCGTGTAGACCACCATCTGCAAAGCGCCGCCAAGCAGCACCATCGCGGTACGGCCCACGGCATAGTGCACGCCGTTGGCGAAGTAACTGGAGATCACGACGTATACGCCGCACTGCTGAGCGATCCAGCTGGCGGTAGGGTCCAGCTCCGTGAGCACGCCGTAAGTGAGTGCGGCAACGACGCACAAAAGCAGCACCAACGGCGTCCATTGGGCGCAGAGACTGCCGGCCAGCGTGGCGGAGGCGAGGCCCAGCGTGAGCAGGGCCATGCTCAGCAAGGTGGAAGACAGTGCCTCGTGAAAGACTGCGAAACCAATGGTGAACGCAGCCCCGGCGGCGATGGAGCCGGCACTGCTGTGCCCCGTTAGCTGCCCGAGCAGAAGCGCGATCGCCACAGAGATTGTGGCTTCAATGGCCGGGTAGGGAGTGCTCTTGTTCCAGGGAAAAAGGGCTGTGTCCTCACTGATTTCGCGAAGATGCACCATGCCCTAGGGCGATTCCTCAAAGCCAGCAGATGCAGAAGGTCTGCGGTGGATCGTGGGCAAAGCAGTCACCTAGGCGGTGGCCGCTTCGGCAGCCATGAGCTGGTAGATCTGCGTATCCCGGTCACCGCTCAACGCGGCGTGAGGTGCCTCGGCGATGGCTTCGACGGCGCTGAGCGGCTGAGAGATTCCGGAACTGGACCCGGAGACGGCCTGAGCGACAGCCTGTTCCATGGCCAGTTCCATCGCCTGTTCAACGGCCAGCGCGGGCGTGTCCAGGCTGGCTGCCTTGGCAACGGCGGCGGGGACGCGTTTCAGTTGGAAGCAAGAGCGGCAAAAGACGGGGCGTCCTTGGGTCGGCTTGAACGGAACCGTAGTGTCGATTCCGCAAGCAGAGCACTCCGTGCGGGTTTCCGTGCGGGACAGCGGCAGGGCGGCTTCGACCGCCACGCCTTCGGCAGAGCGGCCCAGGCCGGCTCGTTTGGCCTTGCAGAGCTTGCACCGCTTGGGGTCGTTCTTGAACTGCCGGTCGGAGAAGAACAGCTGTTCCCCGGCGGTAAACGTGAAGTCGCTGCTACAGTCGGAACACTTTAGAACGCGATCGATGAAATCCATAGCACCCTCTCCCGGCGTACGGGACAAGGCGTGAGCGGTGGCAAGCTCGTCGAAAGAGCATGCGCGCCTCAGGCCTGTGAAGAAATCAACTGCAGGGGCCCGGTCCACAGGTCGACGAAGAACACCGTGTGGCGATTGAAGCTTGAAGCGGAGTGACTACATGGGAAAGGGGGCGAACACTTGCCCCCTTTCCCGTTGATTGCCTGATGCGGAGCTTAGTCTTGCTCCTTGCGAACCTTCTTGCGATTTCGCTTGCGCGCTAGAGCTTCCTTTACGCGGCGCTTCTCGCCTGGCTTCAGGTAAAAGGAGTGGCGCTTGACTTCTTTGATAATGTCCTCGGTCTGGACCTTACGCTTAAAGCGACGCAGGGCATTCTCAAGCGGTTCCCCTTCTTGAACTCGAACCTCTGCCAAAAGAAATACACCTCCAAACCTGCCAAAGTGGCCGTGCTTAAGCATAGCGCCGACCACTGCGTTGTGAACACTTTTCTTTCGACATAATCTGCCCCGAATGTGGTAGGCAGGCTGAAGCCGCTACACTAAGCAGTGCTCCAGGAGAACCCATGTTACGCGCCTTTTCCGGACGGTTTCCCCGCATCGCCGCTACATCCTATGTCGATGTCTCCGCACAGGTTAGCGGGCACGTGGAGATCGGCGAACACAGCAGTGTCTGGATGAACGCGGTGCTTCGCGGCGACATTCATGCCATCACCGTGGGCCAGCGCTCCAACGTGCAGGATAACGCCGTGCTGCACGGGCAGCGCGGGGTCTGGCCCGTGCATGTGGGCAATGGGTGCACCATCGGTCATGGCGCCATTGTGCACGGATGTGTGTTGGCCGACGACGTTCTGGTGGGCATGGGCGCGATCATCCTGAATGGGGCCCACATCGGTGCGGGGACCATCGTCGCGGCAGGCGCGGTAGTGACCGAAGGCGCCCAGATCCCGCCGGGCTCGCTGGTCGCCGGAGTCCCCGGGAAGGTGCGGCGCTCCCTCAACAGCACCGATCTGGACCTGATCCGGCGGTATGCGCAGAACTACGTCGAGTACACGGCCATGTATCTGTCCGAACTGACTGCTGGTCGCTAGCAAGAATCCCGCATATTCCGACTGTAAGTAACCCTACTCAGGTACCTCAGTGCAGCCGCTATCTGCTATACAGGGCTGCACGATGTCTTCCTTGGTCTGCATCTTTTTCACCGTCGCCGTGCTTGGCGTTACGGCAGTGGCGCAAGATCTGCCGCGCACGACCACGCCGCTCTCCACACCGGACCGCGGGGAGCCCAAGGCGGAGAAGTCGCTCTACCCGGGCGAGCCTGTGGTCGTGGAACGACGGGATACGGCGTACCGGTACAACGCTGACGGCACCGGCAGCAAGCTGGAAACGCAGATCGTGCGCGTGCAGAGCGAGGCGGCGGCGCGGGTACTCGGCGTGCTCAGCGTGCCGTATGCGACCGGAACGCAGCGGGTCGAGGTGGTGTACCTTCGGGTGCGCAAGCCCAATGGGGCGGTGATCATTACCCCACCCGGCGACGCTCAGGATCAGTCGGCCGCCCTCACGCAGGCCGCGCCGCTGTACAGCGATCTGCACCTCATGCAGCTTCCCGTGCGCGGCCTCGCTCAAGGAGACCGGCTCGAGTACCAGGTGCGCACCGTGTATGCCAAGGCTGCGGCCAGGGACCAGTTCTGGGGTGCTGAGACCTTTGGCCAGGGTGCTGTCGTGCTGGAGCGGTCTGTGGAACTTCGTGTGCCCGCCGGCAAGTACGTTCAGATCAGCTGCCCCAGGTTTCCGGCCAGGGTTACGGACGAAGGCGGGGACAAGGTGTATCGCTGGAGCGGGTCGCAGCTGAAACCTACAAGTCGAACGAAGGCGGCGGCTGGGGAGCAAGCGACGGTGCAGGCCGACGGCCCCCGCGACGAGGAAGCCGGACCGTCCCTTGCCTGGACGAGCTTTCATAGCTGGGCCGACGTGGGCGCGTGGTATCGCGCGCTG
>CAXUIF010000050.1:0-16779 GCA_964250995.1 uncultured Acidobacteriaceae bacterium
CCGCAGGCGCGCGTGGCCGTGGGGCACGGGCAGATGCCGGAGGCGGAGCTCGAACGCGTGATGCTGGGCTTTATGAACGGCGAGTTCGATGTGCTGTGTGCGACCAGCATCGTGGAGAACGGGCTCGATGTGTCGCGTGCCAACACGATCGTGATCAACCGCGCCGACCGGCACGGCTTGAGCGAGTTGTACCAGCTGCGCGGCCGCGTGGGCCGCTCGAACCGGCGCGCGTATGCGTACCTGCTCATCCCGCCGGAGCAGCAGCTCACGGAGATTGCGCGGCGAAGATTGGCCGCGCTGAAGGAGTTTTCGGATCTCGGTGCCGGGTTCAAGATCGCCGCGCTGGATTTGGAACTGCGCGGCGCCGGCAATATGCTGGGCGGCGAGCAGAGCGGGCACATCGAAGCCATTGGCTTTGAGATGTACACGCAGATGCTGGAAGAGGCCGTGAGCCGCATGAAGGGCGAAGCGCACGAGGAGCGGCCCGCGGTCACCGTCAATCTGGGCGTGTCGCTGCGCATCGACGACAGCTACATCCCTGAGGAGAACCAGCGGCTGCGCATGTACAAGCGCATCGCCGGCGCGGAGTCTGAAGCGGTGCTCACCGATGTGCGCGCGGAGCTCGAAGACCGTTACGGCAAGCCGCCGGATACCGTGCTTCACCTGCTCGCTGTCGGCGAGATCCGACTGCTTTGCGAGCGGCTGGGGGTGGCCACGCTGGAACGCAAGCGGGTCGCGGTCGAAGAGCCGAAAAAGGTAGCTGCAACCGCAGCTGCGCCGGGGCCAACACGCACGACGGTACCGGCGCGTCCCGCTGCATCCAGTTGGCAAACGACGTCACGGTTCGGCACGCAGCCATCACAAGCGCAGGCACCTCTGGCAGGGCGGCATGGCCAGGCACCGCACGTGGCGGCCCTGAACTTTTCGGCGCGTGCGGCGCTATCCGCCGCGCCCACAAGCAACGCGGCCAGGGCCGTGCGGGAGGTCGTGGCCCCCCGGCCAGCCGATGCGCCTGCGGCAAAGGCCGGGCAGATGAAAGCCATGCGCGACATGTTGTTCCTGGGCTTCAGCGACAAGCTCCATGCTGCGCCCGCCGACCCTGGCAAGGGCGTCAATGTAGGCGCGCTGATGAAGCTCGTAGGCCGCAACGCCAAGGACGGCGCGCAGCTGACGCCGCAAGGCGTGCTGCGCTGGCCGTTGTCGAGCGCCAAAGCCGAGGACGTCATGCGCGAAACGCGCGATTTACTAGCGGCCCTTGAGCTCAGCCAGGGCTAAGACACGCCGGAGCTCTTCGCAAGCCCGGCCAATTGGTATTGGTGGTGATGCATATGCACGGAGAAGAAGTCCAGCACGCCTGACACGGTCATCCATCCAGCAACAGGGTGCCGAAAGACGCCCAGTCCCCGCTGCTTCTCCGGCGTTGTGGCCAGCATGCTCCGGAGCTCGCGACGGCTTGCATCCCACGCGGCACACACAGCAGTCAGCTCTGGATCTGCGTCGGGCAGCATCGCCGTGGCAGAGGCCGGCACCTTGACCTTCCGGCTCGATGGGAAGACGCGCTGCAGGAAGAGTCCTCCCAAGCGGTCCCGCAACCCCAAACGATGAGGATGATGCAAGCCTTGCTGCATCTCCTTCTGGATCTCACGTTCCGTCTTTGCCAAGTGATCAATCACCTGCATCGCGGACCAGCCGTCCTTTGGCGGGCGTAGCTGTTGCTGTACTGCGGGCCAGTCAGCCAAGCTGTGGAGCAGGGCTGCTTTTTGTTCCTCAATCTGCTCAAAGGTCGTTGGCATAGGATGGATGCGGAACCTTATGAATCGGCTGACCCAAAGCATACTCTTCCTTCTCGCCTGTCTGCCCTTTCCTGCAGCTGGTCAAACACCACCCAACCAACCAGCACCCGTGCGCGTCGCCATCGTCGGCCTCGTTCATGGGCATGTGCAGGGTTTTCTGCCGGCGCTGGCCAAGAGCGATGAAGCCAAGCTAGTCGCCGTTGTTGAACCCGACACCGCGCTCGCGCAGCGCTACGCGGCCAGATACAACCTGCCCCAGACCCTGTTTCACACCGATCTGGACGAGACGCTAAGGACGCAGCATCCCGATGCGGTGCTGGTGTACACGACGATCCTGGATCATCGCCGCGTGATCGAAGCCGCGGCGAAGTACGGTGTCTCGTCCATGGTGGAAAAGCCGCTGGCGACAACCATGGACGATGCGCTGGCGATCCGGAGCGCCGCGCGCGCGCACCATGTACACGTGCTGGTGAACTACGAGACCACCTGGTACGCCAGCAACGCCGCCGTGCTTGCGGCCGTGCGGAACGGCGAACTCGGCGAAGTCCGCAAGGTAGTTGTGCACGACGGCCACGAAGGTCCCAAAGAGATTGGTGTAGGGCCGGAGTGGCTCCCGTGGCTTACCGATCCCAAGCAAAACGGCGCGGGCGCACTCTTTGACTTCGGCTGCTATGGCGCGGACCTGATGACGGTCATGCGCGGTGGAGAAGCCCCGCAGAGCGTGACGGCGGTCGCGCAGACGGACAAGCCGGCGATCTACCCGCATGTCGACGACGACGCGACCGTGATCCTGCGCTACCCCGGTGCCCAGGCCGTGCTGATGCCCTCCTGGGACTGGAGCTTCGCCCGCAAGGACATGGAGGTCTATGGGACCAAGGGCACGATGGTGACCGTCGCGGCCAAGGATGTTCTGGTCAGGAAGCAGGGCGAACGCGCAGCGCAGCAAGAGACCGCGCCGGCGCTGCCCACCGACGAGAGCAACTCGCTGAGCTATCTAACGGCGGTGTTGCATGGGCAGGTGCAGGCCAAGGGTGACCTCTCGGCGCTGGATACGAACATGGTGGTGATGCAGATCCTGACTGCAGCGCGGGAGTCAGCACAGACAGGACGCACGGTGGAGTTGAAACCGCTGCCGCAGTAAGGGGGCGTCGTGGAGCGCCTCGTTTCAGATAGACTTCACTTCCGATGAAACTTCTTGCCGCACTCGTGTCATTCGTCCTCTGCGGAGGGTCAAGGGTCGCCCAGGCGCAGCGTGTCTCAGCAGACGGTGCCGGCCAGACACTGAACTCCCTCAGCGACCAGTACTTCGAGCAGGTGTACTTCAAATTTGCGCCCACTGCTGGCACCAGCGCGGGTCTGCACCAATACGATCCGCAACTGGAGGACTACTCCGCCGCGAGTGTGCAGCGCGAGACCGCGGCGCTGCATGAGTGGGAGCGCAAGATCGCCGCCATCGACACAAATGCGTTGGCTGCGGAGCCCGCGGCAGACAGGCTGATTCTGCTCAACCAGATCCGCTCGTCGCTGCTCTACCTCGAGGTAATTCGGCCTTGGGAGAAGAATCCTGATAACTACTCCAGCGGCATCACAGGCTCGATCTTCACGCTGATGGAGCGGCCCTACGCTCCCGTCAATACGCGCTTGCGCGCCGCGATCGCGCGCGAGAAGCAGATGCCCCAGGTCTTCGCCGAAGCGCGCAAGAACCTGAAAAATCCGCCAAAGATCTATACAGAGATCGCTCTAGAACAGATCGATGGGCTGGTCGGCTTCTTCCAGAAGGACGTGCCCGCGGCCTTCGCGTCAGCGGACGATGCGCAGGCCAAAGCCGAGTTCATGCACACGAACGCCGCCGTCGTGAGCGCCTTGCAAAGCTACGGCGCGTGGCTCAAAACGGACCTGCTCCCGCGCTCCAACGGAGACTTCCGCTACGGGGCCGCAACGTTCTCCAAAGCGCTGGCCTACAACGAGATGGTCGATACGCCGCTGGATCATCTGCTACAGATCGGCATGGAGGATCTGCATCGGAATCAGGCGGAGTTTGCGCGGATCGCGAGGGAACTGGATCCGGCTAAAACGCCGCAGCAGCAACTGGCGGAGTTGGCGACCATGCATCCGGCGCCGGATCATCTGCTGCAGGCCTTCCATGATCGCTTCGACTCCGAGATCGCGTTCATCAACACGCATCACATCATCACGATTCCGGGCATCGTCCAGCCGACGCTGGAAGAGACGCCCCCCTTCATGCGCGCAACCACGCAGGCCAGCATGGACCCGCCCGGACCGTTCGAGACGCACTCCACCAAAGCACTCTTCAACGTGACGCTGCCCGAACCGACCTGGACCCCGCAGCGCACAGGCGAATACATGGCCGCTTTCAACGTGGGCACGATCGTTTCCACCAGCGTGCATGAGGCCTACCCGGGACACTATGTGCAGTTCTTATACCAGCCGCAGTTCCCCTCGAAGATCCGCAAGATCATCGGAGCCAATACCAACATCGAGGGTTGGGCGCACTACTGCGAGCAGATGATGCTGGAGCAGGGCTACAACGCCCCGGGCGTGGGATCGAAGGACGTGCGGGAGCAGAAGCTGATCCAGCTCGGGCAACTGCAGGATGCGCTGCTGCGTGACGCCCGTTTTGCCGTGGCCATCCGTCTGCACACAGGTGTGGGCGGGGCGATGACGACGGCAGAGGCCGTGGACTTCTTTGTCACCGAGGGCTACCAGTCGCGGCCCATCGCCGAAGTGGAAACCAAGCGCGGCACCAGCGACGCGCTGTACCTGTACTACACGCTGGGCAAGCTGCAAATTCTGAAGCTGCGGGCCGACCTGCAAGCGCAGCAGGGGGCTGCTTTCAGCTTGCAGCAGTTCCATGACACGCTGATGGAAATGGGGCCGGTGCCGATCAAGGTCGCGCGCCATGCCATGCTGCACGACAACTCGCCGGTGTTATAGCCACGACGAAATCCGCAAGCCGCAATTTATAATCGAAGCTCTATGCAGAGCCAGAACGTGCAATTTGGCTGCGGAACCTGTGCGCCGGCGTCCTGGCTCAACTTTGATGCAGGTCCCGCATTCCTGTTGGAGCAGCGGCTGCCGTTTCTGAAAGCGGCGCTGGTCCGGCGCGGCTTCCCGGACTACCCAAGGAACATCCACTACGGCGATGTCATCAGGGGCTTGCCCGTCGACCCGGACTCGGCCGAGCGGGTGTACTGCTCGCATGTGCTGGAGCACCTTGCGTTGGAGGATTGCCGCAAAGCCCTGCGCAATGTGTACCGTTACCTGCAGCCAGACGGCGTGTTTCGGTTTGTGCTGCCCGACCTTGAGTTTTATGCGCGGCAATACCTGGCGTCCGACGCTTCTGAGGCCGCACATACCTTCATGGCGGAGACGTACCTGGGCGAGCGGCAGGGCGCGCGTGGCGTAAGGTCGCTGCCGCGGGCCATCTTTGGCCGCAGTCAGCACCTCTGGATGTGGGATTACAAGAGCTTCGTGGCGGAGTTGACGGCGGTAGGGTACACGGCGATTCGCCGGGCGAACTTCGGCGACTCGCACGATCCGGCGTTCGCCGAGGTCGAAAGCGAGGGCCGTTGGCTGAACTGTCTGGGCGTGGAATGTCGCAAGCCTGCGTAGCTACATGGCACGGGTTTTGAGCCGTATACCCGCTGCGTCCCAAAACGGGAAGGTAACCTTTGTAAGTTGACCTTTGGGCCGCTCGAGCGAGAAACTTCTCTGCTATTGTCAGCTAGCGAGGGCGAAACAAAGGGGAAGGATTCTAGGCACCATGGCAGCAAAGAAGATTCGCAAAGCAGTGATTCCGGCCGCGGGCATGGGAACCCGTTTCCTGCCGGCGACCAAGGCCGTTCCGAAAGAGATGCTCCCTCTGGTCGACAAACCGCTGATCCAGTACGCGGTAGAAGAGGTGGTGGCGGCCGGTTGTGACGAGGTGATTATCATCACCGGGCGGGGTAAAACGCCTCTTGAGGACCACTTCGATCGCGCACCCGAACTGGAGCACCAGTTGGAAGCGCGCGGCAAGCTGGACCTGTTGGAACTGGCGCGCTCGATGTCCCAACTGGCGCGCATCTCCTACACGCGGCAGCCGGAAGCGTTGGGGCTCGGCCATGCCGTGCTCCAGGCTAAAAACCTGGTCGGGGACGAGCCCTTTTGCGTCATTCTTCCGGATGACATCGTGGATGCGTCGGTGCCCTGCATGCAGCAGATGGTTGAGGCTTTCACCAGGACCAACTCGTCCATCATTGCTTCCGAGGTTGTGGAAGGCGCAGCTATTGCCAACTATGGCTGTCTGGACAGCACCCCGGACCCGGACGACAAGCGGCTGCTCCTGGTCAGAAACTTGGTCGAAAAGCCCAAGCCGTCTGAAGCTCCAAGCCAAAATGCCATCATCGGACGCTACATCCTCACCCCGCGCATCTTCGAGATGATCGAAGGCCTGACGCCGGGAGCGGGTGGCGAACTGCAGCTGACCGATGCCATCAAAGCCCTGCTCGCGTACGAAAAGGTGTATGGCTTCAGCTACGAAGGTCAACGCCACGATGCAGGGGACAAGCTGGGCTTTCTGAAAGCAACGGTGGAATTCGCTTTGAAGCGTGACGATCTCGGCCCAAAGTTCCGGGAGTGGCTCCGGGCTCAAACGTTTTAGGGAGGTCTGACTTTATCAATTTGCGGTCAGTCGAAGCTTAGCCGTCGCGCAGCCGGCCCCCGCGATCCTGCTCAAGCCGCAAAGTAACTTGGTGGCGCTTCCATCAGAGCTTTTCTGGACAATGCGCTGCGGGCCGGAATTCGTATCGACTCGACAACACAAGAAGGTTCCGCTGCGAAGGAGGTACACCGTGCCGCAATGCTTCCTGTGGCGGGCTACGTGCGTCTCTCAAGAGGTGAAAACCCGCCTGCCTCTCCTGCAACGTGCCGACACTGACTCCAACCACAGGGCCTGGGCAGAGCTCCGGGCGCTCCGTCGCCTGGTTACGGCGCCAGTGGTCACTGCTGCTATCGCGCTCTTGGCAGGGGCGGCCGCCCACTGCCAGAGACGTTCCATGGAACCGCCCATCGCCTCCCAACCGGAGTCTCCGCAGCACCGGACACGGTTGATTTTGAAGGACGGCAGCTACCAAAGCGTGTTGAGCTACAAAGTTTTAAGGGATCGGGTCCGGTACCGCTCTGCAGAACGGAACGGGGAGGAAGAAGATCTACCGCTGGCCCTGGTGGACCTTCCCGCGACGCAGGCCTGGGAGCGTGCGCACGACCCTGCAAGCGCAGGGGATGGGGGCGGTACCCCACAGCAGGCCCCTGTGCTCAGTCCTGAGCTCGCGCGGGAGGAGGCGGCGAGAGCTGCGGAAACGCCGGAGGTGGCCAAGGACTTGCGCTTGCCGGAGGATGACAGCGTGTTGGCCCTGGATGCCTTCCGTGGCACGCCGGAGCTCGTGCCTTTGCCGCAGTATGGAAGCGAACTGAATCGTGAGACCGCCCATGCGGTCCTGAAAAAGGACATCAATCCCGCCGCAAGTCCACACGACCTCCTGCTGCTTAAGGAGGAGCGGGCGGATGTGCAACTCCATGTGGCCGAGCCCACCTTTTATGTGCGCCTGCAGGGCGCCGGTGCGGGGGAACAGAACGGCAATGGTGGCTTTACCGTAGATACTCATGGGCAGGCCGGACGGGCCACGCCGAGCGGTGGGTCGGCGCAAAGTGAGTACGTCTTGGAGAAGATCGATGTGCGGCAGGGCGCAAGGGCAGTGTCAAGCGTGCGGCTGGGGCTGTTGGGGAGCGGAAGGACGCAGCCCGATGTCGTAGAGCTAAAGGTAGAACCGCTGCCAGGAGGCCTTTGGAGGAAGCTCACACCCCTCGCGCCGCTCGAGTTTGGAGAGTACGCGCTGCTGGAGGTTCTGGATGGTAGGACAGTGAATGCCGATGTTTGGGACTTCGGTATTCACCCAACAGCCAAAGAGAACGACGAAGCGCTACGCCCGGAACCCAAACGGCCTGTGCGGCTCGAGCGGCGCGGCGGCCATTCGTAGGGCCAAAGCGACCGGACCCAGAGCAAACTTTGCAAAGTGGCGAGGTTCATACGCTGCAGACGGTCAACGCAGGCGTCCCGTCCCGCTTAGACCGAACAGCTCGTTGATCAAGGTGGAGGTCAGGGGTCCAGCGAACACAGTCTGCTGGACGCTACATTGGCCGTACAGGAAAGAGGCCCTCCGTATCGGAAGGGCCTCTTTGGCTCTGGTGATTGATGCTGCTTACTTGGTCATGTCGATCCCGCCGGAGGCCTTCCGCTCCTTCGCGGCTTCATTGGCTTTCCGAGCACCCATCGCGCGCTGGATCCAGTCGTCAGCCTTTGCGATATCGCTTTTGCGCGCGGCGTCATTGGCGCACTCGATGTCGGCCTTGCGCCGCCAGTCCAGATTCAAGTACTGCATGGCATCGTCGTAGTTCGGGTTGATATCGACAGCCCGGTTCAGGTACTGCAGGGAGCTGTCCAGCAGACCCGAGTTCTCCTGCGCAAGTTGAGTGCACAGTTTAGGCGCAATCTTGGCATTGCCCTTCAAATCGTCTGTAATCTTGTTGTTCTTCAAAAGCTCGGCGGCGTTCTTGTCGGCTTTCTGAAAGTCGATCACACCCACGGAATAGTTCGCTTCAGCATCCTTCGGGTCAAGCTGGATCACTTTCAACTCGTCGTTCCGTGACTGGTCGAACTGCATGATGTTGCGATGGATGGAGGCGAGCTGGCGCCAATCATCCGGGTTGTTCGGATCCGTTTGAAGGGCCTCGTTAAAGCCGTTGATGGCCTTCTGGGCTAGTGCCAGATTTTGCGGCGTGTTGTTGTTCGGCTGCACCTGATAGCTGTACGCCGTCGCCAGGTACGTCTTGGCGTTCGGATAGCTTGGGTCGAGGGCGACGGATTGTTGAAAGTGGTCGATCGCCGTCTCGTAATGGCCAGCCTTGAACTCCTGGATGCCCTTCACGAGCTGGTCGCGTGCCTTGAGCTTGGAACAACCGGTTGCCCCTGTGAGAATGAACAGGAGCGCGGCGCTCCCGGCGATTTGTGCGCTGCGTGCGCTTGCTTTCATCAGAAAACCTTCCCTCTTTGACGACGGAATCAGAGCAGCCAGTGCGGCGTCGCCTTACGACTACAACCTACAGGTCAGCTTGCCGCTTGATTGTAAAGGCAGATGAGGAAAAACGGCTAGAGGGTGCTTGACTCGAAATGCAGGAACTGTTCGTCTTCGGTACAGAAGCGCAGCGAAAAGGTGCATCTGAACGCGAGCCGAGCAAGCGCAGAACCAGGACGGAGACCAACAGTGATCCAAAAGTGGACAGCAGCACAGATGCCTTCCCAGGCTGGCAAAAACATCCTCATTACCGGGGCCAATAGCGGCATCGGGTACCAGGCGGCGCTGGAGTTTGCGCGCCATGGAGCTCACGTGCTGCTTGGCTGCCGCAACGAAGCGAAGGGCCAGGCCGCCCTGCAGCGGCTGCGGGAACAGAGTAGCGGAGCCAGCGCAGAGCTGGCTCTGTTGGACGTCGCGTCGCTCGCTTCGGTACGCCGCTTCGCGGAAGGCTGGGCGGGGCGCGGCGCCGCCCTTGATGTGCTGGTGAACAATGCGGGAGTCATGGCGATTCCGACGCGAGAGCTCACCATCGATGGGTTTGAGCGACAGTTCGGGACCAATCACCTCGGACACTTTGCGCTAACAGGCCTTTTGCTGCCGGCCCTGCAGAGGACGTCCATGCCCCGCGTCGTCACGGTCGCGTCGCTGGCACACCGCAACGGCAACATCGAGTGGGACAATTTGCAAAGTGAGCGTCTCTACGAGCCCTGGGCGGCCTACAACGCGTCGAAGCTGGCCAATATCCTGTTCGCGAAGGAACTAGATCGTCGTGCTCGCACAGCCGGGATACGCCTGATCAGCGTGGCCGTGCACCCTGGAGTCTCCCGGACGAACATCTTCGAGAACGGACCCGGTACGGGCAGCCTCAAGGCGCAGGTTCTGAAATTTCTCGCGCCGCTCTTAACGCAGGACGACCAGATGGGCGCCCTACCGACGGAATACGCCGCTACCATGCCGGACGTAGAAGGTGGAGAATACCTCGGCCCAGACGGACCTGGCGAGCTCAAAGGCCGCCCCAAAGTCGTACAGCCTAGGCCGCAGGCGCTGGACCAGGCCGTTGCTGAACGGCTTTGGCAGACCAGCGAGCAGCTGACGGGTGTCTCCTACCCCTAGGCCGTTACACACAGACCTGCCTGTCGAACTCCTCGACGTTGCGCGGCGGAAGCAACCTGGGTGTGGAGACGGCAAACGACCGATCAGGGGTACCCGCTGCGTTGCTGGGTGCATGTCGCACAAAGCGCGCAGCGATGGACGGCAGATCGGCTTCCATGGCCTCCGCCGCGAGCGGCTTGCTGATCAGGTAGCCCTGAACGCACTCGCAACCCATCTCCGCAAGGCTAAGCAGGTCCTGCTCTGTTTCCACTCCCTCGGCCACCACGCGCTTGCCCAAGGAGTGCCCCAGATGGATGACAGTGCGCACCACTTCTTTGCGCTGCGGATCACGATGCATGTGCGAGACGAAACTGCGATCGACCTTCACCTCGTCTGCCGGAAGGCTGAGCAGAAAGCTCAACGACGAGTACCCTGTGCCGAAGTCGTCCAGCGAAATGCGGATGCCGTGCGCCCGAGCCTGCTCCAGGGTGTCTTTAACGACGTTTTCGTGCAGCAGAAGGGCCGTCTCCGTGATCTCGAGCCGGAGTAGCGAGGGGGACAGGCCAGTGCGGTCGAGGGTCGCCAGTAAAGAGGGAATGAGTTCCGTATCCGTGAACTGACGTGGCGAAACGTTGACGCTAACGGAGTAGTTCGTCTTCCAGGTCTGGTTCCATGTGACCATCTGGCGACAGGCCTTTTCGAGAATCTGCGCGCCGAGTGTAAGAATCAGGCCGCTTTCCTCCGCCAGGGTGATGAAGTCACACGGGGGTACGTTGCCCAGCACAGGGTGGTGCCAGCGGGCCAGCGCTTCAAAGCCGCTGATCCGACGCTGCTCCAGGCAGAAGATGGGCTGAAATGCAATCTGGATCCCATCCGCCTCGATGCAGGCGCGGAGTTCAGCCTCCATCTTCCAGCGGCTGTTCATTTCCTTGCGCAGGGCCGCATCGAAGAGCTGCACGCGATTGCGGCCCAGTTGCTTGGCCCGGTACATCGCATGGTCGGCCGTGCGCAGGAGGTCGTCGGCGTCGTCGCCGGAACCGGAAAGAACAACACCAATGCTTGCCGAGCAGCGAAGCTCCTGACCAGCAAGGAGGAAGGGCGCATGCAATGCTTCGGCAAGCTGTTCGCCAGCACGCTTGGCCTCCTCTGGATCCCGCGCGGCGCTGAGGACCACGAACTCGTCACCACCCAACCGGCAGACCGTGGCGTTCGGAGGAGCCGCCGTGCTGAGTCTCTGACTCACATCGATGAGAAGGCGATCTCCCAAAGCATGGCCGAAGCTGTCGTTGACGCTCTTGAATCGATCGAGGTCCACAAAGAAGAGGACGAGGTTGGCAGGGTTGGTGAGAAGCTGCTCAGTTAGCTGAGCGCGAAGGAGGGTGCGGTTGCCTAACCCCGTGAGGGCATCCTGTAGGAGGTTTTCCTCCAGGCTACGATGGGCTTTGTGCCAGGCCCCCTCGCGGGCGTTGGTCCGCAGGGCGAAGAGGGCGAAAGAGCAGATCAGTAGCGCTCCCCCAAGCCACTGCTGGCGCGTGGCCAGCACGGCTGCCAGGCCGATGGACAGAAATGCCATCGCTGCGACACTCATGCCCTGCATCCGGACCACGACGCCGACAAGACTGCTGGCCTGCCGGTCTTCGCTGTCGGAGCGGAGCTCGTCCCGGAGAATCAAAGCCACAAAGAGGGCGATAGGCAAGGTCCAGACGAGATCCACGATACTGCCCGCCTGCCAATTGTGCCGGTAAAGAAACTCGCCACATGCCTCCAAGGGGCCGTAGGCGAGGAAGAATAGTGTTAAACGGGTGAAGAAGCGACGCTCCCGCGCGTGACGACACACGGGCAATCGCAGCAGGCAGCACAGCAACAAAGCTCCATTCTGGATGAGGTAAGCGTGCGTCATCGCAAGCCGGCCGGAGGGGAGGAAGACCAGCAGGTAAAGCACAAGAAAGAACAGGAAGGCCTGCGCCCGATCAAGCCACGTAACGCGATCGACCTCATCGGTACTGAACGTGATGGCGAGCAGAAGCGGAAAGCCGAAGAGCAGCCAAAGGGCGTCATCGGGGCGAACCGTCCAATGGACGAAGGCTGGCGCGTGGAGCAGGTAGAGGTAGAGCACTTGCGCCGTCGACCAGATGCCGAATGCCGTGGCGACAGCCGTCCAGCAACGCCGCCCGAGCAGGTTGTTCGCACAGCGGCGCTGGTGCAGGCTGACCGCGGTGGCAATCAACGGCAGCAAGAGCTGCATGACGTTCGAAAGAAACGTGGGATGCGGCACGGCAAGCAGAACGCAGAAGTGGAACGCCTCCAGGCACACGACAGCGACAAGCAAGGGGCGAGCAAGGAAGGCGCGAGGTCGGGTGGTGCTGGGAGTAATGGTTTCCATGGTCTAGCGTCGGCACTGCCCATCGCAGCACTCGTCATAGTCCTTATCGACCAAGTGTGACGAAACTTGAGGCGCGACAGCATTCGCCGAAAGACGCAGGCGTGGGGACCATTGGGGGAGAGGCGGGGTACAAGGGAGGCTGCGCCTGCGACGGAGGAGAGCTCCGCGATCAGCAGGTCTCGCTACTGGGCCTGGTCGACCGCTGACGGACTGGGGGTGTTCTTCGTCAGGCGCTTTGCGCTGCTGGCCTGCGATCCCCCACCCGCAACGGCAGAAGAGATACGGGACAGCTTGGCGGCGTGATTCTCCAGAAGCTTCTCCAATTGTTTGAGAAGATGGGCCGTTTGCATGGGTTTTACGAGCATTTTGTCCGCGCCCATGTCCTGCCAGTCTTCATCGGCAACGGGATGCGCCGTGAGCAGCGCCACGGCGGGGTGGTAGGGCGCGGTACGGGCAGCCTGGACTACCTCGCGACCCGAGGCGTCGGACTCCATCCGCATATCGGTGATGATCATCTGGTATTCGTTCTTCTTGATGCGCAGCATGCCTTCCCGAGCGGATGTGGCGGTGTCTACGTCAAATCCGGAGATCTCGAGAACGGCTTTCATGGTCAAAAGGACGGGAACTTCATCATCCACGAGCAAAACGCGGCGCTTTGGCAAGAGGGGCCTCCAGGGAGTTTGGGCTGCAGCACGACGCTGGGCGTGGGGGGCATAGGGCGGCGCAGGAGTCGACCTATGTTCGCAGCTTGCGAAGCCGGGCGCAAGCCAGCTGGCCTCTGCAAAGCGCGCACGCCCGGTGGAGCGACAAATCGTGGCGTAACGCGCGGCTCGAAGTGGAGTGCTATACTCGCGTGTGCCCAGCCTTGCAATGAGTAAGGCCCTGGCATCGCATCCCTAACACGCAATGGCCCAGGCCGGGCCTTGGAGGAAACCTATCCCACCGTTCAACGACAAACGCTCGCAGAAGTCTTTCATTCGCACCAACGACCGGATCCGTGCACGCGAAGTCCGCGTGATCGATGAAACGGGGGCGCAACTCGGGGTGATGGCACCCTTTGAAGCGCTACGTATCGCACGCGAGCGATCGCTGGACCTGGTAGAGATCTCACCCAATGCGGTGCCGCCAGTCTGCAAAATTCAGGACTACGGCAAGTTCCTTTACGAGAAGGACAAGAGCGAACGGGCTGCCCGGAAGACGCAAAAGGTCATCGTCATCAAGGAAGTGAAGTTTTCCGTGACGGTGGACGAGCATGACTACCAAACCAAGAAAAACCAGGCGGTTCGCTTTCTGGGTGAAGGCGATAAGGTGAAGGCCAGCCTGCGCTTCAAGGGCCGGCAGATGGCGCATCGCGACCTGGGCTACAAGATCATCAATCGGCTGATCATGGACGTGGGCGAGACCGGCGTGGTCGAATTCATGCCGCGCATGGAAGGCACGACCCTGCATGCCATCCTGGCGCCCAGTAAGAAAGTGGTGCCAGTACAGCCCAAGGCGCCGAAGCCGGTGCTAAGCGAGCCAGCGCAACCGGTGGCTGTTGCTCCAGGAGCCTAAGCCTCGCCGTTTGCGAGCGGGAGCTGTTGAACTCTGACAGAGGGGGCGCGGGGGAGCGTGCCCGCCGCCCCGTCCGGCCGATCCGAGCCGCAAGCCACGACTTACGCGCCGTAGCCTCCTGCTATACTGACCGCTGCAGTTGATTCGTAGTTTTGTCAGTAGGACAACCATGCCAAAGATGAAGACTCACTCGGGCGCCGCGAAGCGCTTCAAAAAGACCGGCACCGGCAAGTTCAAGCGCGGTCAAACGAAGATGCGCCACATCCTCACCTCCAAGTCGAATCAGACGAAGTCGAAGCTGAGCCGGATCGTGCTTGTGTCGGTGGCGGATACGCCCAAGGTCGCCCGGATGCTGCCGTACGCTTAAGCGTGCAGGGCGAATATTGCAGTTCCTGTAGTTCTTAGAATCGAGCCGTTCCGGTACGCCGGACAAAGGGCCAGAAGGCGTTGAGGCCCCTGGGTAAGCTCCACAACGAGCGACCCATCGAGATTCCGAGTCGAGCGCGTGTGAAGAGGCCACCCTTGCCTCCAGCCGCTGGATCACCCAACGCAAAAAGGAGACCACGATGCCCCGTGTCAAACGGAGTACCAAACGCAGCGACCGCCGCAAGAAGATCCTCAAGCGCGCGAGTGGCTACTTTCTCACAAAATCCAAGCTCTACCAGGCAGCGCAGGAAGCAGTTGAGCGTGGTCTGAAGTTTGCCTACATTGGCCGCAAGCAGAAAAAGCGGCAGTTCCGTTCGCTTTGGATTGTGCGCATCAACGCCGCCGCTCAGCAGCATGGCTTGCGCTATTCAACCTTTATCAGCGGCCTGAAGCTGGCGGGTGTCGGTCTGGACCGCAAGATCCTGGCGGACATCGCGGTGACTGACGCCACGGGCTTTGCCGCGTTGGCCGTGCAGGCCAAGGCTGCGCATGCGGCAAAGACACCGAAGGCCGCATAAGCCAAGTTTTTCGCTTCAGCAAAGGCGCGGCTTCGGTCGCGCCTTTGCTTTTGGCTGGCGGTCCAGGCTTATCGGGCGGCGTGCCGCTACAGGCAACACGATTGAATCCTTCGCTGCGCTGAGGATCGATGCGCCTTGCTATCGGGGTGCTCACCTGGCGATCATCAACTGAATGCCACTTTGCTCGAAGGACTGAACTGCTTCTTCGTTGATTCCGTCGTCGGTAACCAGGACGTCGATAGCCGTCGGGGGGCATATCAACGCGGGGCTCACCATGCCGAGTTTGCTCGAATCGGCCACGACCACCACCCGTTTGGCGTGCCGGCACATGGCGCGGAAGACCGCGGCTTCCTCGGCCTGAATCGTGGATGCACCATGCTGTGCACTGATGCCGCAGACACCGAGAAACACCGTATCGAAGTGCGCGAGTTGGATCGTCTCGAGCGCTGCCGGACCGACCAGTGAGAAGGCTCCTGGCCAGCGCATGCAACCACCGGTGAGCGTGACGTCCCCCTCGCCGCCTGCGCTAAGCTCCATGCCGATGTTGACGGCGTTCGTGAAGATGTGCAGACCGGCGCGTCCGCGGAGAGCCCGTGCGACCTGCGTGGTCGTCGTGCCCGCAGTCACGCCGATGGTTTCGTTTGCGCCTGCCAGATCGGCGGCGAGCGCGGCGATGCGCTGCTTTTCACGCTTGAAGCGTTCTTCGCGCTCCTGAAAGGAGGCGTCGAAGCGGAAGGGCTCATAGACCAGCCCCGCGAGCATGGCGCCGCCGCGCGTGCGATGCACCAGCCCCTGCTCTTCCAGGCGGGCCAGGTCGCGGCGTATGCTGGCCGGCGACGTCGCAAAGGATGCCGTCAGTTCTTCAACAGAGGTCCTGCCTTGCTGCAGCAGGAGGCGCAGGATCTCCTTGGCTCGCTTTTCGGTTTTGGAGGACATAGTTCGGTGGGAGGCACGCGTGTGGCGAGCGGCGGCCTTCATTGTACGAAAGCGCCCTGGCGTTCAACAGCGAACCGCATCACCCAAGAGTAGTGGCCCCGGCCGCAGCGACAAGCGCGCGCACATCCTCGGCAAGCACCACCATGCGCGTGTACTCGTCCACGCCGGCGTCGCCCAGATGGAGGTCGCGCGTAATCTGCATCGGGCTGGCCTGTGTGCGCCGGAGCGACGAGTGGAACTCCACAGCGCCGGTAGCTTGGGCCAGTGTGGCGACATTGGCGGGCCGCACGCCCCCGCCGACCATCACGCCAATACGGCTCGCCGCGCTCTCCACCAGCGAGCGAAGCCGCTGATGCCCGAGCATGGCTGTAGGCTCGGCCCCTGAGGTAAGCACGCGGTCCGCTCCACACCGGATCACGCTGCGCAGCGCGTACTCAGGATCGCGCGTCATGTCGAAGGCACGGTGGAAGGTGACCTGCAAGGGCCGCGCCGTGGCCACCAGCGCGGCCGTGCGCTCCTCATCGACATCGGCCCCTGCGGTGAGGATGCCAAATACCACACCGTCGGCGCCGGCCTGCGCTGCCACGGCGATGTCCTCGCGCATAATGTGGAACTCGTCGTCGGTGTAAAGGAAGTCTCCCGCCCGAGGCCGGATGAGCACATGAAGCGTCACCGCTGTCCGGGCCCGCACCGCGCGGAGCAGGCCAAGGCTCGGCGTGACTCCTCCCTCGCGAAGCGCACTACAAAGCTCGATCCGCTGCGCTCCACCCTGCTCGGCGGCCAGGGCGGATGCGAGCGAGTCGACGCAGATTTCAATGCTGGCCATAAGAAGATCTTTCAGGCGCACCCGTGCGGCGACCGTCGCGCTCCGTTGCAGCGCCGGGCTGAGACGACTAGAAGCGGTAGTTGGCCGAGAACTGCAAACGGCGTTCCTGCGAGCGTAC
>CAXUIF010000051.1:0-16739 GCA_964250995.1 uncultured Acidobacteriaceae bacterium
CAGGAGTCTGGGCAATCGAGCGTGCAAACCGCGTGAACCTGTCGTGTGCTCATGACAAGATTCTAGTTCCGTGGTAAGCCCCAAGTGCATCATGGGTGTTTGTCGCCGCAACGGCTGCGTGGAGGTTCGATGAAAGGGAGTGCGCTGCTTCGGCTCGCTTGCGCCTTTGCGGTCGTGGCGACGTTGTGGGCCCCCTCGCGGGCGACCGCTCAGGGAGCCACCCCGGCGATCAAGGCCGTTCTGGACCGGCAAGCGGCCGACTGGAACCGCGGAGACCTCGATGCGTTCGCCACCGGATACAAGAACGCCCCGGACATCCTGTTCATCGGCCGCACGGTGCGGCACGGGTATGCCGCCATGCTCGCCGGCTACAAGGCGCTGTACCCCACCCGCGAAGCCATGGGCACGCTGAGCTTCCGGAATTTGGCCGTGCAGCCTCTCGACGAGCGCTTCGCCACTGCGACGGGGCAGTTTCACCTTGAGCGCACGCGAAGCAGCGGCGGCAACGCAGATGGATTCTTTCTTCTGGTTCTGGAAAGCACACCCGGCGGCTGGAAGATCGTTCGTGATGACACCACAAGTCTGCTGCCATCGACAAAGTAGTTCTTCCTTTCACTGGGGGGCCCTGTCCAAAGAACGTCGGGGCCCGATTTTGCGTCTCCATAAGTAGGTTTGCAGGAGGAGCAACACACCATGCGCAGCACTTTGGCTCTTGTTGGATGGGTTCTGTTCAGCAGTCCGCTTGCGTTGGCTCAGGCGAAAGGGGCGCAGCTGTACACGGCGAGCCGGGAGCAATTGGACGTCACCAAGATCGTGCTCGCCCAGGAAAAGGCCTGGAACAAGGGCGATCTGGACGGCTACCTTGCGCTTTACCGAGACGCTCCGGACACCCAGGCCGTGCTCAACGGGCTGGTCCGCGGTTTGCCCTCGATCCGCAGCGCGTTCCGGGCTGCGTTTCCCAATCGCGACGCCATGGGCACCCTGGAGCAGAGTTCGGTTGAAGTTCGTGAGCTGGGGCCTAACTTCGCGCTGGCCCTTGGGCATTACCGGCTTCAGCGCTCGCGTAGGGCCGGCGGCGACGCGGAAGGCAACTTCACGGAGGTCCTTGAGAAGACCGACGAGGGCTGGAAGCTGATCTTCACGGAAAACACCTAGCTTCTGTCGCTTCGGTACTCTGGCAATGTGGAGATTGGGGACAAGGCACGCGATGCTGCGCCACCGCTGCTTGACGCCGTGGCGCTTACGAAAGAGTACGGCGGCAAGCGCGTGGTCGACGGCGTTTCGCTGTGCGTACGGCGGGGCGAAACCCTGGGCCTGGTAGGGGAATCCGGCTCCGGCAAAAGCACCGTGGCCCGCATGATGCTGCGCCTGATCGAGCCCACGGCCGGGGAGGTTATCTACCGCGGCCTCGACGAGCACGGCAAGCCTGTGACGTTGAATCTATGCGACGTGCGCCCTCGGGCCATGCGCCGCCTTCGCCGCAAGCTCGCCATCGTCTTTCAGGATCCCTATGCCGCGCTCGACCCCCGCCTGACCGTTCGCCAGGCTCTGGCGGAGCCCTTCAACATCCATAGCGAACGCCCAGCGGAGGGCCTGGAAGCCCGTCTGACCTCGCTGCTGCAGGAGGTCGGCATGGACGCCTCGGCGCTCTCTCGGTACCCGCACGCCTTTTCCGGGGGCCAGCGGCAACGCATCAACATCGCCCGCGCCCTCGCCCTTCGGCCGGAGTTCCTGGTGCTCGACGAACCGGTTAGCGCGCTCGACGTGTCGGTCGGCGCGCAGGTAATCAATCTGTTATGCGACCTGCAAACCCGCTACGGCCTTACCTGCCTGTTTATCTCGCACTCCATGCCGCTGGTGCGCTACCTTTGTCATCGGGTTGCGGTGCTCCAGGGCGGGCGCCTCGTGGAAGAGGGTACCTGGCAAGAGGTCTGCGACCACCCCCGCGAGGCGTACACGCAGCAATTGCTCGCCGCTACGCCTGAGTTGCCGGGGCCGTAGCGGCTTCTCGTTGCTGCTGCAACTCCCAGTCGCACACATTGCGCAGGTAATCCCAGGAATACAGCCCGGCCTCGTGCCCGTCGTTCCAATGAAACTTGATTGCATATTTGCCGATAGGTTCGACCTCCCCGGGCGCAGGCGGGGCCTCGTACATCGGCAGCAAAGTCTTCGGTTTGGGCTTACCGACGCCAGGGGCCCGGCCCTCGTTGTCGCGCGCTTCATGGCATGTGGCGCAGGGGCAGGCATCGCGCAACCAGCGAAAGCTCCAGTGGCTCCGGTGGCCATCGCGCCAGTCGATGGTCAGGCCCGTGCCGCCCGTCTTATCGACCCTCACTTTTACGGGGCGCACGGCGTCACCGGTCTGCTTGCGGTGCTCTCGGGCGCGGTCGGCTGCAGCCTCTTGCGCGGAAACGAAACGAACTCCATCATGACTCATCCAGCGTTCCTTCCAGCGCATCCGGCGCCCGTTCTAAGCCAGCGTTTGCTGCCAAAAGAAGTACCCGGCGATCACGCATCCGGTGACGACCACGATGGCGCGCAGGAGATCGCCGTCCACGCGCCGGGCAAAGCGCGCGCCGACCCATCCGCCCAGCGCCGCAAAGAGCATACTGACCACGCAAAACCGCCATTCGATCGCGCCCTGCACGATAAAGGTGACGATGGCGCACAGGTTCGACGCGCACGCGGCCACGACTTTCATGGCGTTCAGCTTGTGCATCTCTTCCATGCCGAAGAGTGCCAACACCGTCATCACGAGAAACCCACCACCCGCGCCGAAGTACCCGATATAGAACGTGATCGGGAGCATAGCCAGGGCCAGCGGTAGCAGCGGCAAAGGAGCTTCCCTCTGGATATCGCTCGCCCGTGCACGCCCGCGCAGCCACTTCGAGACCGGACCGGAGAGCCCGAAGATCAGTGTGCCACCGAGGATCAGCCACGGAATCAGGTGCAGAAACGTCCGCTGCCGCGTATGCAGCAGCACCTCCGCTCCGATCACACCGCCCAGGACGGAGATCGCCAGCACCGTGGGCAGCAGGTCGCGCCGTACATCCCCACGCAGGGCTGCGAGCGAAGTGAGCTGCCCCGGCCATAACGCAACCGTGTTGGTCGCGTTGGCCTGGACCGGGGCCACCCCCATGCCCAGCATCGCCGGAAACGACAGGAAGGAGCCGCCGCCCGCCATGGCGTTCATCACCCCAGCGATCGTGGAGGCCGCGACCAGCCAGAGGTAATGAAGATGCCGAATGGCAAGAGGCTGCATCCCCCCATCTTACGAGCCGCCGTCGCTAGCTGGCCGCCTTCTCCTCCTGGTAGTGCCCTATGTGGCTGTAGGTTTGATTGGGAAAGCGCAACGATTTGTATACATTGCCGCAATCGGGATCGTGGGCATCCGGAATGATCGGAAACTGCTGCTCGCTTTGCCACTCCAGAATGCGCTCGCGACGCGGCGGCGAATAGTCGCGGCCTTCCACCTGCACCAGCATCTGGCGCGCGTCCTCGTCAGAGAAGTCCCGGTCCTTGGTGAGCTCGGCCAGCACCTCATCGTCGCTGAGAAAGTGCCGCGCGATCATCGCAAACACCAGCCGCCCATAGTGGCCGATGTCTTCGCCGCGGTCCAGCGCCTCAAGCAGATGCACCATCATGCGGTCCTCCCGCAGGGCGGCCATGCCGTGCACCTCCGGCTCACCTACCGGGTGGCCCTCGGGCGACTGGGCCGCCGGCTGCTTGCTGCGGTCCATGGAGCCCGGTTCCACAAGGTGCTTTCCGGCCGGGTCGGGCCTGGCCGTGCTGCTCGTGGTGCGCGGTGCGACGTCTTCTGGCTCCTTGGCGGCCGGCTTCCCATGTTCCGTCGCCGCAGCAGAAGCCGATGTCCCTTTTGCTTTCAACTTGGCCAGCTCGGCTTCGGCGCGCTCGGCACGGTCCACAGCGCGCCGCAACGTTTCGTTCTCCTCGTCGATCACTGGCTCGTCCCGTTCGATCACTCGTTCACCCATCGCTCACCCTTCTTTCTTCGTAAGTTTCTGCACTTCCTGCGGGGAAACGCCGATTTGCCCACCCAGAGCATGAGATGCACTTCCACCCAAAGTTGGAGCTTATTTGGGCGAAATAAAGG
Source organism: uncultured Acidobacteriaceae bacterium (assembly GCA_964250995.1). Taxonomy (GTDB): domain Bacteria; phylum Acidobacteriota; class Terriglobia; order Terriglobales; family Acidobacteriaceae; genus Granulicella. The sequence goes on from CAXUIF010000051.1 coordinate 4,115, forward strand.
CGAACAAAAAGGTAGCCAAACGCACCTCGTTTTCGCTACACTGCATAGCGATGCCGGCCATCTGCGTGGACTTACCCGAGCGAGGGTAGCTGCGTTCTGTTCGTTCGAGAAACGCGTGCCCTCATGACCCGATATCCCTACAACCGATGGCCGGTACGTATCGTGGCGATCGCGGCGCTGCTCTTGTTCGCCGCCGTAGCCATGCGTCGGGGTGTTCGGGCAGGCACAGAGGCGGACGCCGCCAGGGAGGCGCGGGAGGCGTACCAGGCGAAGGTGGCCTCCTCCTACACCTACAAGTTTGGCCCTGGCTCGCCGTTTCTGCCGTCGAACGCGACCACCGACACCGGCCAGTTCCTGCAGCCAAACGGCTTTCCCACTGCCGCGTACTGCGGGCACTGCCATGAGGCTTCGGCGGCGCAGTGGCGGCAGTCGGCGCATGCCAATGCCAACCGGCCCGCCTGGTACCAGCGCAATGTACTGCTCTTGAAAGAAGAAAAGGGCACCGAATACATGCGCCACTGCGAGGGCTGCCACGACCCCATCGCTGTGGTCTCCGGTCAGTTGACCACCGGCAAGCCCACCACCCATGCGTATGACGCTGACGGGATCACCTGTTCGGTGTGCCATTCCATCCAGAAGGTGACCACGCAGGGGACGGGGAGCTACGTGATGGGCACCCCCGCGGTGTTGGTGGACGAGCACGATCAGCCCATCACGCGCCCGGTCAGCGATGCCGAGGTTCTCGCCCATCTGGACCGCCACTCCAAGGCGGTGATGAAGGACTTCTACAGGACGCCCGAGTACTGCGCGAGCTGTCATAAGGCCGCGCTGCCGCGGCAGTTGAACGACTACAAGTGGCTGCGCGCGTTTTCCGTCTACGACGAATGGCAAGCTTCCTCCTTTGCCAAGCAGTCGCCCCTGCCCTTCTACGTCAAGGATTCGGTGTCCACCTGTCAGACCTGCCATATGCAGCGCGAGGTGCTGGCGGGCAACGATCATGACCCTGGGGCCAAGCAGGGCAAGCTGGCCTCCCACCGCTGGCTGGGCGGCAACACGCTCATCCCCGCCGTGTACGGTTACTCCGAGCAGAGCGCGCGCATCGTCCAGTACCTGAAAACGAACGTGTTCAATGTCGATGTCTTCGGGCTTGAGCGCGAGGGACACGAGGGTGATGTGGCGACCCTGGTGGCCCCGCTGGGGCTGGTGGACTACAAGGTGTCCCCGGGCGAGAAACTGACCGCCGATGTCGTTCTTCAGAACAAGGGCATCGCGCACAGCCACGTCCCCGAGCAGCGCGATATGTACGAGTCCTGGGTGGATTTCACCGTGAAAGATGACGCCGGCAAGGTTCTCGCCGAGAGCGGCTTCCTGAAGGCCAACGGCGATCTGGACGATCGGGCGCACAGCTTTACCAACCGCCTGATCAATGCCAAGGGCGGCATCAATGATCTCCATCAGGTGTGGAATAACCGCGTCGTTGCGTACAACAATTCCATCCAGTCCGGACGCTCGCAGTTGGTGCGCTACAGCTTCCGTATGCCCGCCAGCGCGGACGGTGTCGTGACGCTCACGGCAACGATCAAATATCGCCGCTTCGACCAGCACTTCCTCGACTTTGCAATGGGCAAGGAGCACTACCCGGAGCCTGTGGTCGACATGATTAGTGCCAGCCGGCAGATCCGCGTGGGCGCGAACACCACAGCGACGCCCGCCGACACGGACAACAAGGAGTGGATGCGCTGGAACAACTACGGCATCGCGCTGCTGGACGCGCAGCAGTATCAGGCCTCGTTGGCTGCCTTTGACCATGTCGCCAAACTGCGCCCCGACTACGCCGACGCCTACACCAACATGGCGATCGTGGAGATTCAGTGGGAGCGCTATGGCGAGGCGCGGCCGCACCTGGCAAAGGCCTTGGCCCTGGCACCCAACAACGCACGCGCTCTCTACTACCGGGCTCTGGTCGAGCGCAACGAGGGCAACCTCGACCTTGCGATTGCCGATCTATCGGAGGTGCTGAAGGCCTATCCGCGGTCCAAGGACGCGCATCGCGAGTTGGGCTTTTCGCTCTACCAACAGCACAAGTACAAGGACGCGATGGAGCAGTATGAGGCCCTGCAGGCGATCGATCCGGACGATCTCGCCGGGCACTACAATCTTTCAATCCTTTCGCGCCGGCTCGGCATGAAGGAGCGGGCGGCGAAAGAAGCGGCGTACTTTGCCGATCAGAAGGACGATCCCATGGCGAGCACCTTTGCGCTGGAATACCTGCGCAAACACAACGAGATCGCCAACGAAAGCGTTCCGTGGCATGCGCATGACCTGACCGGGACCGCTGCTGGGGCGGCGCGAACGCCCGTCGCTGCGACCCCAACGGAGAAGACCGGGGCAGGGACCGGAGCCGGCAGCCAGTGAAGACCTTACCCCGTTACACGTTGAAGAGCCTACCTCTTAAGCACAGCGCAGGCTGCGAGAGCGCACGTCGGAGCCACCTGCGGCCTCTGCTGTTGAAGCTTGCGCTCGGTGCGTTCGGTGCGGTGCTCGCGACCTCGGTTCACGCTCAGGATCCGCATCCGTCGCCGCTGGAGCATCAGGCGGAGCCCCCGACAGAAGGCTCCCAAGGACCGGCCCAGGGTGGTTCCTCCACCGCAGGCGCACACGCGGCCGTCCTCGATGCACAGCACAGGCCGATCACAGCGGGTGGTTTTGTGACCACGGGCCCCGTGATCTTCGAGGACATAGCCCAGCAGGCCGGCCTTGCGGCCTGGACTCATCACATGGGGACGCCCGGCAAGAGCAACATCCTGGATACCGTTGGCTCCGGCGTGGCGCTGCTGGACTACGACAACGACGGCTGGCTGGATATCTACCTGGTGAATGGGTCCAACGTGGCCGCCGAAAGCGGCAAGGGCCCTGCTCCGCACGCGGCCCTCTTTCACAACAACCACGACGGCACCTTCACCGACGTCGCCGCGAAAGCCGGCGTCAGTAACGACCGGTGGGGCTTCGGCGCCGTTGTGGGTGACTTCGACAATGACGGTTGGCCTGACCTCTTTGTTTCCAACTTCGGCAAGAGCCGCCTGTACCGCAACAATCACAACGGCACCTTCACCGATGTCGCCGAAAAAGCCGGCTTGACTTTGGGTGCGTGGGCAACGGGCGCCACGTGGGGCGACTACGATGGGGATGGCTATCTCGATCTGTTCGTCCCGGGCTACGTACACGCCGACTCTATCGCGTCCGCCCAGCCGGGCACCGGCAATGCGTCCAGCTTCTGCGAGTTCCGGGGCGTCAAGGTCATGTGCGGTCCGCGCGGGCTGCCCGGCGAAGCGGATCATCTCTTTCACAACAACGGCAATGGCACTTTCACTGACGTCAGCGCACATGCCGGTGTTGAGGACAAGAATCACTACTACGGCCTGGCCTCTTTGTTTATCGACGTGAACGGGGACGGCAAGCCGGATTTGCTTGTAGCGGATGACTCTACGCCCAACTACCTTTATCTCAACAAGGGCGATGGCACCTTTGAAGACGCCAGCTTCGCCTCCGGCTATGCGCTCAACGAGAGCGGCCGCGAGACCGCCAGCATGGGGATCGCAGCCGGCGACCTCACCCACAACGGACGCGTCGATATTTACAACACGACGTTCTCCGACGACTACAAGCCGCTATATCGCAACGATGGCGACGGCAACTTTACCGATGTCGCATACCAGGAAGGCATCGCCGAGGCCACCATCCCCTTTCTCGGCTGGGGTACCAGCTTCTTTGACTACGACAACGATGGCTGGCTCGACCTGATGTTTGTGAACGGACATGTGTATCCCCAAGTCGATGCGCAGAACTGGGGCACAACCTGGGCACAGCGGCCCGTACTGTTTCGTAACGAAAGCGGCAAGCTCAAGCCAGTGCCCGCGGTGCAGGGTACGGGACTAGCCAAGCTTGCGACGGCTCGCGGCATGGCCTATGGCGACCTCTTCAACGACGGTCGCGTCGACGTTGTGGTCAACAATATGGACAGCAGCCCTTCGTTGTTCCGCAACGTTGTGAAGAACGCGAACCACTGGATTGCGTTCAAGCTGATCGGGGCGCCCGCGACACAGCCCGGCAAACCGGGCAGTTCGCGCGACGCCATCGGCGCCACAATCTGGGTGACGGCGAACGGTTTCCGCCAGCGCATGGACGTCATGGCGGGCGGGAGCTTTGCCTCCAGCCCCGACCAGCGGCCCCACTTCGGGCTTGGCGCTGCCACGGCGATCGAGAAGATCGAGGTCCGCTGGCCAAGTGGCCATACCGAAACGATCCCTCCGCCAAAGGGGCTCGACAGCTTCTACGTCTTGACGGAAGGTAAAGGCGTTTCACCCTACAAATGACCTGGAGGGCCCGGCCCACCGCAGGTGGTTTGCAGGCTTGCAGCAAGCACGACAAAGGAGCCCGCTTGAAACACCTCACCTGTGCCGCACCTCTGAAGCTCCCCGCGCTGGTGCTAGCGTTCACGCTGTCCCTGGGTGCGCACCCCGCCGCGGGGTCTTCCCCTTTTGTGTCCGCAGTCCTTCAGGACAGTACGGCCGCGGCACCCTCCAGTACGCTCGGTGTTCCGCTCACCGCAGAAAAGCTTTCGGTCCTGCTTCCCTCCTCCGTGTACTTTCAGGGGCGCACGGCCCCGCTGCAGACCCGCAACGCAGGCGGGACGACGTTTGCCGATGGCCAGATTGTGTGGGTCGCGCTGGTGGACAGCTCGGGCTATTCAAGTGCCATTCAGGAAAAGTATCAGTTCTATCTGGTCACCGAAGGGCCGCTTCGTGTCGGTGACGCGTCGCTGCCCGCAGGGGCGTATGGTGGCGGCTTCCTCGGGGACCGTTTCCTGCTCATGGACCTGGGCGGTCACACGGTCGCGCAGGGGCCGCTGCAAACCGATGCGCCGCTGAGACGTCCAAGGCCCTTGCAGGTGCTGCCCGATACGGCCTCCGCTGTGAAGCTGTATCTCGGCCGCAAGTGGGTCGCCCTGCAGGCAGACCCAGGCGCAAAGCATCCTTAATGCCGTGAGCGTTCGGGTTCGGCAGCCGCCATGGACCTGGTCTACGGAGCAAGGTGAGCAGCCCTGGCAGCTTCATGCGTGGTAACGCGCGGGCACAGCCTGTCTGGGCCGGTAACGCACAGCTCTGTCTACTCCAGACATCAGCAGCGAGGACGCACCATGAACGGCCGTTCCAGGGCGTTGTTCACGACGAGTTTGGCTGCGAGTCCTCCTGTTCTTCTCTCCTTTGACCGCAACCGTAATGACAATGTCACCGACCTGCGCTAGGGTTGGCTCAGCGTCTCTGCCGCACCCTGGAAGACAGCCACGCGTATCCCTTGTTGCCCAAAGAAGAGGCTTATGTCCACTGCCGCAGTGTCTGGGCCCGTGCTTTCCGCCGAAGAACTTCGTAAGACTAACGCGTACTGGCGTGCTTGCAACTACCTCAGTGCGAGCATGATCTACCTGCGGGCGAACCCTCTGCTGCGGGAGCCCCTCAAGCCGGAACACATCAAGCGCCGGTTGCTGGGTCACTGGGGCTCCGACCCCGGGCAGAACTTCACCTGGATACACCTCAACCGGCTCATCAAGAAGCTCGACCTGAATGTGATGTACATCGCAGGTCCGGGGCACGGTGCGCCGGCCACACTGGCCAACAGCTACCTCGAGGGCTACTACTCTGAGATCTATCCCGACAAGGGCCAGAATGAAGCGGGCATGCTGCGGCTCTTTCAGCAGTTCTCGTTTCCGGGGGGGATCGGCAGCCACTGTACGCCGGAGACGCCAGGCTCCATTCACGAGGGCGGTGAACTCGGCTATAGCCTTTCTCATGGTTTCGGCGCAGCGTTTGACAACCCCGACCTGATCGTCGCGGTGATGGTTGGCGATGGCGAAGCCGAGACGGCCGCGCTGGCCACCTCCTGGCACTCCAATAAGTTTCTCGACGCGGCGCGCGACGGCGCCGTACTGCCCATTCTGCACCTGAACGGCTACAAGATCGCCAACCCGACCGTGCTCGCGCGTATACCTCACCACGAGCTGGAATCGCTCTTTCAGGGATATGGCTGGAAGCCTCACTTCGTGGAAGGCGATGAGCCCGAAGCCATGCACCAGCTGATGGCCGCGACCATGGAAACGTGCGTCGCGGAGATCCGTACCATTCAGGACAACGCCCGCCATCACGGCGTCACTGAACGCCCGTGCTGGCCCATGATCGTGCTGCGCTCACCCAAAGGATGGACCGGCCCCAAGGAGGTGGACGGTCACAAGGTGGAGGGCTTCTGGCGCGCGCACCAGGTGCCTGTGCTGGACCCCGATACAAACCCGGCGCATCTCAAGATCGTTGAAGATTGGCTGCGCAGCTACAAGGCGCAGGAGCTCTTTGACGCCGACGGCCGGTTTCTCCCTGAGTTGCAGGCGCTTGCCCCGCAAGGCGAGCGCCGCATCAGCGCCAATCCGCATGCCAATGGTGGCCGTCTCCGCAAGCCGCTGGACCTTCCGGACTTTCGCGACTACGCCGTGGAGGTGAAGACGCCGGCCTCAAGCTACGTCTCGAACACGTTCATTGCGGCGGAGTTTCTGCGCGACACCATGCGGCGCAACATGACGAACTTCCGCGTGTTCGGGCCCGATGAGACCGCTTCCAACAAGCTCGACGGTATCTATGCGGCCTCGAAGAAAACCTGGGAAGCCGAGATGCTGCCTGAAGATCTTGACGGAAGCGAACTGGCGCTGGACGGCCGCGTGATGGAGATCCTCAGCGAGCACACGCTGGAGGGCTGGCTGGAAGGCTATCTGCTGACCGGCCGGCATGGTCTTTTCTCCAGCTACGAGGCCTTCATCCACGTGATCGATTCGATGTTCAACCAGCATGCCAAGTGGCTGGAGAAATCGAAGAAAGAGATTTCCTGGCGCGCGCCGGTGCCCTCGCTGAACTACCTCATCTCGTCGCTGGTGTGGCGGCAGGATCACAACGGCTTCACGCACCAGGATCCGGGGTTTCTCGACGTCGTCACCAACAAGAGCCCCGATGTTGTGCGCATCTATCTGCCGCCCGATGCCAACTGCCTGCTCTCGGTGACCGACCATTGCCTCCGCTCCGAGGACTACGTGAACGTGATCGTGTCGGACAAGCAGCCCCACCTGCAATACCTCCCTATGCACGCGGCGGTAGACCACTGCACCAAAGGCATCGGCATCTGGGATTGGGCGAGCACGGACAACGACGCGGAAGCCGATGTGGTGATGGCCTGCGCCGGCGACATTCCCACGATGGAGTCGCTCGCTGCTATCGCCATCCTGAAGCGCGAGATACCGGGCCTAAAGATCCGCTTTGTAAACGTTGTCGATCTGTTTCGTCTGTTGCCCGCCACCGCCCATCCGCACGGCTTGTCCGACGGCGACTTCGATTCGTTATTTACGACGAACAAGCCGGTAATCTTCAACTTTCACAGCTACCCCTCCCTGGTGCACAAGCTCGCCTACAACCGTACCAACCACGAGAACTTTCACGTGCATGGCTATCGCGAAAAAGGCAATATCAACACACCGATGGAGCTCGCGATCATCAACGGCATCGATCGCTACCATCTCGCTATCGATGTCATCGACCGTGTTCCCGGCCTGCAAGCGCGCGCCGCCCACGTGAAAGACAAGCTCAAGGACCAGATCACGGATGCCGTGAACTACGCGTATACCGAAGGGATCGACCGTGAAGAAATCCGCAACTGGACGTGGCCGGGATGAGCGTGGATGCCGAATCGACCGTTGCACCTGAAACGCTTCTGCTGGCGCTCAACAGTGGCTCTTCCTCGCTGAAGCTCGGCCTCTTCCGCGCGGGCATAAACGACGTGGAGCTCGTCGCCAGCGGCAGCGCAGAAGGCATCGGTCGTACCGGTGGCAGCGTGCACCTTCGCTCGGCTGAGGGCGAGGAGCTGGTGCGTGAAGATCACGTGCTGGAGTCGCAACAGGACGCACTGGGCAAGCTCGTTCAGGCGCTCCAGCGTCAGTTTCACGATGAGCCCGCCGCCGTCGGCCATCGCTTCGTTCACGGCGGCCCAACCCTGCGCGAGCACCAGCCGCTCACGCCCGCCGTCCACACGCAGTTGCAGCAGGCCGTGCATTTCGCTCCGCTGCACATCCCGCAAGCACTCAGCCTTGCGGATCAGATCGAGGGCATCTATCCCAGCGCGCTCGAGGTCGCGTGCTTCGATACGGCGTTTCATCGCACGCTGCCCCCTGTTGCCGCGCATCTGCCACTGCCGCAGCGCCTTTTCGACCAGGGGGTCCTGCGCTACGGCTTTCACGGTCTTTCGTACGAGTCCATTGTGGCGCGCCTGGGCGAGGCTGTCCCTGCGCGCGCCATCTTTGCCCACCTCGGCAACGGGTCCTCGCTGGCTGCCGTTCGCGACGGACGCTCGATTGACACCACCATGGGCCTCACCCCTACCGGCGGCATCCCCATGAGCACACGCAGCGGGGACCTTGATCCTGGGGTGATCCTCTACCTGCTCCGCAACGAGCAGGCCACGGCCGACACACTCGAAGCCATGCTCAATCAAAGCTCCGGTTTGGCCGCTCTTTCCGGTGGCGAAAGCGATATGCAGGCGCTCCTCGAGCGTACGCAAGCCGGCGATCAAAAGGCCGCGCTGGCAGTGGAGGCTTTTTGCACGGGCGTGTCCAAGACCCTTGGGGCCTACGCGGCGGTACTGGGTGGCGTTGATCTGGTGGTCTTCACCGGCGGTATTGGCGAACACAGCGCTGCGATTCGTCGCCAGGTTTGCGAGCCTCTCGGGTTTCTGAACTTGAGCAGCGGCGAACAGGACAGCCCGAAGGTGCGCATTCTGCCCGCAGAGGAAGAGAAGCAGATCGCGCGTCATTGCCGTGCGCTGCTGGGCAAGCAGGCATAGGAAGCGGGCTGCGCTTCCGCCGTAAACTTCAGGGCAACGCCAAGCGCAGCGCCTCGTCCACAGTGTCGGCGACCAGCAAAGCTCCACCGTTCCCCCGCAACATGCCTTCCCTTTCGCAGACCTCCAGGAACGCCAGCATCTTGTCATAGAAGCCGGCCACATTGAGCAGCACGACCGGCTTTGCATGCAGCTTCAACGTCTGCCAAGCGAGTACTTCAAACAACTCCTCGAGTGTTCCGAAGCCGCCTGGCAGGATAATGAACGCGTCGGCCAGCTCACCCATGAGCCGCTTGCGCGTGTGCATGGTGTCCACGACATGCAGCTCCTGCACGCCCTTATGCGCGATCTCTTTGTCGACCAGCACATGCGGGATCACGCCGACGACGCGCCCACCCCCGGCAAGCGCCGCGTCCGCCACCGCGCCCATCAGGCCTATGTCCGCGCCGCCGTAGATCAGTCCTACCGCACGTGCGGCCAACGTGCGCCCCAATTCTTCCGCGGCGGCGCGGTACTCGCCACGCGCGCCGTCTCCGGCCGAACAAAATACCGCAACTGCTCGGCCCTGCTTCGTTTCCATGGCTTAACGATACTGGCACGGCGGTTGTCTTTCCAACTCTCGCTGGTTCAGAGCAACGCGGCGATAAAGTCCGGATCAAGTGGGCGCTCTGGCCCAAACTGGCGCTCCGCCCAATAGAGGGCTGCCCGTTCGCGGTCGCGCCGCAGAGCCTCGTCTTGAAGCAGCTGAACCACAGCTGCGGCAAAGGGCTCCGCGTCATCCGCGACGGCGATCGCCTGCTCCGCCCATGACTCGAGGCCCTGCACCCCGACGCTGGTCGACACGACAGCTTTGCCAAAGCTTAACGCCTCGACAAGTTTGATCTTGATGCCCGTGCCGAGCAACAGCGGGACCAGGCAAACGGCGGCGCGGGCATACTCTGTTTCCAGCGAAGGCACCATGCCGAGCGGTTCCACACCCAGCGAGGCCAGCTCGCCGCGGCCGCCCTCGGCCAAAGCACGGGTGACTGTGCCGGCCACGGCCAGCGTGGCGCCCGGCACTGCGGCGCGCACTCTCGGCCAGACGGACTGGAGCAGAAACGCCAAGCCCTTCTGATTCGGCGCGATGTTGGACCCGACGAAGAGACATCGGCCTGCCTGGACAGCCTCACCTGGCAATGCCCGCGCACGCAGCGTCATGGGCGTCACCATCACCTTCGCGCGCACGCGCTCGCGGATCGCCTCGGCCTCACGTTCCTGCGCGGTCAGCACCGTGTCGGCCCCTGCGAGCCAGCGTAACTCTTCAGCTTCCGTGACCGGGGGCATGTCCAGCGGCGTGCCGCTCTCTTGGAAACGGCGGACCCGCGCCGACAGCAGGTCGTGCATAAGAATCGCCGTGCGGCACGAACCGAACCGGCTCTCATGCAGCAGAGGTCCCCAGTGGCAGTAGTTCGCCACGACCGTTGTCGCCTGCGCTGCCTCGACTTCACGCGCAGCAACGTCTCCTTCGGCCAGCGTGGGCAACGTTAGATCCCAAGCGCCCGTATAGAGGCTCGCTCCGTACAGTTTTTCTAGACGTTGCACCGGACGCAGCCAGCGCCAACGCGCGGCGGCACGCGTCAAAAAGCGCGCCCAGGCCAGCGCCCGGAACGGCAGCACATACCACGGGCCCAAGCGCAGGTACCCCGGAAACCGAAGGTGCACACCGTGCGGCAGCGGCGCGACAACACGAAAGAAGAGGCGCGGCGAACGGGAAAAAGCAGATGTGGCTACCAGCGTCACCTCGGCACCGCGTGCTCGCAGGAGGCACAGCAGTCCAAGGATGTAGGTCGTGCTGCCACTCTGCTCGTGCACCACGGGGTCCCGCGAAAGGAAGACAATGCGGGCCTGGCTCCTGGACTGCACAGCACTCGACTCCATCGGCCTGATTGTAAAGAGCACGGCGGGCGCGGGCTATCCCTCTTGACCGCGCCCACCTGCAACCTTAGCTGACGGCCAGCGTATTGCCCTGCAGTTCCTGACCAACTTTCGCCAAGACGGAGCCGGCCGGGTGGGTTGGTGTGCTTTCGACAGCCACCACCTCGGACCCTTCCTGGAGTTTCAGCGCCACGGTCTTGCCCGGCTCGACGGAGACTTCGTGCTCTCCGGCTTTCAGCAAGAGCGTGGTCTTGGAGTCGTTACGGACCTTGAAGCTGATCAGCTTGCCGGCGGCAGGCTTCTCAGCATGGGTATGGGGGAAGAGACGCGGCGGAGCAGCTTGCAAGCTGCCCGCGGCAGACAACGAAAGCACAGTAGCCATGGCGATTGCGACGAAGCGACGATGCATGATCAACCTCATTTCCTTTAGCGTGCCGCTTCCCGCTGCCATGGTTCAGCCAGGAGCTAAACAGCCACCTCGTTATACGCAGGATGAGTGGAAAGGTTCTGCAGGTTTACACGATTTTTGCTTGTATTTCTGCACGAAATGAATGCATCCGGAGCGCCGGCGCCCAGCGTATAACCTATGCTCGCTCGCCGCGTAAAATGGAGGTGTGGCACACCTCCTCCAGAACATGAACCCGCAGCAGCAGGAGGGCATCACCTCCGTGGACGGCCCTGTGCTTCTGCTCGCGGGCGCCGGCTCCGGCAAGACCCGCGTCATCACGCATCGCATCGCATACCTGATCGAAGAACGCGGCGTTGCGCCTGATGCCATCCTCGCCGTCACCTTCACCAACAAGGCGGCGAAGGAGATGGAAGAACGGGTCAGCAAGATCCTCGGGCACACAAGCCTGGCCAAGCCGACGCTGGCCACCTTTCACTCGTTCTGCGTGCGCGTGCTGCGGCGTGACATCGAGGCCTTGCGAGTGAACGGCAAAGGCCTCACGCGCACCTTTGCTATCTACGATGAGACCGATCAACAGGCGGTCGTGAAAACTGCGTTGAAGCGGTTGGGGGTCGATGACAAGCAGCTGAAGCCGCGTGTGGCACTCGGGCGCATCTCCTGGGCGAAGAATCACATGATCGATCCGCAGGAATACTTTCTGGCTTCGACGAACCCGTTGGAAGAGAAGATCGCGCACATCTTCAAGATCTATCGCGATGAGCTGTTCAAGGCCAACGCGCTCGACTTTGACGACCTGCTCTTGGAAACCGTGCGGCTGCTGAAGTCCTCCGCCGAGGTGCGCGAACGGTATAACCGCAAATACCGCTACCTGCTCATCGACGAGTACCAGGACACCAATCGGCCCCAGTATGAGTTGATGAAGCTCCTCGGTTCGCACGGCAATGTGTGCGTGGTGGGCGATGAGGACCAGTCCATCTACTCGTGGCGGGGTGCGGACATACGCAACATCCTGGAGTTTGAAAAGGACTTCCCTGCCGCGCAAACCATTCGCCTTGAGCAGAACTACCGGTCCACGCAGACGATCCTCGAAGGCGCGAGCGCGGTGGTTGCGCAGAACACGCAACGCAAGGGCAAGAACCTATGGACTTCGCGCGAGGGTGGATCGCTCATCGGTCTGTATGAGGCCCCGGACGGCGAGAGCGAAGCGATCTTTGTCGCCGACCGCGTGAACAAGTATCTGAAGCAGGCCGGGCAGACAGAGGACCTGCCGCGCTGCGCAGTGTTGTACCGCACCAACTCGCAGTCGCGGCTGGTGGAAGAGGCCCTGCGCCGGTACGGCATTCAGTACCACATGGTTGGGGGCTTCAGCTTCTATGACCG
>CAXUIF010000052.1:0-16598 GCA_964250995.1 uncultured Acidobacteriaceae bacterium
TTCCGGTTACGGTGCCCAGCGGGGCACTGCTACGGGTGAGGGTGAACCGCGGCCTGGACGCGAACTACCTTCAAGCAGGAACGCCGTTCGATGGAACGGTGCTCAGCGACGTGACAGGTGACGGCGCGATCGCGATTCCACGCGGGGCCGTCGTTCAGGGAGTGGTGGTCGATGCCCGGAAGGCAGGTGCACTCAAGGGGGGCGGAGCGCTGACGCTACAGGTCACCGGCGTCACGCTGGGTGGGGTGACCTATCCGTTAGCCTCGGACCTTTGGGAGCGGCAGGGAGCCGATAAGTCGGTTCGTACGGTCGACAGCGCCCTGGGCGGGGGCGTGCTGGGAGCCATAGTGGGTGCGGTAGCCGGAGGCGGTGCAGGTGCGGCCGTTGGCGCCGGACTGGGTGCAGGCATCGGCGTTGCGGGGGCGGCGGCGTCCGCCGGGGGGCGGATTGTAGTGCCACCGGAGGCGGTGTTGACCTTTCACGTGGCGCAACCTGCGCAGGTCAGAACCGTCTCTGAGCAGGAGATGCAGCGATTAGCGTATGCGACTGGACCTGTCCCCGGACCTGCAGTGCAACCGGTGGTGCGTCGGCGATACTACGGACCGTACTATCGGCCAGCTCCACCGTATGCCTACCCTTACCCGTACTAAACGGCAGCGCGCAACGGGCACTGCAACCTAAGGGACGACTTGCCCGCGAGCTTGCACCGTACGTTGCAGGTTCTGGGCACCGCTGTTTTGTGGTTCCAGTTGGAGAGCCTGGGAGATCTCGTCGGCGGCGATCCCGAGCGCGCCGGCGGCCAGATCGAGGCGCGCAAGAACGAGCAGGGCTGGGGCGTTGGGCTGGAGCCGCAACGAGGTTTGTGCCTCAGCGCGGGCTTCCTTGAGCTCGTTGCTACGTTCGCGGACCTCGGCTAGACCGGCATGTGCCGCCGCGCTGTTTGGCCCGGCAGCAAGGGCGGCTTGGAAGTCCGACTCGGCCTCAGGAATGAGTCCCTGCGCCAGGGCATCGTGGCCGAGAGCGCTGTATTCCGTCGCCTGTTGGGCGGGGGGTAGCATGGCCATTCGGGCCGCGCGCAACTGCGTGAGCTGAAAAGCCGCCTGGCGGTAACTGGTTTCTGAGTAGGTGCGACGGATGCGTTCCACGGGACCAAAGCCCTGGGCGTCGGTCGCCGGGAGTTTACTGCCGGGAGCCGCCCCTTTGAGCTGACGTTCCAGCTCCAGGGCCTGATTGTCGTTCGGTTTCAGCTTTAGCGCAACGCCGGTTTCGCTGAGGGCGCTCGGGAGATCGCCGCGGCGAAAGAAGGCAAGGGCCAGGTTGTAGTGGTAGTCCTCGTCGGAGGGATCTGCCGTTGCAGCCCGTTGAAACAGTTCGACCGCGTCCTTGCCTTGCCGGCTGAGCGCCACTCCCTGATCATTGACGACCTCGGGAAGCGGCAGGCGAGTGGCCACAAAGGCAAAGGCTGACTCCGCGCCAACGTAGTTGGTGGAGTTGAACCGAGCGAGACCTAGATAGAAGCCGGCTTCCAGGGCAAGCGGGTCGTCGTGGGGCACCTTGCTGAGCGTGGTGGCGGCTTCGGCGAAGTTTCGCTCGTTGTACTGCTCTTTGCCAAGCGCGAGCAGCGCCGAGCCGTATTGGGGAGAGACAGCAATCGCCGCCTTCAGACGCTCCAGGCGTTCGGCTGGCGACGTGGCATCCGTACCCCGGATATAGTCCTCGAATGCGGGCAAGGGCACAGCCCCGGGAGCGGCGACGAAGGTGCTCTCGGCCACGCTGAACCTGGGATCGATGGAGCGCGCAACCTTCCAGGCGATGGCGTTTTCGGCGTCGAACAGCCGCGGCAGGTCCGCGCTGTCTTCAACGGGGGGCGCCAGGCGGAGCCCGTCAACCGACAACGTGCGGGCCTGAACGGCGATGCGGTTGCTGGTAACGGTGTAGCTGCCCAGCACCACGTAGTTGGCGTCAAGCTGACGCGCGATCTGAATCGTGGTGGCGCGGGACGGGCGAAAGTCTGTGGGCAGCCCGAGATGGTCGTACGCGAAGGTGCGGTCGTCGTGGGAGATGGTGAGAAAGCCGGAGGTGTTGAGGCGACGGTCGAGGGTATCCGGAAAAGAATCGCCGATCCAGTTCAGGGAGGCGTTGCCGGATCGGTTTTCAAAGGGAAGCACGAGCACGACCCGGCCGGCGGGCGTCGCGGGCGCCTGTGCCGCCGCGGATCGGAACGAAGGGAGGCCCACCGTAAGGAGCAGAACCGTTACGGAAAGGAAGGAGGAGGGCCAAGAGGTGAGCCGCATAGGGAGATTATAGGTTTGCTCATGCGGATCGAAGGTGCGGCGTCGCGTGTTATACCGGTCTCTCATGGGAGCGGCCCGATCGCCGAGCCAGCATAAACCCGGTGAGAAGGAGCTGCAGCGCGAGGCTGAATGCCATGAGCAGAACATACCCCTCGAGCTCGGCGCCCTGGAGGACGCCATGGACGACGGTACCTACGAGCCAAAGCAGCGGTAGACAGCCCAGGGCAACGAACCAACCGAGCTTTGGAGCCCCGGGCAGGGCAAGGGAGGCAAGTGTGAGCAGCGCCTGCGCCAGGATGGTCGCGGCGATCAGATCGAGCTTAGCCTGACCGGGGTGACCGAGAACGAGGCTCATCGTGCCGAACCAGAGGCCGTAAAGGGCTGCGAACAGGCACAGCCCTGTGAGGATGCGTTCCGAGGGCGGAAGGCGGTGCAGGCCCAGCGTGAGTACCTGGCGAGCGTACCAGAGGTCCGCGTGCGAGCGGCCGTGCCGGGTACTCAACTCGTCATAGGCCTCCTGGAGGTCACCGGCAACAGGCTCGTGATCGTGCACAGGAAGACTGAGGAGGGCGAGGTGTTGGAGCCAGCGTGGGGGCGATAGGGGCATCATGCGGGGATCTCCAGGGGCCAGGGTTTGTTATGCCAGAGTTTGTCGAGCGTGGAACGGGCCTCATTGAGCGCGGCGGCGCCGCCTGCGGTAATTCGGTAGAACCGCCGGGCGCGACCGCCACGCTCCGGGGTGCCCTGTTCCAGGCGGGAGGTGAGCAGACCCTTTGTGGCCAGGCGATCCAGGGTAGCGTAGACAGCGCCGGCCGCAACGCGGCGCTCGCGTGTGAGGGCCAGGTCGACCTCGCGGAGGATCGCACGGCCATAGGCAGCCTCGTCCAGACTGAGGACGGCAAGGAGTACGACCTGCTCAAAGGTGCCGATCAGTTCAGCCATGTCTACAATGTAGGCATGGCCAAGTAGCTTGTCAAGCGAGCAGCACAGCGGTTTAGTCCAGCGCGGCGAAGGCCCCCGGTCAGATCGAAAAGATCGGGGTGCGTGGGACGGTGAGGCGGGCGGGGTCGGCCGCGTGGAGGCCGTCCCGGTCGAACGTGCAGGCTGAGCGCCGGGAGGGGATCGATCAGTCGCGATCCGGACTGTAGCTGTTCTCTAGGTACTCGTCGATTGAGAGCCGCGTCCATGCGGTTGCCATGCAGTCCCTCGGCTTTGGCTGGAAGTATGCGCTGGGCTGCATTCCCGCGCTACTTCTTTCCAAAGATGTCCCCCATGCGGCGGATTTGGGCGCCTACGTTGCGGAGCTTCTCTTCGATGCGCTCATAGCCGCGGTCCATGTGGTACACGCGGTCCAGGATCGTTTCACCATCGGCGACAAGGGCGGCCAGAACGAGGGCTGCGGAGGCGCGCAGGTCCGAGCACATGACAGCGGCGGATTGGAGCTTGGAGCCACCGCGCACGGTCGCTGTGCGGCCATGAACGCTGATGTTGGCGCCCATGCGATTCAGCTCGCCGACGTGCATAAAGCGATTCTCGAAGATGTTTTCAGTGATGTTGCTGGCGCCTTCGGCCTGCGTCATCAGGGCCATGAACTGGGCCTGCATGTCGGTGGGAAAACCGGGGTATTCTTCGGTGCTCATGTCGACGGCGACGAGTTTTCCCCCGGAGTGGACGCGGACGTTGTCCTGACCGATCTCCAGCTTGACGCCTGCCTGCTCCAACTTGCCCAGCAGCGACCCGAGATGTTTCGGGTTGCAGCAGTCGACGTTGAGGTCGCCGCCTGTGATCGCCGCCGCGATGAGGAAGGTACCAGCCTCGATGCGATCGGGGTTGATGCGGTGCTTGGCCCCGTTGAGCTTGGCAACGCCCTGGACGCGGATCGTCGAGGTCCCGGCACCTTCTATGTGCGCTCCCATGGCGTTGAGCAGGGCGGCGAGATCGGTCACCTCGGGTTCGCGAGCGCAGTTCTCGAAGAGGGTTTCGCCTTCGGCGAGAGCCGCCGCCATGAGAAGGTCCTCGGTGCCGGTGACGGTGATCTTGTCGAAGACAATATGCGCGCCTTTCAGGCGAGCCTGGCCGTTGTGGGGACTGCGGGCTTCCAGGTAGCCGTGCTCCTGGGTGATCGTGGCGCCCATGGCCTCAAGGCCCTTGATATGCAGGTCGATGGGGCGTCCGCCGATGGCGCAGCCGCCGGGCATGGCGACGCGCGCGATGCCGGTGCGAGCGACCAGCGGGCCGAGGACGAGCGAGCTGGCGCGCATGGTCTTGACGATCTCGTACTTGGCCACGGGATCGGACAGCACGGCGCACTGAATGGAGGTGCGGTGCTGGGCGCGGCCATAGCCGAGCTCCACGGCGGCGCCCATGGATTCAAGGAGCTTGCGCTCGGTCTCGATATCGCGGACCTGCGGTATGTTTTCAAGGATGACTTCGTCTTCGGTCAGGATGGCCGCCGCCATACAGGGGAGCGCAGAGTTCTTTGCGCCGGAGATTTTCACAGTGCCGAGGAGGGGGTTGCCGCCGCGGACGACAAACTTGTCCATCGGCTTAGTGTACGAAAGGGGAGCGTAGGAGGTAGGTATTCGCGCTGGTGCGGGCGTTGCGTGGTTTGTGGGATGGCGCGGAGAGATGACCTTTCAGACCGACGTGGCGTTGTCCGATCCTGCATCCTCTGGTCCGTGTCAGCCTGCGCGTCGCGGAGAACCTGCTGTCTGCCAGGGGTGATCGTGACTCCCAGACAACAGCAGGTTCTTCGCTTCCTTTAGACGACACGCTGGTGCGGGGAGCTCCGTAAGCAGAGCTCAACCGGCTTAGAGCCCCGGGCCCGGGTGGACGGGGGCTTCCTCTCCGGGGTGGCCGCGGTGCTCATGGCGCATGGCCTTCAGCTGCGTCATCTGGTCGGGGGTGAGGACGCCTGCCATTTGCTGTTGCACTTGCTCATTGATGGAGCGCATCTGCTGATGGCGGTCCTCCGGAGTGAGCTGCTGGTTTTCGCGCAGAGCCTGCACCTTCTGGTCGCGGTCGGCGAGGATGGGTTCCACCTTGGCAGTCTGGTCGGGGGTGAGGTTCAGCTTCTTGGTGAGGAACGCAGCCTGGCGGTGCGGATCGGGCGCGTGGTGCTGGGGACCTCCGGCCGCGGCGGGCGGCTGCGGCGGCACAGCTTGGGAAGCGTCTGGCGCCTGTTGCGCGAACGCGACACCAAGGCCGAGCGAAAGGGCAAGGGAGGAAGTTACGAGAATGCGATTCATGGAGCCGCTCCTGCTAGGATCTGCTGCATTCCGGACTGCAGCTGTTTGTGTAGACACGCACAGCGGGAGATGTTGCGGCGAAAGCGCCGCAGCAGAACACCAGGTATCCCGGTCCGAGAACGTCCGCGAGAAAGGAAGCAGGGCGGAGCGGAGGCGATGCAGGGGACTGCCCTAGGTAAGCCGCAGAAAAGCCCCGCTCGTCGCGCGGACGAACGGGGCTTTTCTGCTTGAGTTGACGCTACAGCTCGAGGCGGGAGTCTTCGATAGCCAGGCGCACGTTGCCTTCGGATTTCTGGAGACGGCGCACCGCTTCCATTTTGTCGACGCTGGCTTTCAGCATGACAACGGCAATCGGGATGCTCTTTCCTGCGGACTTGATAGTGCGGATGGCCGTCTCGCGGTCGATGTCACAGAGCTTCATCAGCACGCGGATCCCGCGCTCGACGAGCTTGGCGTTCTTCATGTGCACGTTGACCATGAGGTTGTCATACACATAGCCAAGCCGTGTCATGGCGCCTGTGGTGATCATGTTGAGGATCATTTTCTGGGCGCTGGCGGCCTTCATGCGGGTAGAGCCCGAAATGACCTCGGGGCCAACCTCGGCACAGATAGTGATGTCGGCAACCTGAGACAGGTCGGAGTTGGGATTGCAGGTGATGGCGGCGGTCTTAGCTCCACGCGCGCGCGCATATTCAACCGCGCCGACAACGTAGGGCGTGCGGCCCGAAGCAGACAGGCCGATGATGATGTCCTTGCGGGTGGGGCGGCGGCGCGCGACGTCACGCTGGCCGATTTCCGGGGAGTCCTCGTTCACATCGGACGCGCTGGCGAGGGCTTTCGGACCGCCGGCCATCAGGTACTGCACCTGCTGCGGATCTGTGGAGAAGGTCGCGGGGCACTCGGACGCGTCCAGTGAAGCGATGCGGCCCGAGGAGCCAGCACCGACATAGATGAGGCGACCGCCATCGCGTAGCGAGCGGGCCACGGTATCGATGACCTGGGCGATCTCCGGGAGTGCCTTCTTAACAGCGCCAGCAACCTTGGCGTCGTCCTGATTGATGATGCGGGCGATCTCGAGGGCGGACTTCACATCGAGGCCGGAGGAGGCCTCGTTCAGTTTCTCGGTGGTAAGGCTCTGGAGATCCGAGAGGGGACGGCCTGCTACGCGTTCAGTCGCAGCTGCCGGAGGCGAGATGAGTGTAGCCATGCGTGGGATACCAGTAGCCTCATTCTATCGCAGGTGGGTCGGAGCGCGCCTCCCCGAGGGTCGCAGGACGGCACGCGAATGGGTCATTTCCGTCTAGACTGGGATGACCACCGAGCTCAAGCCGCGCCGATGCGTAGAAGCCGCCACAATCTTTTGAACGAGCCCCGCGGACCCTCAGCGCCGGTGCGCAGCGTTGCCGCGCGGGTGCTGAGCGTGCGCGCCTGGCTCAGCGATCTTACGGTCTCTTTGGTGGTCTCGCTCATTATCATCCTGTTTTTGTACCAGCCGGTGCGCGTGGAGGGCACCAGCATGTTGCCCAGGCTGGAAGACCAGGACCGGCTGTTCATCAATAAGTTCGCCTACCAGTTTGAGAAGATTCAGCGTGGGGACGTGGTGGTCTTCTACTACCCGCACGACCACTCCAAAAGCTATATCAAGCGAGTGATCGCGCTGCCGGGAGACCGGCTTGCTGTCGATCACGGCGTGGTGGCCGTAAACGGTGTACCGCAGAATGAGCCGTATGTTCCGGAACGGTATCAGGACGACCGCTCCATTCCGGAGCAGATTGTTCCACCGGGCGAGTACTTTGTGATGGGCGATCACCGCTCGATCTCCAGCGACAGCCGGGATTTTGGACCGGTACCGCGGGACCTGATTTACGGGCGAGCCGCGTTTGTGTACTGGCCGGTGGATCAGGCGGGCGTGGTGCGGTAGAGGCTGAAGGGTTGTGGGTTTCGAGTTGTAAGTTCTACGTTCTACGGATGAGCTTCTTGTGCCGAGACCAGCCTGCGACCACTGCCATACCGTTTCTCGCGGACAACTTACGACGACACACCTGGATGCACGTCGGGGTTTTGCTCCGAGCTGTAATGGATGATCTCGGCAAAGGTGGTGGGGATTAGGCTGGCGCCGCCCACCAGGACGCCGTCGATGTCTTCCTGAGCCATAAGGGCGGCAATGTTGTCGGGCTTGACGGAGCCGCCGTAGAGGATGCGGGTGTTCTGGGCGGTACCTTCGCCGCAGCACTGCGCTAGCTCCTGGCGGATGTATCGGTGGGCCGCGCCGGCGATCTCCGGTGAGGCCGTGGAGCCGGTCCCGATGGCCCAGATGGGCTCGTACGCGACGACGAGTCGGCGCGCCTCGGTAGCCGAAATGTTGCGCAGCGCCGTACGGATCTGCAGGCGAAGGACCTCTTCCGTCTTGTCGTCCTCGCGTTCGGCAAGCAACTCGCCGAGGCAGACGATGGGCGTGATGCCGTGATTGATGGCGGCCTTCAGCTTGAGGTTCACGCGCTCGTAACTCTCGTTGAAGTAGAGCCGCTGCTCGGAGTGCCCGAGCAGGACGTGCCGGCAACCCAGGGAGACGAGCATGGTGGGGGAGGTCTGGCCGGTGTAGGGGCCTTCGTTCAGCCAGTGCATATTTTGCGCACCGGCGTGAACGTTGGTGCCCTGAACGGCGTCCAGCACGTAGGCCAGCGAGCTCATCGTGGGACAGACAAGGATCTCGTCGCGAGTATGGCCTTCGACGAGTGGAAAGAACGCATCCAGGAAAGCGAGAGATTCGCGCGGCGTTTTGTACATCTTCCAGTTGCCGGCGATGATCGGCTTGCGCATGCGGGACGAGGGCTCCTGGAGGTGATCTAAGGCTGACGTCCCAGGCAGAATACAGAGGTTGTTCGCCTCGGCTCAGGACAACGGTGGTCGAAAAGCTACTTGTCGGATAGCGCCTCGACGCCGGGGAGGGTCTTGCCTTCGAGGAACTCGAGGCTGGCACCGCCCCCTGTAGAGATATGGCTGATGCGTTCGGCATAGCCGGAGCTTTGGATGGCGGCTACCGAGTCACCGCCGCCGACGATGGTGGTCGAGGAGCTGTTGGCGGCGAGCGCTTCGGCGATGGCGTGGGTGCCTTTGGCGAACGGCGCAAGTTCGGCGACCCCCATGGGGCCATTCCAGACGACGGTGGCGGCATTGGCAATTTCATTCGTAAAAAGGTCGATGGTGGCCGGGCCAATATCGAGAGCCATCTTTTCAGCGGGAAACGGGCCCGTGCCGGAGAAGACTTCTGTGTGGGCGTTAGCGGCGAACTTGTCGGCGAGAACATGGTCGACGGGTAGGAGAAAGCGGACGCCGCGCTCGGCGGCTTTGTCGAGAGCGGCCTTGGCGATGTCGATCTTGTCGGCTTCGACGAGGCTCTTGCCGGTAGCCTGGCCCTGGGCGTTGAGGAAGGTGTACGCCATGGCTCCGCCGATCAACAAGGCGTCGACCTTGTCCAGCAGGGCGTTGATGACCTCGATCTTGTCGGAGACCTTGGCCCCGCCGATGATGGCGACGAAGGGCCGGTTCGCGTCAGTGACGGCCTTGCTGAGATAGGTGAGCTCCTTTTCCATCAGCAGGCCGGCTGCGGCCTGGCCGCCTCGCTCCTTGATCACCTCCGCGATGCCTGACGTGGAGGCGTGGGCACGGTGGGCGGCACCGAAAGCGTCGTTCACATACACATCGCAAAGGTCGGCAAGCTGTTCGGCGAAGTGGTGATCGTTCTCTTCTTCTTCCGGATGGAAACGCAGATTTTCAAGCAGCAGCGTCTGACCGGATTCAAGGTTCTGGGCCATCTCCTCGGCGATCTCGCCGACGCAGTCCGGGGAGAAGCCCACATTTTCCTCGGGACTGAGTACGTGATCGAGCAGCTCGCGCAAGCGCACGGCCACGGGGTGCAGACTCATGCTGGGCACCCGCTTACCCTTGGGACGGCCAAGATGCGCCGCGAGGATGACCTTGGCGCGCTGGCGCAGGGCCAGCTCCAGCGTGGGGATGGTCTCGCGGATGCGGGTGTCGTCCGTGATGAGGCCGTCCTGCAGCGGGACGTTGTAGTCAACGCGGATCAAAACACGCTTGTCACGAAGATCGAGGTCGCGGATCGAAAGCTTGGGCATCAGGGTATGAGCATAACCGAGAAGGTTCTGGGTTGCAGGCTTAGGTTGCGGGATCCAGCTTTTTAGCTTGTTGGTCAGCCTTTGCCGGCGCGCACGAGGGTGCTCAGCCTGGAACAGGCGGTCAACGCCCCTACAGCCTAGAACCTGCAACCTTGAACCATGTAGGCTGTCTGCGTGGCGAAAGCAAAGGACGACGCAGAGGTGCTGTCGGTGGCTGGGCACGAGGTGCGGATCAGCCATCCAGGAAAGCTGTATTTCTCTCGCGAGGTGCAGCTGACCAAGCTGGACATCGTGCGTTACTTTTTGGCTGTGGCGCCAGGAGCGCTGCGCGGGATTCGCGATCGGCCCATTGTGCTGAAGCGCTTTGTGAACGGGGCGGAGGCAGAGCCGTTCTACCAGAAGCGCGCGCCCAGTGACTTGCCCGAATTTCTACGCACGGTGACCCTGAGCTTTCCCTCGGGGCGCACCGCCGAGGAAGTGGTCGTCGACAACGAGGCGGGGTTGGCGTGGGTGGTGAACCTCGGGTGTATGGAGTTGCACCCGCACCCGGTTGTCTCGGCGGATCTGGAGCACCCGAATGAGTTGCGCGTAGACCTGGACCCCGGGCCGGGAGTCGCGTGGGAGGATGTGCGGCGGGTGGCGCTGGAGACCCATGCGGTGTTGGAGGCGTTTGGCCTGCAGGGATGGGTGAAGACAAGCGGGTCGCGCGGCATGCACATCAACGCGCCCGTTGAGGCCCGGTGGGGGTTCACGGAGGTGCGGCGGGCTGCCCTCGCGCTGGCTCGCGAGGTGGAGCGGCGCGTGCCGACGCTGGCCAGCAGTAAGTGGTGGAAGGAGGAGCGGCACGGCGTCTTTCTGGACTACAACCAGAACGCCAAGGACCGCACGACGGCTTCGGCGTACTCCGTCCGCCCGCTACCCGACGCGCGAGTCAGTGCCCCGCTGCGTTGGGATGAGGTGATGACGTGTGCCCCGGAAGACTTCAATGTGTTGACCATGCCTGCGCGCTTTGCGAGCGTGGGGGACCCGCATGCAGATATGGCGACGTCGGTGGGATCGTTCGGGTCGCTCGAGGGCTTGCTGGAGCTGGCGGCACGGGACGAAAGCTCGGGCCTGGGTGACGCGCCGTGGCCGCCGCATTTTGCGAAGGTCGAGGGGGAGGGCAAGCGGGTAGCGCCGTCGCGAGCCAAGAAGTCGACGGTTGCAAGTGCGGAGAAGGACTTCGCGCACCAGCTGGGCGAGGGGTTTGGGCCGCAGCGGTTTCGGCGGCGGTCGAAGGCGGCAGAAGCTGCTGCTGAGACTGGTGACGCCGAAGGGACATTGCCTGCGGGGATGGCCATCCCAGAGGCGGGTGCCCCCACGGTGCGACGCCGGCGAGTTTCGTCGATGCCGCTAGTTACCGTAGCGCAGTCGCCCGATCAGGCGGCGGCTCTGGCGGGGCTCGAGCGCTGGAAGGCCCGCCATCCTGAAGCTGCGGCGTTGCTCGCGATAGACGACGTCCTGGTCGACCGCATGCGCGGTACAGCGTACGTTTGGTACCGGGTGCGGGTCAATCTGCGGCACGTGCCGGAGGCGGACCGGCCGGCGCAGGAGACGCCGGACCCCGATGACGACCCGACGCGAGCGTGGCGAGAGAGGTCTGCTTAGGGCTTTGATATTCTGCCTGCGGTGCCTTCAGGGCCGTGCCGTGTGACTACGGCTCCGTCCAGCGATATTGCTGCGCCGCGTCCAAAGTGGCCTTGAGCCGAAGAGAGCCGTAGCCGTTTGTGAAGAAGCTCTCGATCAGGTTCTTCGAAGCGCCACTTGCACTGAGCTTCCTGAGGACGTGATTGTCGTCGGCGATGAACAAGTCATGGAAAGGGGGACTAAATCAAGCCGGTTCGCCGGCGAGCTTGAGGAACTCGTCGCGTACGTCGACCAGACGCGGCAAGCCAAAATCCTGGAGGCGCGCGTTCACGGGTTTGGCGGCCTCTGAGTGGAGGTCGGCTTGGTACATGGCTACGATCTTCGCTGCTGAGTCATACCCGTGGAAGCGGCCCATCTCGTCCTGGGTGCGCTTCTTCAGGTCTTCCAGATCTTCCCGCTGCTTGGTGCCGAGATCGCGCTCGCTGGCATGGAGGATGCGGAAGAAGACGTGCTTGTCGAGGAAGTCGAGAAGTTCTTGTTTGCTGGCCATCCAGTAGGTCTCCTTGAGGTGGGAAGGTTTGCCGTTTGTGCAAGGTGTGGCAGCACGGAGAAAGCAGACTCCTCCGCTGCGCTTACAAACCTTGCGGACGTAGCGCTACACCGTCATCTGGGGCTTGGATGCGGCTGAGTGAGGGGCTGCGCTTGCGATGGGCTGCGCTTGCGAAGAAGCAAGCAGAGACCGGCGCCAAAAAGGGTAGCGACAGCGAGGGGCAGAAAAAGGCTGGAGACTTCGGGCTGGGTGTGACCGGTTTCAACAGGACGGCGCTTGCTGGGGTGCGCTGCAGGCTGGCCTTCGAGGCCGATGGCGAGAAGCTCGGCAGTGTGGAGCGCCTTCCGGACGGTACCGTGGGCGATCTGTTGGCGGCAACTGAAACCGTCGGCGACGATGAACGTGTCGGGGGTGGCTTCACGAACCTTGGGCAGGAGGACGCGATTGCCGATCTGCATAGAGATGTCATGATGGCCGGCCTCATAGCCGAAAGAGCCGGCTAGGCCGCAGCAGCCGGAGTCCAGCACCTCCGGGATGAGCCCGGCAGATCGGAGGAGACGTTCTTCGGGGCTCATGCTCCAAAGAGCTTTGTGATGACAGTGGCCGTGGACAACAGCTTTGCCTCGCAGAGGCCGTGGCTTGTAGCCGACTTTGTCCAGGAAGTCGGGGAAGAGGATCACTTGTTTGCTGAGGCGCTGCGCGGCCTCGTCTTTTGGAAAGAGGTTGGTGAGTTCGTCTTTGAACACGGAAGCGCAGCTGGGTTCGAGGCAGACGATCGGGGTGCCCTTTACGATGTCGGGGGCGAGCACGGCGAGGATGGTGCGGAGGTACGCTTTGGCTTGGTCGAGCATGCCGAAGTCGTAGAGGGGACGGCCACAACAGAGATGCTGGCGCGGAACATGGACGCGAAAGCCCGCGTCTTCCAAAACGGCAAGAGCGGCTTTGGCGGTATGCGGGGTGAGGTAATTGTTGAAGGTGTCGGCCCAGAGGATTACATCGCCGCGGACGCTGGCCGGGGGCTTGGCCCCATGGTCTTCGAGCCACTGCTTGAAGCTCTGGTTGGGGAAGCTGGGCATGCGGCGTCGTTGGGTTACGCCGGCGACTTTCTTCGCGAGGGAGCGTAGAACTGGGGTCTGCGTTGCAAGGTTCGCCAGGGCGGGCACGCGGGATCCAAGGGTGGCCCACTTATCGATAAGGCCCATGGCATAGGCGTGGTTGGGCCGAAGGCGGCCTTCGTAGAAGTGAGCCAGAAACTCGGCTTTGTAGGTAGCGACATCGACGGAGACGGGGCAGTCCCCTTTGCAGCCCTTGCACGCGAGGCAGAGATCAAGGGCTTCCTTGACTTCATGGTTGCGCCAGGTGTCGGGAATGGAGTCGCCGCGAAGCATCTCGAAGAGCAGG
The DNA here is from genome assembly GCA_964250995.1 of uncultured Acidobacteriaceae bacterium. Lineage (GTDB taxonomy): Bacteria > Acidobacteriota > Terriglobia > Terriglobales > Acidobacteriaceae > Granulicella. The sequence goes on from CAXUIF010000052.1 coordinate 13,256, forward strand.
CGGGCACGGCCGCGCGTGGTGTGCTTTTCTTCGCGAGTGACCTGGAAGCTGGGGCACATGGTGCCGCCTTCCAGCTTGCGGCACTTGCCTACGCCGAAGCAGCGCTCAGTGGCTTCGGCCATGGAGCCGTGGTCGTCGGGGAACTGGAAGATGGTGGGCAGGGCCAGGGGTTTGTAGTCGGGGCCCGTGCGCAGGTGCGTATCAAGTGGGTAGGGGTCAACGATCTTGCCGGGGTTCATCTTGCCGGTGGGGTCCCAGATGCGCTTGAATTTGGCGAAAGCTTCAACGAGCTCGGGGCCGAACATGATGGGGAGAAGCTCGGCGCGGGCATGGCCGTCGCCGTGTTCGCCGGAGATCGACCCTCCGTACTTGACAACGAGGTGAGCGGCTTCGGTGACGAAATTGCGGTAGTGTTGAACGCCTTCCGGAGAGCGAAGGTCGTAGTTCATGTGGGTGTGGCAGCAGCCCTGGCCGAAGTGGCCGTAGAGCACAACGAAGTAGCCGAAGCGGTAGCAGAGGGCGTAGAACTCGCGCAGGTAGGCGCCGAGTTTGGCGGGCTCGACGGCCGCGTCGTCCCAGCCGCCCCAGGTGTTGGGCATTCTGCCGGGCACGCGCGAGACGCCCAGACCAAGCTCCCGGACCTCCATGGCGGCGCGCTGGTCAGCGGGGGTTTTGAGGAGCAGCATGCCGACCTGATCGGGGTCATGCTGCTCGGCCCAGTGCATGGCTTGCTTGCCCAGAGCAAGGGCTTGTTGTGGGCTGTCTGCGCCGAACTCGACGAGCAGCCAGGCGTCCCCTTCGGGGAAGAGCTTCAGGCCGGGCAGGTGCTTGCCGGCGAGGCGGGCCTGGTCGATGACGCGCCGTTGAAAGCCTTCGAGGGCGATCGGGCCGAGAGCTTGCAAGTGTGGTGATTGGTCCGCGGCGGCAAAGACGGAGCGGTAGGCGAGGAGGAGCAGCACGCGGTGTTGCGGGCTTTCGATGAGGCGCGTTTTCGCTCGAAGCGTAAGGGCGCAAGTGCTTTCGGTGCCGACCAGCGCGCGAGCGACATGAAAGCCGTTTTCGGGAAGGAGCGCATCGAGGTTGTAGCCGCTCACTCGACGGGGAATGTTCGGGTATCTGGTGCGGATCCGCGTGGCGTACTCGTCGCGGAGGTCGCGTAGAGCGGCGTAGATCTCGCCCTTGCGGCCGCCCCGTTCGATGATGCGTTTGAGCTCGCGCTCAGAGGTGGCGCCCACGGTCATGCGGGTGCCGTCGTAGAGGAGGATGTCGAGCTCGTCGATGTTTTCGCTGGTCTTACCGCCAAGCACGGAGTGCGGGCCGCAGGAGTTGTTTCCGATCATCCCGCCGAGGGTGCAGTAGCTGTGCGTGGCGGGGTCGGGCGCGAAGGTGAGATTGTGCTCTTCGGCGGCGGCCCGAAGGTCGTCGTTGATGAGGCCCGGTTGGACCCACGCATAGCGCTTCTTAGGATTGAGTTCCTCGATGCCATTGAGGTATTTGGAGAAGTCGAGGACGACGCCGGCGTTGCAGGTTTGGCCGGAGAGCGACGTGCCCGCACCGCGGCCGAAGAGAGGGACGCCAAACTCGTTGCAGGCCGCGACCGTGGCGACGACGTCGTCGAGCGTGCGAGGAACGACGACACCAAGGGGAACCTGGCGGTAGTGGGAGAGATCTGAGGCGTAAAGGGCGCGGTCGCCGGAGGTGAAGCGGACTTCGGCGGTGGTGGTGTGGGTAAGGCGCGCCGCGAGCTGGCCGGTGGTGGAGCTGCCGAGAATGGGGAAGGATTCCTGGGTGGTGACGGTGGCCAAGGCGTGCTCCGGGTCGGGTTCTGGTCCGCTGCGCTGGGGTAGTTGCGCCGTTGCTGGGTACGATGCCTTCTGGCAGGACGGATCGTCTGAAGGACGGCTGCGGGTATGCCGTTGCCGCAAACAGGTGTGAGGAGTTTCGCTGAACGCCGGTCCTAATGAGGGCAACTACCACTAAAGTTGTAGCGCAGAGCGTAGACTGTACCGGATGGAAGCTGTCACGGCGCACGCGACGAGTTTCGCCCTGGCGGGGTAGACGTACAACCATCACGGCGGGCCTGCAGGGTTCGCCAAAGACTTGGAGGACTGATGAAGAATCAGCGTCATTTTACGACGATCGGTGCGTTTGTAGGCGCGGCCGCGTTTGGGCTTGCCGGTACTGCAGCTATGGCTCAGCAGGCAAAGGTGGAGGGACTCGTGGTCGACAGGAGCGGTCCCACCATGATGGTGCAAACCAAGGACAAGACACGGATCACAGTGATCCTATCCGACGCGACCAAAGCCACGGAAAAGGACGGCCTGTTCGATTGGGGACGGAAAGACCTGGGCATCACGGAGCTGGTGCCGGGGCTTCCGGTAAAGGTGGATGGAACTTATGACCAGGACCATAAGCTGCTGGCCAGGAAGGTGATCTTCACGCACAGCTCGCTGAAGATGGCCCGGCAGATCGACGCGGGCCTGAACCCCGTGGCGGAACAGGTGGCCAAGGCTCAGGACGAGATCCGGACGAATCGTAAGAACATCGATCAGAACACGCAGGATATTGCCTCGGCAAGGACCGATATTGACGCGAACAAGCAGGCCATCGGCCAGAACGCGCAGGATACGGCGGCGAACAAGTCGGCTATCGGGCACACTAATAGCCGAATCGGTCAGTTGGACCAGTTCGACACGAAGGACAGCCTGACGATCACCTTTGCCAATGGCAAAGCGACGATCGCGCCGAAGTATAAGCAGCAGTTGGCGGACTTCGTGAAGGCGGCGGCGAACACGCCGGGCGCGATGATCGAGGTGCAGGGCTTTGCTTCGAAGGTGGGCTCGCCGGAGCTGAACCAGCGGCTAAGTGCCGAGCGCGCGAATGCTGTGATTTCGACCATTCAGCAGACGGGCGAGGTGCCCCTTACGAGCATTCTGGCACCGGCGGCAATGGGCGTAAGCAACCAGGTGAGCAGCAATCGCAGCCGCAAGGGACAGGCAGAGAACCGGCGCGTGGTGGTGACCATTGTGGTGAACAAGGGGATCGCCGGCTAGTGGCCCCTCGTCAAATAACCGAAGACAACTGGATGGCTCGGTAAAGCTCGTCTCGCCCTAGTGCCCCAGGTCTCAAAAATGAGACCTGGGGTTTTCTTTCTTGGCACGCCGGAGCAGGGCTTCTGTCAGGGCTGAGCCTCCTACAAGCGCTGGGTGTGGAAGCGATTTGTCGTTCCTGAACGGTGATCATGGTTTCGCGACGCAACAGCCGAAACCCATCACTTGGCTAGTGCCGTCGCCGGCAACTATGAAGTGGTTTGCATCGCTACTCTCAGCGGTTCTGCGTGCCA
>CAXUIF010000053.1:0-3573 GCA_964250995.1 uncultured Acidobacteriaceae bacterium
CGCCGAGTACCTTCCGGTCACATGGTGCTCCAGCTGCCGCTCAATGTCATTCAACATCGAACTGGCCCCGAAGCGGAACAGCGATGGCTCCAGCCACGGCCGCCCCAGCTCATCCTTCATCACGGAAAGCCAGTCCAGCGACTGCTTTGCCGTCTTGATCCCGCCCGCAGGCTTGAATCCGACCGCCAATCCCGTCCGCTCCGCGTGTTCGCGTATCGCGCGCACCATCACGAGCGAGACCGGCAGGGTCGCGTTCACCGCTTCCTTGCCGGTTGATGTTTTGATGAAGTCTGCGCCGGCTTGCATCGCCACGTGGGAGGCACGCGCCACATTGCGCAGGGTCAGCAGATCCCCCGTGCCCAGGATGGCCTTCATGTGCGCGGGCCCGCTTGCTTCTTTGAAGGCCGCCACCTCGTCATACAGCGCGTTCCACTCGCCGTTGAACACGTGCGAACGCGTGATCACAATGTCGATCTCGCGGGCCCCGGCCGCCACGCTGCGCCGGATCTCCTCTACGCGGGTCTCCAGCGGGCTAAGCCCGGCAGGGAAGCCCGTCGATACGGCCGCGACCGGAAGGCCGCTACCCTCCAGCGCCCGTACGGCGGTTTCGACGAAGGCGTGGTACACGCAAACCGCGCCCACGGTAAGCCTTAGCTCCTCAATTTCCAGCGCACGCACAAGCCGGTCCGCCAGCGGCCGGCGCGCCTTCGCACACAGCCGCTTGACGCGCTCTGCCGAGTCGTCACCCGACAGCGTGGTCAGATCCATGCAGGCGATCGCGCGCAGCAGCCAGGCCGCTTGCCAGTCCTTCTTCACCGACCGCCGCGCGCCCACCTGCGCCGCCCGCCTTTCCACGGCGGAGGTGTTGACGCGCACCTCTTCCATAACGCTCAGGTCCAGCGGCGTCTGGCGGTTGGGCACGAGCTCGCGGCCCTGCAAACTCACCGGAATCGCCGGCCTGTTCTGAACCGCTTCCAGCACGGTGCCTGTTGCCACGGGCGCCTCCAGAAGGGAAGTGTACCCCTCGGGCACCCTGCGGGTCGTGCTGCTTCCGTGGCCCGTCCCGCTTCTGGGGCGGCAGGGCTATCGGCTTAGCCGCAACGCGAACTGCGCCACCCGTTGCTCCGCCACGGTGGCGGTGATGGAGCCGAAACCGGGCGTCCCGAAGCTGCCGTTAGGCTGAGCAAAGGCGGGTGTGTTGGTCACATTGAACAGCTCCGCCCGGAACTCCAGCTGCGTTCCTTCGCCCAGCCACGTGCGCTTGATCAGCGAAGCATCCCAGTCGCGAAACGCCGGCCCACGCACCGGATTGCGCGAGGCGTTGCCAATGGTGAACTGCGGCGCGGTGGCAAACGCCGCCGTGTTGAAAAACCGCTTGGGACCTCGAGCGCCGGTGGGCCCTCCGTTGGGCGGCAGGTTCGGTCGACCGATGAGGTTTGGCCGCTGCAGCGCGAAGCCGGCGAAGGCATTGAAGTTGGTCGCCTGGGTCACCGGGAACGGCATTCCGGACTGTGCGGTGACGATGGAGTCCACGCTCCATCCACCCAGCAACGCGCTTCCCCAACCCGAACTGCCGAAGCGGTGATCGCGTCCGGCCGGCAGCGCATACACCAGGGACCCGCTGAGCACGTTCGGCATGTCGCCCGAGCTCACATCCCGTTCCAAGTAAGGCCGATAGGTGTCTGCAGCGATCAGCGTACTGGAGTTCGGCGAAGAAAGAACCGTGGACGAAAACACTGCGGAAGCGTCGTCGATCAGCCGTGAGTGCGTGAAGGCGAAGGTGAACGCGAGGCCCTGCCGCACCTGCTCCTGCACCTGCGCCTGAATGCCGTTGTAGTTGGTTTGGCCCGTGTTCTGTCGATAGATCGCCACATTTTGGAAGCGAGGGTAGGGCTTGAGGAGCTGCGCGGCCGCAACGGTTTTGCCGCCGATCGTGCTGGACCCCGGGATCTGGCCGTAGAAGGGGTTCGCGACCTGCCGTGTCAGCGCCGCCGGGTTCGTCAAACCTTCGGCCAGCTGCGCCGCCGTCAGCTGATTGAGGTTTTGGTCCGGTACCCCGGCGTGCACCACATGCGAACCCACGTAGTCGACCTCAAAGCTCAGGCTGTTGGTCAGCGCCCGCTGTACCGCCACGTTCCACTGCTGCGCATACCCTGAACCGGCCTGCCGATTCACCGTATACACGCTCTGACCGAGACCCGCAGCGGGCGTCAAGGCGATAGGAGCCACTGTGGGGCCACCTGAAAGCTGGAAGGGTGCATTGATGGCGTCCTGCGTCGCCTGCCGTACGTTCTGCACAAACGGGAACTGCGGCACGGTGAAGGGCGTGGTGATGCCGGACTGATCGAAGAACACAATGCCAAATCCCGCGCGCACGACCGTCCTTGGATCGGCAGCATAGGCGAAGCCGAGACGCGGTCCCAGGTTGCCGTAATGGGTTTCGCGCGCCGACTTTGGATGGCCGTCTACGCCCACATAGTCCAGCACCTGCGTGTTCAGGTTGAAAATAGCGCCCTGGTCATACTTCTCCGTAGACGGATTGTTCAGGGTCCACCGGACACCGAGGTTGGCGGTCAGCTTGGGGGTCACTCGCCAATCGTCCTGCACGAAGTACTCCTGCAGGTGGTCCCGAGGCCGGAGCGTGCTGGTCTGCAGATCGATGGAAAAGGTGTCGACCTGCCCCAGCAGAAAGCTTGCAAAGCTGTTGCCGCCGGTGGCGCTGGCGGTGGCTCCCGTGCCCTGGGTGTCGGTGCCGGTTGTGGTGAAGGCGAAAGCGCCGGTGGGATTGGGTGGTGAGATGGCGTTGAGCTGGTACCAGCGAAGATCGCCGCCCACGCGGACGTCGTGCCGTCCGCGCGTAAAGAGCAGTTCGTCCACCAGTTCCCACACGCCGGTCTGGTATTGCGAGAAGGTAGCCGCCGACGAGCCAAGCTGCTGAAAGCCGGTAAACGTCAGCAAAGGGAGCGCATTGTTGAAGGCCGCGTTGGTGGGAATGCCCGGGATGCCGAGCGCGGCGGAAGCCGTGCCTGCCAGCGCCGCGCCGGATTGGTAGTTCGCCCTCCGCGTGTACCCCAGCCGCAGTTCGTTGGTCAGGTGATCTGTCACGCTGTGCGTCTCGGTCAAGACCGCTTGCTGGCCCAGGATGTTCGTTGGACCCGCCACATTGCCCGTGCCCAAGACGGACCCGCCGATCGCCCCGGAGCCTTCAGCAAAGGGCGTGACCGGCGTTTCCACCTCGTTGTAGTAGGTGTAGCGCGCAAACGCGTGGTCCTTTACGCCACGAGCAAAATCTAGCCGTGTATCGAACTGGTTCTGGTGGTCGGAGTCGTTGGCGGTGCGCGTGAAGTTGTTCGCCGCTCCCGGCAGGTTGGGTAACGGGATGCGCGCGAGCAGGGCCACTGCCGCTGGATCAAATGCCGCGGACGGGATGGTATTGCCCACGAACGCGGAACGAACGTAGCGCCCGTTCGCCGAGGTTGTCGTGGCAGGGTTATACACCGTCGCGACCCCGCTGAAGTTTCCAGCGCGCTCGGCCAGGGTGGGCACGGTGGAGATACGGGTGATGCCAATCTG
>CAXUIF010000053.1:3673-16538 GCA_964250995.1 uncultured Acidobacteriaceae bacterium
GTGAACTCCTGGATCGAGTCCAGGATCGGAAAGAAGGCGACTTGCCCGGGCTCGGGTTGCAGCGCGGAGATGCCGTCGAAGAGGTACTCATTCGTGCGCGGGCGGCCCCCGTTGATACGCGGCAGCAGTGTGCCGGGCGGCAGCTCCACGCCCGGCGCCAGGGTGGTCAGCTGGATGAAGTTGCGCGAGTTGAGCGGAATGGCTTCGATCTGCCGTTGCGGAACCGTGAACTGGATGTCGCTGGTCTGTGTCTGTAACAGCGGTGCATCCGCATTCACGACGACGGTTTCGCGCGTGCCCCCCACCGGCAACGGCAAGTCCACGCCAAGGGTTTGTCCCACGGCAAGGTTCAGTCCCTCGCGCACGTACGGGTTGAACCTTGGCGCAAGCGCTTCCAGCTTGTAACGCCCGGGGACCAGATTCGGAAAATCGAAGTAGCCGTCCGCCCCGGTGACGGAGGTGTAGCGGGCCTCCGTCTGCAACTCCGTCGCAGTAACCTGGGCTCCCGCAATGGCGGCGCCGGACGCATCGGCAACGCGCCCCTTCACCTCACTGGCGACTTGGGCCCTGGCCTGAGCTGCAAGCAGCGCACAGAGGACGGAGCCGAACAAAGCACGTTGGATGAGCATCGACGGTCAACCGGAGTGTTTGAAGATGGCCCGCAGCTCCGTTCTGGGTACCTCTAGAGATCAGCTCCAGGCATAACGAAAGTATACGCATAGAAACGAATTAAAGGTTCGTTCTGAAAGGCTCGTCATCTGCAGCACGAAGGGCACTCGACAGGCTGGGGCTGTGGTCTGCGAGACTGTTCAGCATGCCTGTGCGCCAACGCGTACTTGTGACCCGTGCTGCACAGCAGTCCTCCGCGCTGGCCGAACACCTTTCCCGGTTGGGCTTGGATCCTGTGCTTTTGCCTGCGGTGGCGATCGCGGAACCCTCTTCGCTTGCAGCGCTGGATGAGGCGCTCGCCCACCTGGATCGATACCATTGGCTGCTGTTTACGAGCGCGAACGCGGTCGAGGTCGCGGGAAAGCGATGGCTTCACGGGGGCACTGCAGCGTGGCAAGGCGGATCTGCAGCGCCTACCCCACGGTCCCTGCCCTCAACCCTTCGCCTTGCTGCCATCGGCCCTGCGACAGCCCGCGCCCTAAACAAATTGGGTTGGGCGGCGGATCTTGTTCCCGCGCAGGCCGTAGCCGAGTCGCTTACCGCTGCCCTGCTGCCTCAGGCGCGCCAGCCGGACGGCATGCCCACGCGGTTTCTGCTGCTTCGCGCCGAGGAGGCGCGCGATCTGTTGCCGGTGACGTTGCGGAACGCGGGCGCTGCCGTCACCATCGCTCCTGCCTACCGCACGATCCTTCCGGCAACGTCGGTGGACCTCGTGCGCAACCTGGTGGCCGGCAAAGCCGAAGCGCTCGACGCCATCACGTTCACGAGTTCGTCCACTGCTCGGAATTTAGTGGCTCTGTTCGAGGCGGCGGGGGCACGAATGCCGGACACAGCCCTTCGTGTGTCTATCGGCCCCATCACTAGCCAGATGCTCCGTGAGCTCGGCCTGCCGCCACACGCGGAAGCCGCGGAGGCAACAGTGGCTTCGCTTGCCCAGACCGTCTTGGCGGCGCTCGAGCAACGCCGGCGTTCGCAGGACGAGCAGACATGGTCTTCCTGAGTCAGGCGAAGGACGGCTGGGGTCTGCCTCCGAGCAAGATCTACTCGTAAGTCGGCAGGGCTAAAGGTTCACAGCGCGAAACAACGCTGTTTCGTTAGCTGAGACGGCAGCAGCATCCCCGCTCAGGCCTGGCTCTGTGCGGGGCGCTTGCGCCGGCTCAGGACCGAAGGGCGGCGACGGCGACGGCGCGTGTCGCTGGCCCGATCGACCTTGCTCCAGAAACCAACAAAATAGTCGACGGCCGAGATGATGGAGATTACCGTCATCCAATAGATTGCGGCCACGGCGATGAAATGAACACCCACCACGAACGGGCCGCCAAAGTCCCACTCATACCAGCGGTGGTTTAGAATGGCCGCGACCACCGAAACAATCTGGATCACTGTCTTGAGCTTGCCGATGTCGGAGGCTTCGATCGTAAACCCCTCGGAGGCGGCGATGGAGCGTAGGCCGGAGACGAGAAACTCGCGGCCGATCACGAGTACCGCGATCCACGGCTTCACCACGCCGGGGGTATACGCCACCAGCACGATGTACGCAGCGGAGATCATCAGCTTGTCGGCAAGCGGGTCCAGCAGCATGCCCAGCGTGGTGATCTGCCCGCGTTTGCGCGCGAAGTAGCCGTCCAGGCCGTCGGTGATCGACGCTGCGATAAAGACCAGCGAGGCAAAGATCTCCTGCTGGCCGTGTGCTCCGCGGATGGGCGAATGCGCCGACAACGCCCAGATCAGGACTGGAACGGCAGCAATGCGAGACAACGTGATGGAGTTAGGGAGGTTCACGTGCGGGTCCGCGAAAGGCTACAGCAACGCCAGCCGGTGATGCCATTCTGTCATACCGGTTGACGAAGATGCGCTTTTCGCGGACCGCGCTGGAGGCCTAAGCCCAAGGAACCGCAACGAGCTCTAAGGGGGGTAGCCTTCGTTATTGATCGTTCCCCTGCAGGTTCTCGATGGCCGTGATGCTGCCGAGGAGCCCGCCCGCTTCGCCGTTCGAACCTGCGGCGAAGTAAAGAGACGTCGCCGGCCCGGAAGAAGCGCCGTTGCCGAAGGAAAGACCCCACAAACCGCTGATTGCGATCGGCTGGTTGGCGGCATCCATCAGCTTGCCTTCGTAACGCCCTGTGGTTGGATTGAACGCCGTGATCTCGCCGCTGCCGAAGTTGCCGACGAGGATGTCGTGGCTATACACGCCGAAATCGCTCGGTGCTTCGGCCAGGCCCCAGGGAGCGTTCAGATAGTTGCCGTGGTCGAAACGCACCAGCAGCGTGCCCGTCGGGGTAAACACGTCCACATAGCCCAGACCGGCGCCGGCAACCTCGTCGTGTTTGCCGCTGGCTTGTGCGGCGAAGGCGACATAAATATTCCCACCAATGTTCTGGACGTTGAAAGGAGCGAAGCCGGCCGGGAGTTCACGATCTTGAAAGCGGTTCTCGAGCTCGGAGACATGATGAAAGTTTTCGTCGAAGATCTGTACGCGGCTGTTGCGCAGGTCCGCAACGTAAAGAAAGCTGGTCGGGCCGGTGAAGGGGGCCTTCACGGAGGCCATGGTCAGGCCTTTGAAGACCGAAGCTTGCTTCGTGTTGACCATCACCACCGCGGCTTTGGCGTTCACCGTTGGATTCCAGCCGGAGATCGTGCCGTCCTCGGTAACGAACAGGAATACAGCCGGCTTACCTGGCGCGATTGCAAAGCCTTGTGTTCCGTTGAAGATCGTGCCCGTCGGAGAGCCGGTCGGGATGTCGGAAAGAGCGGACGGGACGGTCACGACGAGCGGAACAGTTGAGCCAGTGCCGGAGTACAACGTAGAAAGGCCGGTCCCATTGTCGGAGACCCACCATGGACCCGTGGAGGAACGAGACAGTCCCCAGGGATTCACGAGATTCGAGTCTGTTACAGCAGCGACTCCGGCAATGTTCGAGACGAGGTTGGTCTGCTTGAAATGCTGCAGCGTTTGGGCTACGAGGGGCGAGGCACTCAGCACGGCTGCGAGTGCAAGCCGTGCGCCTGGGAATGCCTTGATAGAAAGCTTCATGCGGAATCTCCTTGTGCAGCGATGCTGAGGCCATGCGTGTGCGCCGGCAAGCATCCCTTACTGCTCAAGAAGAGTCCCTGGGGGCACACGGCGAAGCGTACCAGTGTTGCCCAAGGAGGAATGACGAAGTCGTCACGCGGCGGCCCGTTTCAGCGCTGGCCACCGAGCGGCAAACAAGTTCGGCACAAAAAAGAAGCCCGGTGAACAGCTTCTCACGCGGGCTTCTTCTGTACCTCTGGGGCGGGCTAGGCGTACATGCCGCGCTGCTTGGTGGTGTAAGCGACCCTATCTACGGCCAGCATATACGCCGCGATGCGGTTGTCGACGTTGTGAGCTACCGCGTACTGGAGTACATCGGTGAAGCTCGAGGACATGATGCGGTCCAATCGCTGGTTGACTTCATCTTCGGTCCAGAAGTACCCCATGCGGTCCTGCACCCATTCGAAGTAGCTGGTGGTCACGCCGCCGGCGTTGGCGAGGATATCGGGGATCACAAAGACACCGTTTTGAGCGAGGATCTCGTCCGCGATGGTGGTGGTCGGCCCGTTTGCGCCTTCGCATACGATCCGCGCCCGGACGCGATCGGCATTCTGGCTGGTCAGTACGTTTTCCGTCGCTGCAGGGATCAGGATGCCGCAGGGACGGGTAAGCAGATCATCCTTGTCGGCGGCTTCGCCTTCGCTAAACCCGTGAATCGTGCCAGTACGGGCCTTGTACTCGAGCAGCTCGGAGATGTCGAGGCCGTTGGCGTTGTACAGACCGCCATCGTACTCGATGATCCCGATCACCTTGTAGCCTTTATCCCAAAGGATCTTGGCTGCATTCGAACCCACGTTGCCAAACCCCTGGACGATGACCGTGGTGTCTTCAGGCCGCAGGCTCAGGTGTTTCAGCGCCTCATCGCACACCACCGAGACGCCCCGTCCCGTAGCTTCCCGCCGTCCGCGCGAACCGCCCATATTGATCGGTTTGCCGGTCACTACGGAGGTGACCGTCTGGCGCATGTGCATGGAGTAGGTATCCATGATCCACGCCATAGTCTGCTCATTGGTGTTCATGTCGGGCGCCGGGACGTCCTTTTCCGGCCCAATAAACTCGATCAGCTCGGCGGTATAACGGCGCGTCATGCGCTCGAGCTCGCCCTGGCTCATGTGCTTGGGGTCGCAGATAACCCCACCTTTGGCGCCGCCGAACGGGATGTTGACCACGGCGCACTTCCAGGTCATCCAGCTGGCGAGGGCACGCACCTCGTCGAGCGAAACGTCCGGGGAGTAGCGGATGCCACCCTTCGCGGGCCCGCGGGCCACCGAGTGCTGGACGCGGTAGCCGGTGAAGACCTCCACTTCGCCATTGTCCATCTGTACTGGGATGTGGACGATGATCTCGCGCTGGGGGTAACGAAGAACCTTCCAAATCCCGGGATCGAGCGAAAGTTTGGTAGCGGCGGTATCGAAGCGGGCGGCCTGAGCCTCCCAGGGATTAGTCTCCTGCGCGAGCGAGAGGGTGGTGGTGCTGTTCACTGCGAATGCCATACTGCTGTTTCCTTTTTGTGCAGGTACCGGACGCGCGGCCAGGGCCTCCTTCGTCGGTACCAGGTTTTCAAGGGCCATCATCGTTCTCCCTGGCTAGGTTCAGCCCCACCTCTTCTTTGATGTGCCTTGGGGTGGTCAGGAGCGTATTTTCTGCTGCGGCGCTGAGAAGTCTCCTCAGCCAAACCGGGCGATAGTAGGCCCCCGCGATGGGGCTTGGCAAGGCACGAAGGTGGTACTCACTTCGGTACTATGGCTGGTATGTCCGACATTGAGACAACACCCGATCTGCTTGCGTTTTCAAAGCTTTGCGAGGAGCACACCCTTGTGCCGGTGACACGCACGGTGGCGGCGGATCTGGAAACGCCAGTAGGGGCTTTTCTGCGCGTTGCCGCCCAGGAACCCGAGGCCTTTCTGCTGGAATCCGTGGAAGGGGGCGAGAAGATCGGGCGGTACACCTTTATTGGCGTAAGGCCGTACCGGACCTTGACGGCCTGCAATGGGGAGGTCACGATTCGGGAAGGCGGCCCGGCGGACGCGGCTTCCCGCACGGTTGTTGCTGATATTTTCGCGGAGTTGAAAGCGGCGCTGGCGGGCCATCGCCCGGCGCGCTGGGCGGGGCTGCCGCCGTTCACGGCCGGGGCCGTGGGCTTCTTCGCCTATGATGTGGTTCGCCGCGTCGAGCGTTTGCCGGAGCTGGCGCAGGATGAGCTACACGTGCCCGATGCGCACCTGATGTTCTTTGACCAGGTGCTGGCCTTCGACCACGTCAAGCAGGCGATTCACCTGATGGTGACCGCAGGCGCGCGGGCGCCGCTCACCCCGGAGAGCGCCGCGGCTGCCTTTGACGATGCGGAGGCTCGGTTGGACGAACTTGAGGCACTGCTGGAGGGTCCCTTACCGCGCACGGCGCAGAGGGGTATCGAGGGACCCCTGAATGTCACGCCGCGTACGGAGCCTCAAGTTTTTCTCCAGGCGGTCGATAAGGTGAAGGAGTACATCGCCGCCGGGGACGTGTTTCAGTGCGTGCTTTCGCAGCGTTTTGATTGTGTTCCGGAGGTGGATGCCTTTGAGATTTATCGCTCGCTGCGGGTGGTGAACCCGTCGCCGTACATGTACTTTCTACGATTCGGCCTGCAGACAGAGGCTCAGGGGCGGCCCTGCCACATTGTGGGGTCCTCGCCGGAGCTGCTCGTGCGCGTCAAGGAAGGCCGGGTGGAGTACCGGCCCATCGCCGGGACACGCCCGCGCGGGGCGGATGACGCGGCCGACCTGGCGCACGAAGAAAGCCTGCGGGAGGACGCGAAGGAGATCGCCGAACACGTGATGCTGGTGGACCTGGGCCGCAACGACGTGGGCCGCGTGAGTGAGTTCGGCTCAGTGCGGGTTAAGGAGCTCATGTTCGTTGAGCGCTACTCGCACGTCATGCATCTGGTCAGCGCCCTCGAAGGCAAGCTGCGCGCCGGCTTGGCGCCGCTGGACGCGTTCCAGGCGTGCTTTCCGGCGGGCACCCTGTCCGGGGCGCCGAAGATTCGAGCCATGGAGATCATCGAGGAGCTTGAGCCGGTGCGACGCGGGGTGTACGGCGGCGCGATCGTGTATGCAGATTTCAGCGGCAACTTCGACTCGTGCATTGCGATTCGCACCCTGTTCCTCGATGGCGAGAAAGGCTACATTCAGGCCGGGGCAGGCATTGTTGCGGACTCTGTGCCCGTGGCCGAGGCGCAAGAGTGCCGGAACAAGGCGGCGGCCGTAATCTGGGCGATCGAAAGGGCGCGCGGGTAGGTGTAGCAGGGCTGGCTTGGACTGGCGCGCCTCATTCTGAGCACGGCGGTGTCGCAGATTCGCACGGTATGTGGATCACCGGCACGGGACCGCCACGCAAGTTGTAGCCGCAAGATACACCGCGCCTCGCCGTTCTTGCGCTAAGGTGAAGAAGCTATGGCCGGCAATCTGGAAGAACAACTGCAGCACCTGGAACGCGCCCTGGGGCACCTTCGGCTGAACGCGAAAGAGGCGTTTGGTTTCAGCCAAAAGGTGGAGCACGAGGGCGTTTACTTCGACGTGAGCCGGCGCGCGGTGATCGCCGACCTGAGTCCCCTTTTCTTCTCGCATCTGATCGAGCACATCGACCAGGACGGGGTGGCTACCGCGGTGCGGCGCCTGTACGAGCGCCTGGCGCCATTGCTCACCTGCCGGCACCGTTGGACGCCGTTGCGGCGTGCCAGCGACGAGCAGGTGCGCGGCATGGCGCGGACCGGGGCCGGCGACGTCTGCACCCCGCACATCTGCAAGATCTGCAATGCGTACGTTTTGGGCCTCGACCTCCCAGTCGTCGGGCGAAAGCTGAACTGATCGTTCACCGGGGCCGGGCCGTACACTGAAAGCGTATGGTTTTCGTGCTCGACAACTACGATTCCTTCACCTACAACCTTGTGCAGTACATAGGAGAGCTTGGTGCAGAGGTGGGGGCTCGCAGCCATGAGGTCGTCGTTCGTCGCAACGATGCCGTTACCCCGGCAGAGGTGGTGGCCATGCGGCCGGAGCGCATCCTGCTCTCCCCCGGGCCCTGCACGCCGCAGCAGGCCGGCATCTTGATCCCGCTCATCCGATCGCTCGCGGCGTTGCCGAAGGACGAACAGATTCCCACACTGGGTGTTTGCCTCGGGCATCAGGCCATTGGCGCGGCTTTTGGGGGCAAGGTGGTGCGCGCGCGGCAGCTCATGCATGGGAAGACGAGTTTGGTGGAGCACGACGGCGCAACGATCTTCCAGGGACTTCCGCAACCCATGACCTGCACGCGGTACCACTCGCTCATCGTCGACGAGGACAGCGTCCCGGCGGAGCTCGAGGTCTCGGCGCGGGTCGCCGGCGAGGGCACCATCATGGCGCTGCGCCATCGCAGCTTGCCGATCGAGGGCGTGCAGTTCCATCCGGAAAGCGTGCTCACCGACCATGGCAAGCAGCTGATCGGAAACTTCCTACGGCAATGAAGGCTCTTCGCGCGCACGCAGGACGGGCTAAAGGCAAAGCCGGGTACGTCGCTGCACTGCGGGTGATGGTCCTGAGCCTTCTCGGATTACCCGGGCTGCGCCTGTCAGCACAGCAGCAGCAGCAAGACGACGCGATGGGCGCCGTGGCGACGCGGGATGCGCGCGTTACCGGCGGCCTTGAGGTGCAGGGCGAAGTGGCTCGCCTGCTGACGAATGCAAGCATCACGGCCTCAGACCACGATGCGCCGATCGCGCTCCACCGGGGCGGCCATGTGCTGGTGTGCTCCACCAGCGCGTTCCATCTTTTGCGTTCGGGGAAGGCTGGGGCTTTGGTCTTCGGGCTGGACCGTGGTGCGGTGGAGATCAGCACCGAAAGCGCGCTGCAGGATGCGCTGCTGACACCGGATCTGAAGCTTGTGCCCGTGACCAAGGGCGCGCTCGACCTGAAGCTGCGCGTCACGCGCGAAGGGGACACCTGCATCGACAACGCGGGTGCGGGGGCGCCCGTGCTGAACGTGACCGACCCTTTCTCTTCGGCGAGCTACCGTGTGCTGCCGGGGCAGCACCTGCTGTTTGTGAAAGGGGACCTCCACAAGGTTGTGGATCACGAGCGGAGCTCGTGCGGCTGCCCGCCGGTGGTTGTGCCCAAGCTCATCGCCGGCAAGCCTGGGCAGCCGGCGAACTCGGCGCAAGCGGCGGCGGCGCACCCCTTTCCTCAAGCGCAGAGTGAGGGGCTTTCGCCCACGTCGGAGGCCAGCAACGAGGCCGCAGCCGGCACGGCCAGCTCGCAGGTGACTACCAGTTTCAGCTATGGGCAGGGCCAAGGCCGCCCGCCCAGCGTGGGTGACCCGCCAGCCACCGGGGCCACGGGCCCAACCGCAGGCGAGGCGCCCCAAAAGCCTGCAGGGTTCTTTCACGCGCTCGGCCACTTCTTCCATCGACTGTTCCATCCCGCTGGAGGCTAGCGGAGGTGGCGTGCCCGAGGGAGGTACGGGTCGTCGAACAGCCCCGTATACTGGCGGTTGTAACTTGCTCTTACCGGGGTCAATTTGAGTTCCGAACACCGGTACTACCCGGCGCTGGACGGCGCACGCGCTTTAGCGGCCTTGCTAGTGCTGCTGTTTCATGCCGGGCAGGAAGGCTTACCCCTTCCCTCGGTGGTCAACTTTGGGCAGACAGGCGTTGATCTCTTCTTTGTTCTTTCGGGCTTTCTGATCACTTCTATCCTGCTGGCTGCGCGGCCCCGCGACTGGTCGGAGATCCGGATCTTTTACGCCCGACGCAGCCTGCGCATCTTTCCGCTCTACTACCTGGCATTGACCGTTTGCGCGCTGTTCTTCTTTCCATGCAGCTGGCCCTATTGGGTGTACCTGCAAAACTTCTGGTCGTCTACTGGACGAACGCTGGCGGGACCGGTGCATCTTTGGTCGCTGGCCGTGGAAGAGCAGTTCTATTTTGTGTGGCCGTTCCTTGTGCTGTTTGTGCCGCGCCGTTTTTTGCTGAAGGTTCTTGCCGGGGGCATTGTGCTCAGCTTTGGCTTGCGCATCGCGATTGCTTCAGCGCATCACGATGTGTACTCCCTGACGGTGACGCGGTTGGATGGGCTCTGCGCGGGCGCAATCCTTGCCGTGCTGCAAAGCCGGGGCACGTTGCAGCGCTGGCGATCTGGCCTGCTCGGTTTGGCCCTTGGTTGCGGTCTGCTCGTGGCCTTCACGGGGTTGAAGTTTCGCGGCACGGGCGGTGCCTGGTTTGCTGCGACGAAGTACAGCTTGCTGGCGGGTTTGTATGCAGGGGCGATCGGGTGGCTGGTGTGCTCGCCGCAAGCTCGCGCAAGCCGCTTTCTTAGTAGCCGTCCCTTGCGTCAGATCGGCCGCGTCAGCTACGGGCTGTATGTGTGGCATCCGTTTGTCTTCGGGCTCACGTTCCGGTGGCTGCGTCGCGACTCTCCCTGGGTGCAGGGAGGCGTGGCCTTTGCGCTGGTTCTGCTGGTTGCACACCTGAGCTGGTACGGGTTCGAGCGGCCCTTTCTCAGGTGGAAGAACCGTTTGGTACCCGAAGCTCGGTCCAGTCCGCAAGCGCCGCTCCGGGTCTGAGGGCAGGCAACCGCTTGGGTGGCTACGCTACAATCAGCCCTGCTGAGCCCGCGCGAGGTGACGCCTTCGTGGTTCAACCGTAACCAACCCTACTGATCCATTTGGAGAGTTCTATGGCGATTCCGGCCACGCAGATGCGCCCCGGCATGATCATCAAGTTCAAAGACGACCTGCATCTGGTCTTTTCGGTCGAGCATCGCACTCCGGGCAACCTGCGCGCGTTTATTCAGGCCAAGCTGCGCAACATCCGCACGGGCTCCATGTTTGTGGAACGCTTTCGCTCGCCCGACCCGATCGATCGCGTTGTAGTCGACGAGATCCGGATGGAGTATCTGTACAACGACGGCGACGACTTCTACTTTATGGACCAGGAAACCTACGAGCAGACCAACTTGAAGCACGACGTCTTGGGCGACGCGGTCGAATATCTGACCCCCAACCTGCCTGTGTCGGTCAGCTTTTACGACGGCAAAGCCGTTGGCATCGAGCTGCCGCCCTCCGTTGAGATGACGGTCGTTCAGACTGAACCGGGCATCAAGTCCTCCACGGCCAGCTCAGTAACCAAGCCGGCCAAGACAGAGACCGGGCTGGTCGTGCAGGTGCCACCGTTCATAAACGAGGGAGAGAAGATCAAAGTCGACACGGCCGAAGGCGCGTATATGAGCCGCGCGTAATGCCCGGGCCACCTCTGCGGCCAGTTTCATGGACTGAAAGAAGGGACCTGCCCCACGTCAGGGGCGCTATAGCGCTCCGTTCATAGAGCAGGTCCTTCACTGCGTTCGGGGTAAGGCGGGAGCGGACACTTCCTCCCAGCTAGAACCGGTAGAAGGCGCTTACTGCCGGTTCCACGGTCACACGCCAGCCACGGCTGCTGATGACGGGGTTATAGAAATTGGGCTGGCGGTAGATCAGCGAACGACCGGAGACACGGAAGCCGATGTGCTGATTCTTGACCGGCAGATCGAAGCCCGTCTCGAGCAAGCCGGCGCCGCGGAACTGATTGGAGCCCTGCCAGGGCGTGAAATCGATCGCACCCCCGCCGACCTCAACATAAGGCTGGAACGGAATGTGCTTCGGATGGAGCAGGTAGCCACCGGTGAACTCGTGCGCGTCGGTGGTCACCCTCGTCTGGCCCTGCGACTGATTGACGGCGTAGTTGTAAACGAAGCGCTCCTGGTAGTGGGTAAAGCCGTAGTTCAAGGCGATGCCGGCCCAGGGCACGGGGTGGAACTGGAACGAAGTGAGGAAGCCCGCCGACCACGTCGTGTACTGCTGCTGGTTATAGACCGTGGTGAGGGTGGTGCCGTTCTGGATGGGGTAGGTAAAGGGGCGATAGCTCGGGTCCGTGGTCAGATTGCGGCTGAACTGGCCAGTGCCGCCGACCGACAAGCTGGCTCCGTGCGCCTTGAGGTATTGCGCCTGAGCGGCAAAGGGCAAGGCTGACAAGGCGAACAAGGCAGAAACAGTTTTGCGCAGGGTGGACATCGTAGGGGGTCTCCTCATAAGTGGTTCATGGGAGAACGGCGGTGCTGTCCCAAAGGGAAGCATGGCAGCAGATCGACGTTCTCGCTCAAATTGCTCTACAACAGCGAACGTTCGGTGCTGTTGGCCGGTGTTGATGTTCCACACAGACAGACGCCTAGGATCGTTGGCAGGGTTGTCTGTTTTGGGCGTCTATCGAGAGTTGCTTGCGTGCCGGGACGTGGCTCTGCGACACTGAGGTGTCATGGTCGTTCACTTTCTTGTGCGGGGCCGGGTGCAGGGCGTGGGATTCCGCTGGTTTGTGCATCGTGAGGCTGCGGAACTGGGGCTGCGCGGCACGGTACGGAACACAGATGCGGGCGAGGTAGAAGTGGTCGCAGCAGGCTCGCTCGAAGGCATCGCCGAGCTGCGCGCCGAACTGCATAAGGGATCCCGGGGCAGCCGCGTCGACGCCGTGGTGGAGCACCAGTTGGCCGAAGGCGAAGGCGACGCGCTAGGGCCGTTTCAGATCGAAGGAGCCTGGTAAGAATTGATGATGGAAACCTCCGTTTGCGAGCCGCTCAAGGCGCTCATCCGCACCGTGCCGGACTTCCCCAAGCCGGGCATTTTGTTCTATGACATCACAACCTTGCTGAAGGACAAGGCCGGCTTCGCGCAGATGATCGACGCGTTCGCGGCGCACTACATCGGCAAGGATGTCGATCTGGTACTTGGTACGGAGGCGCGCGGCTTCATCTTTGCACCGGCGATTGCGTATCGGCTCAATGCGGGATTTGTGCCGGTGCGCAAGGCGAACAAGCTACCGGCGGAGTCAGCCAAGGTGTGCTACGACCTGGAGTACGGCCAAGATTGCCTGGAACTGCATCTGGACGCGGTACGGCCGGGGCAGAAGGTGCTGCTGGTGGACGATCTGCTGGCCACAGGCGGCACGATGAAGGCCACGGTGGAGCTGGTAGAACGACTTGGCGGAAAAGTTGTAGGCATTGCCTTCGCGATTGAGCTTGATTTTCTGAACGGCCGCGATAAGCTGGCCGGGCATGAAGTCTTCAGCTTGTTGCATTACGC
>CAXUIF010000054.1:0-1970 GCA_964250995.1 uncultured Acidobacteriaceae bacterium
GAAGAGGGCATCGTGCTGCTCCGCAACGAGCGCAACACATTACCCTTGAGGCCAGCAAGTCTGCACTCGATCGCCGTGATCGGCGCTCACGCCGACGTGGGCGTCATGTCGGGCGGCGGCTCGGCCCAGGTGGACGCGCCGGGGGGCAATGCGATCTCGCCCAACCAGTCGACCCGATGGGGCCAGGCGGTTTACTTTCCGTCCGCACCCCTCAGGTACATTCGCGAACACGCGCCCGGCGCGCAGGTGAGTTTCGACCCGGGTACCGACCCCGCGGCAGCCGCGGCGCTGGCAGCCAAAAGCGATGTGGCCCTCGTCTTCGCCGACCAGTACATGAGCGAGGGCGGCGATGCGCCCACCCTCGCGCTGCCCGGCAACCAGGACGCCCTGATTGCGGCCGTGGCGAAAGCCAATCCACGCACGGTGGTGGTACTGATCACCGGCAACCCGGTCAGCATGCCGTGGGTGAACGACGTCGCCGGGGTGATGGAGGCATGGTATCCAGGAATCGCTGGAGGACAGGCCATCGCCAACCTGCTGTTCGGCACCGTGAACCCCTCCGGCAAACTCCCGATTACCTTCGCGAGAACCGAGGCCGATCTGCCCCACGCGCGCGTCTTCGGCATGACCTACAGCAACACCAATGGCGGCTTGCCTGAGCACTGGGTGGCCGAAGAAAAGAAGTCCACTTTCCCGGCCGAACTCACCGAAGGCGTGCGCTTCGGGTACAAGTGGTTCGACTCGGAGGGAAAACAACCGCTCTTTCCTTTTGGCTTCGGCCTGGCGTATACCACCTACCACTATGCGGACCTGCACGTAGATGGCGCCGCGAAGACCGCGACCGTCAGCGTGCAGAACACCGGCCAGCAAGCAGGGACCGAGATCGCCGAAGTGTACGTGCAGCTACCAAAGAGCGCTGGGGAAAACTTTCGCCGGCTTGCAGGCTGGCAGCGTGTGCCCCTTGCTCCCGGTGAAACGAAAACCGTCACTGTATCGCTGGAGCCGCTCGCCTTTGCCAGTTGGGACGAAGCGTCCGAGGCTTGGAAGAACGTGCCCGGGACCTACATCCTCTCTGCCGGCAGCTCGTCGCGCGACCTGCCCCTCACGGCGCCGGTCACCCTTCCTTGAGAACCTTGCGCCGCCTTGGAGGCAAAGGATACGGGCCTCGTTGCACGATCGTCCGCGAAGGGATCGTGAGGACCCGTACGCCTGCGGTACAGCAGGGAACTCGCAAGTGACGCTGGGTTCGTCAGCCTGAGTTGGTCACCTCACACAAGTATGGGCTGTCGTAGCTATCGCAAAGGCGAAAGGCACGCCGCATCCTCCTCTGTTCTGCCGGGAACGCTCTGTCCGGGGGTTCGGATGTGCTGCAGCAGCACGTCCGCGGGCACCGGCAGCGTCCCCAGCAAGCACCGCAAAGTCGGATCGGTAGCTTCGGCAATTTGATCGACGGGAAGACGCTCGGCTACCAAGCCTCCGGACAGTACCGCCACACTGGAGCACAGGCGCAGTACGGACAGGAGGTCGTGGGAGACGAAAAGGAGAGCGGCTTCGTGCTCTTCACTTGTTTCGCGCAGCAGGTCGAGCACCTCGACTTGTGTGACCGGATCGAGAGCGCTCGTAGGCTCATCCGCGATCAGCACCGCAGGCCCATGCAGCAGCGCCAGCGCCAGGGTGCCTCGTTGTGCCTGACCTACGCTGATCTGCCCCGGTTTCCGCCGCAGAAAGGCTTCATCGGACGGAAGGTTCACACGCCGGAACAGATCCGTTACGCGCCGTTGTAACTGGGTTCTGTCGGCAGACCTGTGAGCCTTCCAGGCTTGTTCGAAGTGGGTCTGCAAACTTAGGGCGGGGTTCAAGGCCGTAAGGGGGCTCTGCGGCACCAGCGCGAAGGCTCGTCCGCGCAGGCTGCGCGCCTCACGTTCCGGCAACGCCAACAGGTTCCGGCCTTCGATCCACACCTTGCCGCG
>CAXUIF010000054.1:2070-16327 GCA_964250995.1 uncultured Acidobacteriaceae bacterium
AAAGTCGGTCGCCTCCGCCTGCCTGCGCATCGCCCTGTCGATCTCGGCCTCCCACGCTGTGGCCGGTGTTTTCTCGCTCGGATTCCATTGGTGATTCGGAGAGTCGCTGAGCCAAAGGTTCATCATCGAACTCGGATCCGGCTGCACGTTGCTGAGTCCCAGCAGAGCCGCCTCATAGTCCCCCGTATGCATCAAGCGGTCGATCAGCGCGGGAAAGTCGAGCGTGACAATGTTGACCTGCATGCCGACACCCGCAAGATCCTGCTGGATCAGGGCGGCCATTCGCTCTCGCGCGTGGTTGCCCGCATTGGTGACCAGGGAAAACTTCACCGGATGCCCTTCACGATCGAACAGCTGCGCTCCTCTCTTGACGAACCCGTCACTGGCGAGCAGATCCAACGCTGCCTTGGGGTCCTCGTGAACCGGTGCGAGCGAGTGGTTGTACCACTGGACGTTGGCGGGCGAGATGAAGCCGTTGGCCGGTGTCGCGTGTCCGTCAAAGGCGATGCGGGCCAGGTCCTGCCGGCGGAGCGCCCCTGAGACCGCTGCTCGGAAAGCCCGGCTCGCAAACCACTGCTTCTCGAAAGCGGGCAGAGGGGAGCGCGGCGACTGATTGAACCACATCTGTTCGGTATTGAGGGAGGCACCCAGGTCGCGCGCAGCGCCTGGCAGGCGCCGGCTGATCGCGCCAAAGCTCTCCGGGGCGACGTTGTCGAGCAGTGCATACTGCCCGCGCAGAAAGCGAAGCTCCTCTGTTTCGCGATTCGCCAGGATATCCAATCGCACCGAGGTCAGGTAGGGAAGTGCGGTGCCTCCACCGTCATGCCGCCAGAAGTACGGATTGCGACGAAGCCGCAGGTACTCGCCGTGGTGGTACTCGGCGATGGCGAAGGGGCCTGCCGACACTCTTGCCTCAGTAGGCCGACCGGCAGGTTCGATCGCGATCTCGTCCAGGATCGTTGCTGCGCTCACCAGGCGCACAGGCAAATGCAATCGCACGGTCAGATTGTCAGGGGCATCCAGCGTCACCTTGCTGGGTTCAACAAACTCCTCTGCTACCGGAGCCGCCGTGGCCGGTGAAAGTACACGCTGAAACGTGTTCACCACGTCCCCTGCTGTCAGGGGCGAGCCGTCTGAGAAGCGCAGGTTCGGTCGCAGGCGTACGGTGAATAGTTTTCCGTCGGGGCTGATGGTCCAGCTGTCGGCCAGTTCGGGCTCCAGGGCCATGGTGCTGCGGTTCAAGCGGACAAGGACGCCGGCGGTCAGGTACCGGACAAGTTCAGAGGCTTGATCGTCTACCTTGGCTGGGTCCAGCGTCTTGGGATCGTAGTTCAAAGCCCAGGCGATCTCGCCGGGATGCGAGTCCTGCGCTCGCGTTATGACGCTGGTTCCAACGAAGCAACTCAGCACTATGCCGAGGAGGAAGGATGTGCGCATGAGCTTCAAGACTCTGCTCCGAAGAGGGACAGTTCGAGCGCGACCAGGGCGACCACAAGAACCGCCACAGGAAGGTAGACCAAGCGCGATGTTCCCAGAAGTGCCGCGCCCTGAAGGTTGGCCAGGAAGTTGCCCAGCGAGGGCAGGGGTTCGCCCAAGCCGAGCCCCAGTGTTCCTAAGTTTGCTTCGGCGATTAGACAGGCCGGAATGTAGAGCAGAAATTGTGTCCATAAAACGGGCCGGAGGTGTGGCAGTAGCTGACGAGCTATCTGTGGCCTTCGCAGACCAGCGGCGTGCGCTTGAACAAGCCAGTCAGCCCGGACCAGGGTTGCCGCCCTCGCGTGGTTTACGCGCAAGAACGCCGGAGCGCCCACAAGTGCGAGCAGCAAAATGGTGATCGCTCCCGATTGGACCGGGGGCAGGCTGAGTGGGAGCGCTGAGCGCACCAACATAAGCAGAAACAACCAAGGCAAAGTGAGGAACAGGTCGCCGGCGTACAGCAAGGACCACCGTGCCCACCCCGGACCGAAGGCGGCGAACACCCCGAGTGAGACGGCAAGGCTGCTCGCAACGGCACTCGCGAGGCAGGCTCCAGCCAGCCCTATCAGAAGCGCGAGGGAGAGCCGCACGGCGCGATCTCGCCCGAGTTCATCGGTCCCGGCAAAGAAGGTGCGGCTGGCCGGTGCTGCGATCTGATCACGGCTCTGATCAGCATAGCCGTGGCGGGAAGAGCACAGAATCCAAGCCGCCATGGAGAGAAGGCAGCCCAATAAAAGGAACATCGCTAGGCGCATGGCACCTCCTGGCGGGGGCGTTCCGGCTCGACCAGAAAGCCCGCGATGCCGACACATCCCGCCATGAGGCAGGTAACCGCGACGAGCACTGGCAGATCGCGATTCATGGCAGCGGACCAGGCAAGTTGGCCCAAGCCGGGAAGATCAAATACAACTTCCACGGGCACCAGTGCGCTCAGCGCGAGCGTAAACGACATCATCCCGATGTTAAGCAATTCGCTACGCAGGATCGGGAAAATGTGGACTGTGAGAATCCGTGCAGAAGAGAAACCCTGCGCCCGTGCGTGGACAATATGCGGCGCGCGCCAAGCCTGCTGAAGCACTCGGTGCAGAAGCTTCGTATCGCGCACAGCGACGACGACAGCGAGCACCAAGGCGGGTTCGCTGAGGTTCCCGAGCAGACAAAACGTGGCCATCGCGCCCACGGGCAAGGCCAGAAGCGGTGCCGTGGTGAGCGCGAGGGCGAAGTCAGTGCGGCGGGAGCGACTAAGGCTGAGCGGAACAGCAAAGAAAAGCGCTGCAAGCCAGCCGGCGAGCACGCCTGTAAGAAGCACCTTTGCGGATTTCCATCCGCGTTCGCGTAAGAGCTCGCGGACGGGCACCTGGTACTGCCGCGACATTCCAAGATCCCCGTGCAGCCAACCCGCAGTCTGCTCCCACAGCACATGATGCAAAGAGTCCTGCTGGGCGCGCATCCGGTCGAGATCGCTGCGCGCGGCCGTTCCACGCGTCGCGTCCATCTCCCTCGCATCCGCGAAGTACCCCGGTGCGCTGTACATCAGCGCCGAAGCGCCGAACAGAGCGAACAGGACGAGCGAGACGAGTCGAGCCAACCGTTTCCAAGCGCGCATGATTACCCTGTGCACGCTGGCTGTGGCGTGGGCTTCCCCTCAACCGACAGGGCGGTGCTGCTGCTGTAATGACGCTGCTTGTCCAGGTACATGCGGCGGTCCGCCGCGGCCAGAAGATCTTCGGCGATGACGCCATCTCCGGGGAAGAAGGCCGCGCCCACGCTGGCCGTTACGCGCACGCCGTGACCGGCGCGTCGCGAAGCCGACTCGATCACCTGCTTGACCGCTTCGCACCGATCGGCAAGGGGAGTTTCGAAGATCTCTGGAAGTATAAGGACGAACTCATCCCCGCCTTGCCGCGAGGCAATTTCGGAACCGGAGCACAGCTGGCGCAATCCTTCGGCCACGAGTCGCAGCAGGCGATTGCCGGCGAGATGCCCCCGCCGCTCATTTACCTCTTTAAAGCCGTTCAAGTCACAGACGATGACGCCGAGAGGCAGGGCCAACTCGCGGCAGCGTGCCAATTCGGTCTCCAGGCGCAAAAACATTCGCTTCGCATTCGGCAGTCCAGTTAGGAAGTCCACGTCACCGTCGAGCTCTGCCCGGTTCAATTGCAAGCCGTTCTGTACAGCAAGCGAGAGTTTGGACTCCATCGCAAGCAGGGTGCGCAGGTGAGGGCGCGAAAACGGGTCGGCTATGACCGAGTAAAGCGTCAGTACCGCGAAGACATCGTGGTGGAGATTGAAAAGCGGAATCGATAAGCCGGAACGAAGAGCAGGCAGACCATCGGTCGTCAGCGGACAGCCTGGCTCCACTGCCGCGTTGCCGTTCAGAAGGGGTTTGCCGCTTTGAGCAACCCAGCCCGAGATGCCTTCGCCCAGTTGTACTGGCTGCGAGGTGAACGTGCTTGCGCCTACGCCATCCACAACGCGCGCTTCCAGCGCATCTCCGTGCTTCAGGTACAGCACGCAAACGTCGAAAGGAATAAGGCGACGAAGGCGCGTGGCCATCACCGACGTGGTCTCTTCCAGGGTGAGCGATCCTCTGAACGTCTGACTCAGCTCAAACAAGCTGTGTGCTTCCTGGCTTGCCGAAGCAATCGAATCCAGCGAGGCCCCCGCTGCCTCTGTGAGCTGCTGTGCGATCACCTCGGGCGAAGACTGTTGTGTTTCGGGTGCGTTTGCTTCCGAACCGGCTTCGTACCCGGCGCCCGGCGCCATTCCGCGCCACACTTCCACTTCCGTATTCAGCGGCGTGAAGTCGGCGGGAACGAAGCTCTGCTGACGGCTTTCAGCTTCGGCATGGCATTGCTCGAAGATAGCGACAATCGTCGGATCGAACTGTTTGCCGCTCAGGCTGCGGATCATGTTTAGCGCCTGGAGGGCTCCCATGCCTTTGCGGTAGGGACGATCGGAGACCAGGGCATCAAAGCAGTCGACCACGGTAAGAACGCGCGCGCCGATGGGGATGTCCGTGCCGCGCAGGCCGTCGGGATACCCCGTACCGTTCCACCACTCATGATGCGAGCGAACGATCGGCACGACCGGGTAAGGAAAGCGCACCCGCTCGAGGATGTCTGCGCCGACCACCGGGTGAATCTTCATTTTTTCAAACTCTTCGGGGGTCAGCTTGCCGGGCTTATTGATGATGTGCTCGGGCACTGCCAGCTTGCCGATGTCGTGCAGAAACGCTGCCGTCTCAAGGGCCTGCAGTTCGAGCTTGCCGAGCTGCAAGGCCGCGCCCACGGCTTTCACGTAATGTCGCACACGGAAAAGGTGATCGTGGGTGCCCTGATCCTTCGCCTCGATGGCCATTGCGAGCCCTTCGATGGTCCGCAGATGGAGCGCCTCGGTCTCTTCCAGATGCTGTTGCCGCTCCTTCAAACGGGAGACCTGGCTCATGTAGGCCCGGTACAGCGTGTAGACGAACGGCACAAGCAGCAGGGCCGTCCCCCAACCGAACCGCAGGCTCATCCAGTTCACCGTGGACGCCAGCACGGCGCCCACCAGGTAGAACGGAAGGTACCAGGGGTACTCCCTGCGCCAAAGGGAGAGTGCGCCTTCTCCTCGGGAAGGAGCCAACACCAGGGCCACAGAAACCGTGTTCCAAAGGAAGTAGCTGACCGAAGCCACAGCCAACGCCGGCGCCGGAGCGAGGTGGGCGCGCAAAAGGGCAGCGTACGCCAGGAACCCGCAGGCTGTGGCGAGCATGGTATTGGCGACGTTGAAGACGATCTGAACGGCTGTGAAGATCTTGCTTACGCGTATGCGGCACTGTGCGGCGACGGAGATCGCCGCCAAGAGCATCGCCTGCACGGGGGAAAGCTGCACGATTCCCAGCAGAATGAAGGGAAAGTTCAGCGACATGGAGCCATCGCCCTGGGGCAGGGCGACTTTAAGCCCGGAACTCACGAGGACGGCGACCAGAAGAAGACAGAACGGTAGCCAGGTGGGCGACCCTGCCCGGGCAGCCAGGACCGTGGCGCCGGCTGCGGCGCAAAGGGTGATCACGATTTGGAGTTTGGTCCGCAGAGGCATGAGTTCCAATGTGCTCGTCGCCGGCACACTCCAATCACAGCAATTTCGTTCTTTCTGGACCCTAGCTCTCCCGAGCAGGCGGGGTAAATCGTGCAAAAGTTGTAAGTCGCACTGTAGCCGTGGCCGAGATCGTGGCAGAAGCTTGCTCGAAAGTCGTAGGATCGCCCCAGCCGCAGTGCATTATGCAGGCCCGATCGCCTCTAACACTGGAGGAAGCCGTGGGAAGGGTGACCGCGGCAAGAGCGAGCGTCCCCCTTTCAAGCCCTCGCGGCGGCCAGGGACAGAATTGGGTAGAATCAGCTTCGATTCAACATCATGGAATCCGGACAGGCCTGCTGGGGCACCGGAGGTGCGTTGCGCCTTTGGGAAAGGGAAAGATGAGTCAAACAGAGTTGCCGGAGATTCTCCGGAGTCATGAGGGTCCGCTTTTGGAGGCCTGGATGACGGCCCAGAAGGGAGCCGTTCAGTCGCGCAATCGCATCGCGGACGCCGACCTTCGGAGTCAATGCAAGGAGTTCCTCGAACTGCTGCGGGAGGCGGTCACGGCAGGGGGGCAGGAGACCATACGCACTGCGCCGTTCGAAGGTCTTCGCCGGTTCTTGTCGCAGGTCTCAGCCAGCCGC
The DNA here is from genome assembly GCA_964250995.1 of uncultured Acidobacteriaceae bacterium. Lineage (GTDB taxonomy): Bacteria > Acidobacteriota > Terriglobia > Terriglobales > Acidobacteriaceae > Granulicella. The sequence continues at coordinate 8,253 of CAXUIF010000054.1, forward strand.
GCCACACTGGGCTTTTCTCCCAGCGAAACGGCAACCTTCGTGTTCTCCCTAAAAAAGCCACTGTTTTCTGTATTCCACGATCTCTACAAGGACGACCTGAACTTCCTGACGGAGGCGACCTGGCGTGCGAACCTCTTGCTCGACCAACTCGGTTTGTTTACCACGGAGGTCTACCAGACCACCCGTGAAGAGGTCATCCGCAGGCAGCAGCAGGAGATGATGGAGCTGTCGACCCCGGTGGTCAAGCTCTGGGATGGCATCCTCGCGCTGCCCATCATCGGCACGCTGGACTCCTCCCGTACACAGACCATCATGGAGGCACTGCTCGAGCGCATTGTGGAGTCCGGCTCTGAGATCGCGATCATCGACATCACCGGCGTGCCTACGGTGGACACGCTCACGGCACAACATCTGCTCAAGACGGTTACGGCGGCCCGGCTGATGGGGGCCGAGTGCATTATTAGCGGGATCCGCCCACAAATCGCGCAAACCATCGTGCATCTGGGCGTGGAGCTTGGGGATGTGGTGACCAAGGCCAGTCTGGCCGATGCGTTCCGCATCGCGCTCAAGCGAGCCAACCTGCAGGTGACCAAGGTGCGCCCTACCGAGAAGCAGGCCCTGAACGGGCAAGCCGGCTAGGCAGGAGACGACCCGATGGACCATATCCCGATTCTGCGCATGGGCGGCTTTTTGCTAATTACCGTGCAGGTGGACATGCACGATCGGCTTGCCCTGCAACTGCAGGATGATCTCACCAATCAGATCGTGCGCTACAACGCCAAGGGAGTCCTGATCGATATCTCGTCGCTGGACGTGGTGGACTCTTTTATCGGCCGCATGTTGGACAACATCGCAGGGATGTCGCGCGTTTTGGATGCGCAAACCGTCGTGGTGGGCATGCGGCCCGCGGTTGCGATCACGCTGGTTGAGCTTGGATTGTCGCTTCCGGGCATCCGCACGGCGCTTTCGGTGGAGCGCGGCATGGCCATTTTGCAGGCAGAGTTGGCCGCGGAGAGGACCTTCCCGGAACAGGGCGAAAAGGACGACCATGGAAGTCCTGGAGACTGAACGCCTCCCGATCACGGCTTCTGAGCACGTCGTGCTGGTGCGAACGTCGGTGCGGCAGCAAGCCGTCAAAGCCAAGTTCGGCCTTGTGGACCAGACCAAGGTCGTCACGGCCGCCAGTGAGATAGCACGCAACACGCTGCACTACGGCCGCGGGGGCGATGTTCTGATCGAGGTCTTGAGCGAAGGTGCACGAAAGGCTTTGCGCTTGACTTTCACCGACCAGGGGCCGGGCATCCCTGATTTGTCGCTCGCGCTCACCGACGGCTACACCACAGGCAGCGGCATGGGCCTTGGGATGGGCGGGGCCAAGCGGCTGGTGGATGAGTTCGCTGTGGCATCCAAAGAGCAGGAGGGAACCACGGTGACGCTTACGAAATGGAGTCGATAGGGCAGACCGTCGTGGTGCCGGTGATGGACTCCTCCCAGGTAGCGGTCGCGCGTCGCACCGCACGGGAGCAGGGTGTCCGCGTGGGACTGCCCGAGGCCCGTTGTGACCAGGTTGAGATTGCCGCGGTGGAGCTGGCGACCAATCTTCTTCACCACGCGGCGGGTGGAACGCTGCTGATCAATCCGTTTGTGCACGCGCGGACGCTTGAGCTCCTCGCCGTGGACTCAGGCCCCGGCATGGCTGACATGAGTCTCTGCCTTGCCGACGGCTATTCTTCCGCCTTGACGCCAGGGTTGGGCCTCGGTTCCATCCAGCGCCTTGCAGATGGGATGGAAGCGTATTCCTGGCCCGGCAAAGGCACTGTGATTGGGTTGCGGTTCAGCGGGGCAGGTCGCCCTGCCTCGTTGCCGGGCGTTGTTTGCACCGCCCTCAAGGGCGAAGAGGTGAGTGGGGATCGTTGGGCCTGCAAGCGGGAAGGGGAAGAGGAGCACTTCCTCGTTGTAGATGGCCTCGGCCATGGACTGCAGGCCTCCGAGGCGGCCACACTTGCGGTAGAGATCTTCGCCGGCGCCGCCGGTCGTACGCCCGCTGCTCTGGTCGAGCAGATGCACGGACCCATGCACAGCACCCGCGGTGCGGCCCTCGCCGTGCTGAGCGCCAGCAGGGAGACGCACCGCGTTACCTTCTGCGGTGTGGGCAACATCTCCGGCGCGCTCCACCGCCCCGGCAAAGTGGTGCACTTGATCTCTCAAAATGGAACAGTTGGACACCAGATGCGCCAGGTTCGATCGTTCGACTATCCTTTCATCGAGGGCGATCTGCTGGTCATGCACACCGACGGAATCTCCACCCATTGGAGTCTGGATACCTACCCGGGACTGATGGGAGCTCACGCCTCCAGTGTCGCCGCAGTTCTCCATCGCGATTTCAATCGTGGTCGCGACGACGCGACGGTGCTTGCGGTGCGTTTATGAGCAAAGGGCAACGCCCTGCGGGGCCGCCGCTGTTAACGGTGAACCTTTCTGGAGAGGCCGATCTGCTGCTCGCCCGCAAGCGCGCCGCGGAGATCGCGACGCTGCTGGGTTTCGAGAAGCAGGATCAAACGCGCATCGCCACCGCCGTGTCCGAGATCGTGCGCAATGCTTTCGTCTATGCGCGAGGGGGCAAGGTCGAGTACTTCGTGGACCGAGCACCGGCTTTGGCGCTTCGCATCGTGGTGCAGGACCAGGGTCCGGGTATTCCGCACCTCGCTGCAATCTGGGATGGAACCTACCGTTCCACCACGGGCATGGGGCTTGGACTTCCAGGCGCGAAACGCCTGGCGGACGAATTCGATCTGGTCAGTGGGCCGGAGGGGACGCGTGTCACCCTCGTCCAAAAGCTTGCAACCAGTGCAGGGCGAAAGCCACCTACGGATCGCGATCTCGTGGAAGCCCTGGCGGCCACACGGCCTGCCGATGCGATCACGGTGCTGGTCGATCAGAATCAGGAGCTGATGAGACTGCTGGAGCAGTTGCGCCAGCGGGAGGTAGAGCTCGAACGGCTCAACCGTGAGTTGGAGGAGACCAACCGCGGCGTGCTGGTGCTGTACTCGGAGCTGGGAGATAAAGCCGAAACCGTACAGCAAGCCAACGAGATGAAGAGCCGGTTTCTTTCCACGGTAACGCATGAGCTCCGCACACCGCTGAACAGCATCGTCAGTCTGACGCGGCTGCTGTTGGAGCACACGGATGGAGACCTCAGCCCCGAGCAGGAAAAGCAGGTTGGCTTCATTCTGCGGTCGGCGCAGAACCTGACCGAGTTGGTAAACGATCTGCTGGACCTGGCCAAGGTGGAAGCGGGCAAGATCACCCTTCGCTCGGCGGGCGTTTCGGTCAACGACGTCTTTTCGGCGCTGCGTGGCATGTTCCGTCCCATTGCGCAAACCGAGCATGTCGACTTCCGCGTCGAGATGCCGACGGCCGATCTGCATCTGGTCACCGATGAAGGCAAGCTGTCGCAGATCCTGCGCAACTTCATCTCGAATGCGCTGAAGTTCACCGACCGCGGTGAGGTCGTGTTGTCCGCGCAACCAAAGCACGGCTCCATCGTCTTTTGTGTGGCAGATACCGGCATCGGGATCGCCCCGGAGAACCGGGACCTGGTACTGCAGGAGTGGGGTCAGGTCGACGAGGGGGCCACGCCGAAACATCGTGGAAGCGGGCTTGGCCTCCCCCTGGCCAAGCGGTTCACTGAGCTTCTGGGCGGGGAGATGTGGTTCGACTCGAAGGTGGGCGAAGGGTCGCAGTTTTACCTTCGGCTGCCCCTGTCTGAGACAAAAGAAGAAGCCCTTCCCAAACAGGGCTCCAGTGACATCGTTGCGGTCGTCGATGATGACGAGGTCTCACGCTACCTGCTGCGTCGTCAGCTGGCGACGTTGACGGCCGCGAGGGTGCTGGAAGCGGCGAACGGGCGCGAAGGCCTGGACCTGATTCGCACGCACAAGCCGGCGTTTGCGGTACTCGATCTGGTCATGCCCGAACTCGATGGCATCGAGCTTGTGCAGGAGCTGCGCCGCGATCCCGAGCTGCGAGATCTGCGCCTGGTCATGATCACCTCCAAATTGCTGAGCGAAGCGGAGCGTTCCCTTCTGGCCAGCTTGGAGGTCGAGGTACTCGGACGCAAAGATACGTCCAGCGAGGAGCAGCGCATGGTTCTGGAGCGTGCGCTGTTGGACGTCGGGTTGAGCAACCTGCATCAGGAAAGCGAAGGCGCATGATCCGGGTCGACAAGCCGATTTTGTATGTAGACGATACCGAAGAGCAGCGCTACGCAATGTGCCGCATTCTGGAACGAGAAGGCTACCGGCCCGTGCAGGCCGGCACGGGGGCTGCGGCGCTTGAGGCCCTGAACGCGAATCTGGTGGCCGTGGTGCTGGACGTAAAGTTGCCGGATATGAGCGGCTATGAGGTTTGCCGCCGCATCAAGCAGCATCCGGTGTACGGCGGCTTGCCGGTCATTCAGGTCTCGGCGAGCTTCACGGACCCGGATCGTCGCGCGGCTGGGCTTTCGGGCGGCGCGGATGCGTATATCGCCCAGCCCGTACATCCGCAGGAGCTCATCAACCTGGTGCGCTCCGTGATCCGATCCAGCGAAGCGGAACAGATGCTGCGTTTTATGGCGCAGCTTGGGCCCCAGATCACGAGAACATTGGATCTTGAAGCGACGATGCGGGCGGTGCGCTCTTCGGTCGTGCCTTTTTTTGCGGATCGGTGCGAACTCTTGTGGCTGGACGATGACGCCCTTGCGGAGACGCTATCCCTGGAAGGGGAACTGCGAGGCCTCGCAGAGGAAGTGCTCTCCGAAAAGGCTCCACGCCTGCGAAAGCTCGCACCGGCAACGACCGTCATTGCGGCTCCGGTGCACAATGCACTGAAGCCCCTCGGAGCCGTGCTGTTTGTGCTTGAAGCGGGCGGACGTTCGTATACCGAATCCGATGCGGTGTACGCGGCGGATCTGGCCGATCGTATGGCCGTTGCCCTGGACAATGCACGCCTGTACAGCGCGCAACGCGCGGCGCAGGAGGCTCTGGTGCAATCGGAAAAGCTCGCCGCCGCGGGGCGTCTCTCGGCTGCCATCGCGCATGAACTGAACAATCCGCTGGAGGCGATCACGAATCTGCTGTTTCTTATCGAAACCGACAGCGGCGTGCCCGCAACCTCGCGCAACTATGCGTCCGAGGCTCTGTCGGAACTCGAGCGGCTGTCGCACATCACGCGCCAAAGCCTTGGCTTTTATCGTGAACTGACGACGGCACAGAAGTTCAACGTGTCGGAAAACGTGCAAGACACGCTGAGCTTGTACGCTCGCCGTTTCGCTGCCAAAGGTATCAGCATCGCAACCGAATACGACGCCTCGCTTGCGGTCCACGCGGTCCGGGGAGAGATCCGGCAGGTCGTATCGAACCTGATTGTGAACGCGCTTGATGCGATGGAGCAGGGCGGGCACCTGACGGTCCGCACGTTCGCCTCAGAAGAGGGCGATGTCGTGATCAGCGTTGCCGACAACGGTCCGGGGATTCCGGAGAAGATTCGCAGCCGCATCTTTGAGCCGTTTTTCACGACCAAACCGGGCACAGGCACAGGGCTCGGCCTTTGGGTGAGCGATAACATCATTCGCAAGCACAATGGCCGGTTTGCTCTGCAAAGTCAGCGCGAAGGCGAGCAGCGCGGAACCACCATGTCGATTCTTCTTCCGCCGGCCTGAGATTGTTTCCGCACAAGTGGGGCCATCGTAAACGCTCTTACACAGGGGCAAACGCGTGTAGGATGGGCGCGACCCGAAAGCAAGCATCGCCCGCGAGGTAGAGCACGATGTCCGCATATCTTGCCGCGCTGGACCAGGGGACGACCAGCACACGCTGCATGATCTTCGATCGCACCGGCAAGGTGCTGGGCGCCGCCCAACGCGAGCACGCACAGATCTACCCGCAACCAGGCTGGGTGGAACACGATCCTCAGGAGATCTGGCGTGCGGCGGTTGACGTCATCGACCGGGCCTGCCAGGCTGCGGAGGTTGGGTCCGGGCAGATTGCTGCGGTCGGCATCACGAACCAGCGGGAAACCACGGTGGTGTGGGACCGAACGAGCGGGGAACCGGTGTGCAATGCGCTCGTCTGGCAGGACACGCGTGTGAGCGAGAGCGTGAACGCGCTTTCGCTTGAGGGTGGCCAGGATCGCTTTCGCGCCATCACAGGCCTGCCGCTTGCAACCTACTTCAGCGGCCTCAAAATTCGTTGGGTCCTCGACAACATCCCGGGGGCGCGCGAACGTGCGGAAGAAGGGGCGCTGCTGTTTGGGAACCTGGATAGCTTTCTGCTGTGGCATTTGACGGGCGGGGTCGATGGCGGCGTCCACCTTACCGACGTGACCAATGCGAGCCGCACGCAACTGATGAACCTTCACACGCTCGCGTGGGATCCGGCGCTGCTCGCCATCTTTGGCGTACCAGAGGCCATGCTTCCCGCCATCCGCCCCAGCAGCAGCGACTTCGGCGAGATCAAGGTGGGGCGGCTGAAAGGTGTGCCGGTCTGTGGCATGCTGGGCGACCAACATGCGGCCATGGTGGGCCAAACCTGCTTCCAGCCGGGTGAGGTGAAGAACACCTACGGTACCGGGTGTTTTCTGCTGATGAACACCGGCCCGAATCCGGTGCCGTCAACTCATGGTCTGCTCACCACGCTCGCGTACCAGATCGGGGACGCCCCGCCCGTGTACGCACTCGAAGGCAGCATCGCGATTACGGGCGCACTGGTCCAGTGGGTGCGGGATAACCTGCGCATGATCGAACGAAGCGAAGAGATCGAGTCCCTCGCGGCCAGCGTTGCGGACAACGGCGGGGTCTACATCGTCCCCGCGTTTTCGGGCCTCTACGCACCGTACTGGAAGGACAACGCGCGTGGCATCATCGCCGGGCTTACGCGCTATGCGAATCGCGGACACATCGCTCGCGCGGTGCTGGAAGCCACGGCGTTCCAAACCCGCGAAGTCGTCGAAGCGATGGAGGCCGACTCGGGGATCGTGCTGGATCAGCTGCGCACGGACGGCGGCATGGTGGCCAACGATCTGCTCATGCAGTTCCAAGCGGACCTGCTGAACCGGCGGGTCGTGCGCCCGGCTGTCCGGGAGACCACGGCCTTGGGGGCAGCCTATGTCGCGGGGCTCGGCTGTGGCTTCTACCAGAGCCTCCATGAGCTGGTGGCCAACGGGTCGACCGACAAGGTATGGAAGCCGCGTTTGGCAGAAGACGAGCGAGCCAATCTCTACCGGCAATGGAAGAAAGCCGTGACGCGCACCTTCGATTGGATCGACACCTAAAATCTGCTTCCACGAAAGGCAAGTCTGTGAAGAAAGCGTACGTGGGGGAACTGGTCGCGGAAGCCGTAGCGATGTGCCTCATCATCACCATCGGCGACTCCGTCGCGGGCATGTACACGCTCTACGACCCCAGCCCCTATCAGCAGGCGTATTGGGGCGTTTGCATTGCCTGGGGTCTCGCGGTGACGGTCGCGATCTACAGCACGGCCTCGGTCAGCGGTTGCCACGCGAATCCGGCGGTCACTGTGGCGCTGGCCTGCTTTCGGCAGTTTTCCTGGCGCAAGGTTCTGCCCTACTGCGTTGCGCAGATCCTCGGTGGCTTCTGCGGAGCAATGTTGGTGTATGCCATGTTCCACCCAGTGATCGACCTCTTCAATGCCACGCATCACCTTTCGCGCGCGGCGGGCGGGGCCGCCGGCGTGTTCTTCACGCATCCCGGGCTCTCCGTCACACCGGCGCATGCCTTCGGCGACGAGATCATCCTCACCGGCGTGCTGGTTTTCGGGATCTTTGCCATCACCGAGCAGTACAACGAGCAGGCCCCGGGCGCGAACTCGGGCGCGCTCATCATCGGCTTCCTGGTCGCTGCCATCGGCGCGTCCATGGGGTATCTGGAGTCGTGGGCGATCAACCCGGCTCGGGACTTCGGTCCCCGCTTGTTCTGCTTCCTGGCAGGTTGGAGCGGGGCCGCCTTGCCGTCGCCCAACCATTACTGGTGGGTCCCGTTGACCGCTCCTTTGCTGGGCGGCGTCGTGGGCGGGGGC
>CAXUIF010000055.1:0-9798 GCA_964250995.1 uncultured Acidobacteriaceae bacterium
TTAACAGGTTGCTGGAGGCGGTGTCGATCTTGAGCGAAAAGCTGGGTGGGGGCGGGGGGGGGAGGGCCACCGCAGCGGTTTGCGTCAGGCTGCCCCCCTTCGCGCTCAGGCTCAGCTGCGTGACGGCAGCGGGCGTGGTAACCGAGGCCGCGAGGGTGACCGTCTGCGGGGTGCCGGGCGTCAGCGTCAGGGAGGCCGGCGACGCGGTGATGCCCGCGGGGAGGCCGGCAAGCTGCACGCTGACGGGCGTGGTGAAGTTGCCGGAAGGCACGGCCGCAACGCTGATCTGACCGCTGCTACCCGCCTGAATGTTGAGCGAGGCCGGCGTGACGGAGAGTGTAAAGGTGCCGGGCTTGCTGCTGCCGCTACAGCCTGCACAGAAGGCGAGCCCAAGGCAAAAACCAAGAAGACGGACGAAGCGGGCCAACGATGTACCTTTCCACGGCAAGGATTGCACCTGCCTGCAGCAGATTGCACCTGCCTACAGCATAAGACGGGAGCCGGACTCCACCGACTTCATCGGGAGCACTTTGCCCGGGAGAGCGGATCGCGCCGGACCGGCACGTGGGCGAAGCTAGGGGGAGGTCTCGTGCAGCGCGCGCGGGGCCATACACTGGAAGGGCCATGTCTGCACACGAGAACAAGCCGCTGCCCGCGATCGACCTTTCCGTTCCACCCGCGCCCCACATGGTGCGCGTGACCTTTCAGCCGGAGAACAAGACGGTCGAATTTCCCTTCGGTTCCCTGCCCTATGAGGGGCATGGCGAGCCGATGAGCTTCCTGGATGTTGCCGAAAACTATGGGATCTTTCTTGACCACGCCTGCGGCGGGGTGTGCGCCTGCACCACATGCCATCTGTTCGTACTGGAAGGACAGAAGCATATTCCGGAAGCGGAGGAAAAGGAGCTGGACCGGCTCGATCTGGCGCCGGGCCTGCAACTGAACTCGCGGCTCGGCTGCCAGGCGGTGATCGAAGCACCGGGAACGTATGTTGTGGAGATCCCCAGCTGGAACAAGAACTACGTGCAGGAAGGCAAACCCTTAAGTAAGTAGGGGTTGGGGGCGACGTGGCAGGCGTTAGATTGTAGCCTTCCTGCTCCCTGGCTGCTCCGTTCTCGTTCCTGCGCCCTGCTTTAGAACAGTGTGGGCCACTCCAGTAGCGAGTGGTGCTTGAAGTCCTGTTGCAGGGTCAGCGTGAATTCCCGGCGGTCGCGCAGGACAGACAAGCTGATCGGGCGGCCTTTGGCCGCGTGGAGGCGCTTGGCCCAGTCTGCGGTGTTGCGCAGGGGGTACTGATCGGCTCGCGTGACTACATCGCCCGCGCGCAGGCCGGCGTTAGCCGCCGGGCTACCCGGCAGCACCGAATGCACCAGGAGGCCCGCCCCCTGCGGCGCGCCGAAGAAGCCGGCCAGCTGCGGTTCCATGGTGTCCAACACCGCTCCGGTGTAGATGCTGCCGTGCACGATGTGGCCGAGGAAACCGGAGCCCGGCGGCGGTGTCGCGGGCGCGGTGAGGGCGTTGGCTGCGGGGTTGGCCGGCGGGGCCTCAGCCGCACCGTGCTCTGCAAACCCAAGCGCGGGCGGATTGGCGGCGTCGGGTCCGCTAGGCGGCGAGGGCGGAGGGTCGTTCGCGTCCAGGTTGGCCATGGCGGCGCGGGTCACCTCTTCGCGGTCTCCCAGTTGGGCGTTCAGGGTGAGCGAGTGACCCCCACGCAGGATCGACAGGGCAATCTGGACACCCGCGCCGGCGTCGTGGATCATGCGGCGAAGCGCTTCGGCCCCGGCGATGGCCTGGCCGTTCAGGCTCACGATGATATCGTGCGGACGGAGGCCGGCCTTCCCGGCCGGGCCATCATGGTCCACCATGACGACTTCCACCGCGCGGACCTTGTTCAGGCGAAGGCTCTTCAGCTGGTCGTCGGGCATGTCGTGAAACTTGATGCCCAGATAGCCCTGGGAACGTCCGTTCACGGAGCCGCGCAGCGCTGCGACCGCCCGGCCCGCCCTGTGGGCCGCCAAAGCCGGCGCGGGGGCGCCGAGGAGCCAACCGCCGAGCAGAAGAACGATCGGCAAGGCGGACACAACCGCGCTTCGCCCAGATCCGCCTGGGAAGAGCCAGTTGCTCGTGGAGGGACTCCGTTCCATGGCGCGCCTACTCGACATCGGAGGCGCTTTGCAGCACCTGGAAGGAGGCGTTCCGGACCGCGGGGTTCGCGTCGCCGGTCGACACGGCCCGCAAGGCTTGCCGCACACTGGAATCGGCGCCGACCGGTGACAGCATGGAGATGGCCTCCGTCCGCACAGCCTCGTTCCGGTCGTGCATCAGGGTTTCCAGCACGGCGTCGCGCACGTGGATATCTTCGGCCACATAGGGCTGCAGGCCGTTGAGCGCGCTCATCCGCACCGCGGCACTCTTGTCGAAGCGCAGGGCGTTCACCAGGGCGAGGCGAAGCTCGCTGGACGGATCCGCGAGCCCGGCGGCGCCGTCTGGGATGCCGCAGGCGTGGCCCGCGCGGCACTCGTCGGCCAGCACCGAAACGGCTGTGTCGTGCGCCTTGCTGTTGGCGGCCAACTTGGTGCCGAGCAGCAGGAGATTGCGGATCTCCGGGCTGTTCATGGAGCCCTGCACGCTTTCCGGCACAATGCGGTTGTAGTCCACCTGGACGAGGTCGGAGTTTGGCGTCTGCCGGATGCCGGAGACGCTGGCGACCTCGCCCTGATCGGGACGCGAGATCACCACAGGACCGGGCTTCTGGGGAAGGTGCGCGACCTGGTAGCGCATCAGCAGATTTCCCCCAAGAAAGCCGACACCGAGCAGCAGCGTGGCCAGCGCCGGCGCGCCGCTCACGACGCTGAACCAGCGGAACGCGTTGCCCATAAGCCTTTGGGAGAGCGAGCGCGCGGGCATGGCGTCGAGCGCGTCATCCAGGCGCATCCGCGAGGCGGCCAGCAGGTTCGGTGAAGGCTCGAGCACGGGGTCGAGCGACAGGGTTTCATGAAGCGCCGCGCAGGCGTTCCACTCGCGGCGGCAATCCTCGCAGGTGTTCAGGTGCTGTTCCAGCGGGAGCAGCCGCTCGTCGGACAACTCGCCGTAGTGGGCTAAAACAATGCTTTCTTGTGCGTCCTGGCATCGCATGGTGCGTTCCTCGTGTGGCCTCTCGTAAGGTGTTGCGGGTGTGGGTCGTTTGGAGATGCCCACTTGGGTGCTGCGGGGGTGCGTTGTAGGTTCTGGGTTGTGGGTTCTAGGTTCTGGGTTCTAGGGTGGCGGGTTGTTTCTGCTTTGGGTTAGCGGACCTCCGCTAAGCGGGCGCGGAGCTTGCGGGTGGCGCGGAAGAGGGTGTTCTTTGCTGTTTCTTCGGTGGTGGAAAGCATTTCACCGATAGTGCGCAGCTTCAGGCCCTGGTAGTGCTTCAGCTCGAAGACGGTACGCTCGCGGGGGGTCAACTCCCCCAGGGCGCTCTGGATGGCAGCATGCTGGTGTTTGCGCTCGAGCTCCCGGTCCGGATCGGCCGTCGCGCGCTCGTCCGGCACGTTGGCCATCAGGTCCATCTCTTCGCCGGAGGAGTCCAACACCGTTCCGGGGTCTTCGCGGCGGCTCTTGCGCCGGCGCAGCTGATCCAGGCAAAGGTTGGTCACGATGCGGTAAAGCCAGGTGTAAAACGAGCACTCAAAGCGGAAGTTCGACAGATGCCGGTAGGCCTTGATGAAGGCCTCCTGATGCACGTCCTGCGCGTCTTCCTCGTTGCCGAGCATGTGGAGCGCGAGCCGCAACACGCTGCGGTCATAGCGGCGCACCAGGGTGTCGAAGGAGGAGCGATCTCCCTTCTGCGCCGCCCGGATAAGGTCGTCATCCTCGGCGCGTTGCTGGGCACGCGCTTCCAGCTCCTGGGGGCTGAGCTTGATGCGTGAACTTCCGGTTTGGGCGGCCGCCTTGGGCATGCTGACTGCCGCTGATTCTACTGCCGCAGCTGCAGGCGTGGCGGCCAGCGTTTCCTGCAGCCCGAGCGCAAACGGGCTAACGCGCCGGCGAGTGATGTCGCCGGGAAGAACGATCGCGGGGGAGGTGCTCATGCTTGGGCTGACTCCGGAGTCAGGGTGTGGCTACTACCAGATGGACGGCTGGGCCGCGCCGGGGTGAGCCTAAGATCAAACGAAAGTTTCCGCCCTACATGACCGGGGTACCCTTGCGCAACTGCCTCCTGGCGGGAGACAGTAGGCAGGTTGTAGTAGGTGCGGGTACAGGATCGCGGGCTTCTCGCATCTGAACCACACGCATGGCAGAAGCAGACACAGGGCAGACCTCACGTCCTCTTCCCAGGGCGTGGCGGTCTAGAAAGATTTGACCGAAGATGGCCGGAAAACGTTGGGGGATCGCACTTGCGGCAGTAATTTTGCAGGTTGCGCTCGGCGCGGAATACGCCTGGAGCGTCTTCAGCAAGCCGCTTCAGTCCCGGTTCCACTGGGGCAATGAGCAGGTGACACTTACCTTCACGATCGCCATTTTCCTGGTGGGCTTTGCGGCCTTCTTCGGCGGGCTGTGGAGCAACCGGAGCGGACCGCGCGTGGTCGCGATGACCGGCGGCCTGTTGTACGGGACGGGGGTAGCGCTGGCGAGTCAGTCCAATCACGGCCTTTGGTGGCTGTACCTGACCTACGGCGTGATGGGCGGCATTGGGCTGGGTTTTGCCTATGTAATTCCCATCGCGGTGCTGGTGAAGTGGTTTCCAGATCGTCGCGGGCTGATCACGGGCATCGCGGTGGGCGGTTTCGGCGCGGGGGCGCTTGTCACGGCGCCGATTGCCCGCAAGCTAATTGCCAGCGTCGGGGTGTTGACCACCTTTTTGTACCTTGGATTGGCGTTTCTGGTGGTCTGCCTGCTGGCGGCGTCCTTTATGCAGAACCCACCCGAGGGGTACCGCCCGGAGGGTTGGGAGCCCTCTGCGGCGCTGAAAAAGACGGAAGCCTCCCGCGACTTTTCCTTGGGGGAGGCCTTGCGCAGCTGGCAGTGGTGGGCTCTCTGGCTTCTGCTCTTTCTGAACACGTCGGCGGGCATCTCGATCATCTCGCAGGAGTCCCCTATCTTTCAGGAGCTCGCGGGGGTCACGGCCATCGCTGCGGCGGGCATGGTGGGCGTTGTGGCCTTCGGCAACGGTGCGGGTCGCATCTTCTGGGCCTGGGTGTCTGACTCGATCCCGCGACGCTTCGTGTTTCTGATCATGTTTCTGCTGCAGGCCGTCCTGTTTTGGATCCTACCCAGCATCAATGCCCAGACCTCCCTGACGGTGGTCACGTTTGTGATCCTGCTTTGCTATGGGGGTGGCTTTGGCACGATGCCGGCGTTGGCCGCGGACTACTTCGGCCCCAAAAACGTGGGCTCGATCTACGGCCTGATGCTGACCGCATGGGGTTTCGCGAGCGCCTTTGGCCCGTTGCTGATCGCGCACCTGCATAAGACAACCGGGCACTACAGCACGGGTCTGCACCTTCTTTCGGTGGTGATGCTGGTGTCTGCGGTTTTGCCCTTCCTTGTGCGGCCGCCCAGCGCAAGGGCGAGCTTGAGCCCGGCTCGCTGACTTGAGTCCGGCTCGCTGGAAGGCGAGCGCTGCCTTCCAACTCCCGGCTTGCTGGACGGGCGAGCCGGGGCAGCTACACTAGACGGGATGGCTTCTTTGTTTCCCGAAGACCGTCGCCTCCCACCCGGGGGGCGGTCTTCCTTCCGCAAGTACCCCCCTCGGCCCAAGGCGGTCGAGACCGAGCTTCCACCCCTGGCCGAAGGCTGGGTTCTGGCCCATTGCGACGGCGGCGCGCGCGGAAACCCCGGACCGGCCGGCTTTGGGGCGGTGCTCGTGGACGCAGCCGGAGTGCCGTTAGCCGAGCTGAGTGAGTTTTTGGGATTCCGCACGAATAACTACGCGGAATATTCAGGGTTGTTGGCCGTCCTGGCCTGGACGCTGGAGCACGGTCACACCAGGCTGCGGGTGATCTCCGATTCGGAGCTGATGGTCAAGCAGATTCAGGGTAAGTACAAGGTCAACTCGCCTGATCTACGGCCCCTCTACGAGGAGGCCCGGCGCCGGATCACGCGGCTGGACGGCTTCGAGATGCAACACGCGTTGCGGCACAAGAACAAAGGGGCCGACCGGCTGGCGAACGAGGCCATGGACCGCGGCATGGGCAAAGCCCCGGATGCGGCCAACACGACCGGACCGGCACGCGCGACGCCGTACCCGCAACCGCGCACAGCCCCGCCTGCGCCCGCCAGCCTGGAAGCTCCGCCGAAGCAAGCTGAGCTGCCACGGACGATGCTGCGGGGCTTTGTGCGGGAAGGTGTCATTCACCTTCTTGGCGGTCAAAGCCTGCCTGAGAATTCTTTTGTAAAGGTTTTACCGGAGTAGCCGATAGGTCATTATGAGGGCCTTTGAAGGACAGCACGTGGACATGGCAGGGGAGGAGTGCAGCAAAGTGAGCCAGCGAGCAGATTGGGCCAGTACGTCGACTGTTCGGCCACGACGTTCGCTGTTCTGGCTGGCCGCGGTTGTGTGGCTAAGCAGCCTTCCCTTTCTGGTTGGTGGGAGACCGCTGTGGGGCGAGGCCTCCGACGCAGGTGCACTCGCCGCCGTCAAGCTGGCCGTGGCGGCCGAACTACGAGCGGAAAAGACCGATACGACGGCTTGGCAGTACCACGACCACGATGCGCAACCAGGAAAGGACGCCCGATACGAGGTGATCGAGACGCCAAAGGGCGACCTGCGGCGCATGCTGGAGTTGAATGGAAAGCCGCTCACGGGCTCTGCCGAGGCAAAGGAGCTGGAACGGTTGCGCGCGTTTGTTGGGGATACGGAGGAGCAAGCGCGCCGGGCGAAGATGGCCAACACGGACGGCGCGCAGGCGCGCGAGTTTCTTGCGATGCTGCCGAACGCCTTTGTTTGGTCTCCGGTTTCGGAGACGCCGCAGACCGTGACGCTGAAGTTTCGGCCCAACCCCGGTTTTGTTCCACCGGATGCCCAGTCTCGGGTGCTGGGGGTGATGGCCGGGGAGATGGTGATTGCCCGCGAGGCCAACCGCATCGCGTCGCTGCGCGGTACGCTGACCGACGACGTGAAGTTCGGCCTGGGGCTATTCGGGAAGATCGACAAGGGCGGCACGTTCAATGTGGAGCGCCGGGAGATCGCACCCGGCAAGTGGCAGATCACGGAAAGCCACATTCACATTGGGGGTCATGCACTGCTGTTCAAGACCATCGGGCAGCAGGAAGACGAAGTCAAGACAGATTGGCATCTATCGACCGCGCCCGACCTGCAGACCGCGCTGCAGCAAATTACCAAATGAGGAACGACGGCACAAGTTTCTTAGCTTCGGGCGTAAGAAGCCGCATCCCACGCCGGGGCTCCTCACTCCAATCCGGTGTGCACACGCGATCTCGATGGCTTGCAGCGGCGGTGGTTCTTTGCGTGCCGCGGGGAACGATCCTGGCGCAGACACCATCCCCGGCGAGTCCCGCGGCGACGGGTTTCCCCGTGGTGATCGATCGACCATCCCCCGCTGCGTCACAGGGCGGAGCGATGGCCCCGACGACTTCCACCGTGACGCCGTTGCCGGCGGCCCCGAGCAGCCTTCTTACGGGCCAAGATGCAGGAGCGGTTCGTCCCGCCGGTTCGGGCATGACCTTCGCTGCGCCTTCCACGATGGCCGGCCCTGGGGAATTTCCGGTGGAACGGCCGACTGCCGGACCCTTGGCGCTCAGGTTGGATGATGCCGTCTCGTTAGGATTAGAACGAAATGCGCGGCTGAAGTTCGAACACGCCAACCAGCGTGCCGTTCGGGGCTACCGCGGGCAGATTGCCAATGCGATCCTGCCCGACCTGCAGCTCCGGGTGGCCAGTTCGGCGCAGGAGCTCAACCTGGCTGCGCAGGGCTTCAATCCGACAAAGATCGGCCCTCTGCTCCGGGGCTTCGGCGTCGACCCGAGGACGCTCAAGACGATTGTCAAAGTCAACACAACTTCAGCGCAGATCAGCTTGAGCCAGCAGATCTTCAACATGCCGGACTTTGAGCTGTACCGGGCGATCAAGCCCGAGTTCAAAGCGGTGGACTTCAATGTAGCCGACTCGGACGAACAGCTTGTGCAAGCGGTGACCACGGCCTACCTGAAGGTGCTTGCCGATCAAGCGAATCTCGCAAACGCGATCGCCCAGGAGAACTCCGCGAAGGCGCTCCTCGATCAGGCGACGGAGCGGGACGTAGCTGGCATTGGGGTGCGCCTGGATGTTCTGCGGGCTCAGGTCAACTTCCAGCAACAGCAGCAGGCCCACGTTTCGGCCGAGGCGCAGCTGGACAAGGATGGCATTCAGTTAAACCGCGTGATGGGCTTACCCGCGGGGCAGCCGCTCGACTTGACGGATACGGCGCCTTTCTCTGAACTCGGCGAGCTGACTTTGGAACAGGCGCGAGAGACAGCGTATGCGCATCGGAGTGACTTACTCGGGCTCCAGCAAACCATCCTTGTGGCCAGTCACGAGGCAAAGGCGGTGCGCTATCAGAGGCTCCCGACCTTGGCGGTCAACGGCTTCTACGGCGTAATCGGCGAGACCACAGGCCTTTACCACGGCGTTTTCACGGCGGAAGGCAGTGTGCGTGTGCCAGTGTTCCGCGAGGCGGCGCAGCGCGGCGAGCAGGCCACCGCGGAGGCGCAGTTGCAGCAGCTGCGGGACCAGGAAGACAACCTGCGCGGGACGATTGAGGCGCAGATACGGACGAGTTTGTTGGACGTCGAAACCGCGTCGCAGCTGTTGAAGGTCGCTCGCAGCAACGTGGACCTGGCCCGGCAGGAACTGGCCGATGCTCAGGATCGTTTCAAGGCCGGCGTCACCGACAACCTGGAAGCAGTGGACGCCGAAGCGGCGTTGACGGGCGCGCAAGCGCAGATGGTCAGTGCGCTCTACCAGTTCAATGTGGCCAAGGTGGGCCTGGCACGCAGCACGGGCGTTTTGCAAGGGCGGTACCGTGCGTTCCTGGGCATGTGAAGAAGCGCATCCTGCTGAGCTGGTCCGGGGGTAAGGATAGCGCCTGGACGCTGTACCGCCTGCGCTCCGAGCCGCAGTGGGCCGCGTTCGAGGTGGTCGGCCTGCTCACGACCGTAAACCGGCACTTCGCGCGTGTGGCGATCCATGGCTTTCGCGAGGTGTTGCTGCAGGAGCAGGCCAGGGCCCTAGGCTTGCCTCTTTGGACGGTGGATCTCCCCTGGCCGTGCACCAACGCCGACTACGAAGCTTCGATGACGCCTGCGCTGCAACGGGCTGCGGACGCCGGAGTGCAGGGTATCGCGTTCGGTGACCTGTTCCTTGCGGACATACGCCAATTTCGCGAGCAGGCTCAACAGCCTTTCGGATTGGAGCCCATCTTTCCCTTGTGGGGCGAGCCTACGAACGTTTTGGCGCGGCAGATGATCGACGCAGGCTTGCAGGCCTACCTGACCTGCGTTGACCCGCGCAGGCTTGCTTCGGAGTTTGCCGGACGGAGCTTCAGCCGCTCGCTCCTGGAGGCATTGCCCCTGGAGGTCGATCCATGCGGGGAGCGGGGTGAGTTCCATACTTTCGCCTGCGCGGGACCGATGTTCCGGCGTAGCATCGAGGTGCGCCCGGGCGAGGTCGTGTCCCGGGACGGCTTTGTCTATGCGGATCTGCTGCCGGCAAGGGGCTGAGTCAACCCGCGCACGACCCAAACCTGTTTCTGAGGCGGAGCAAGGGTCTGCATCTCTGGGGCGCACGAGCGGTTGTTGCAGGTTTGGTGCTTGGTCTTA
>CAXUIF010000055.1:9898-16190 GCA_964250995.1 uncultured Acidobacteriaceae bacterium
GGTCTGCATCTCTGGGGCGCACGAGCGGTTGTTGCAGGTTTGGTGCTTGGTCTTAGCATCGCGGCAAGACCGCAAGTGCTCGCGCGTCCGGGGTGGGCAGGATCCGGCGTGACCCCGGAGGCATGGTGGCCGCGAGCGGTCTTCTACCGGGTGGATCCCGCACGGTTTCAGGACGCGAATGCGGACGGGCGCGGAGATCTGCAAGGCCTGGTCCAGCGATTGGACTACATCCAATCCCTAGGCGTGGACGCTGTGCTGCTGGACGGGGACCTCGGGGCGAGCACGCCCGGCGACCTGAGCGATTTGGTGCGAGAGGCCAGCGCACACCACCTGCGGGTGCTCGCCACGCTGCAAGCAGGCGCGGGGCTGGGGGAGCGGGACCCGCTGCTGCGCACGGTGCAGGGCTGGCTCCGCGACGGCCTTGCCGGTGTGTGGGTTCCCAAGCCGCCCGCGCTGCCCCCGGGAGATGCAGGCTACCGTTCCCTGCTGGAGGGCCTGCGGGATCTGCTGCAAAGCTTCCCCGGCGAGCGGGTCTTATTATCAGACGCAGCGACGATGCCGCTGAGCCTGGCACCCCGGCCGATCCGGCTGTCGCGGCGTTTGGATAAGGGCGGCTCAGGGATGCCACGTGTTGGCCAACTGATCACGGCGGCTGTGCTTCCGGTGTCCTCCGCCAACGTCGCCCTCCTCCGGTCCCGCCTGGCGACGGCCGGTGAGGAGACGCCGTCTGGAACGGCGCCGCTGCTGCGCTTTGCGGAGCCACCGCGGACCGGTTCGCCGGATGCCGTGGGGGACGGGGCTCTTCTGCTGGGCTCCCGGGCGGCGGTGATCCTTGACTTCGGCGCGGAGATCGGGTTGGACACCTATCCGGTCCAGAGCGGGGACGTTGCTCCGGCACCGCTGATGCAATGGACCCCGTCGAACCACACGCCTGACGCAGTGGAGCGTGCCGAGGCGCCCAGCGGCATCGCGAGCGGCGCCGAACCGCAATTTGGGGCGTACCACCCTTACATTCCGCCCCTGCGGGGGCTCGCGCCCCTTGCGCCCTCACCGGGACGTGTGGCCGTGGATGCCAATTTGCCGAGTGCGCTGCCGGACCCGAATGCCCTACCCGGCTTCACCGCCGGCTCGTTGCCCGTTGTGCCGGTGAACGGAGCGACGTTGAACGTGGTTACCGAAGACCGTGACCCGCGGTCGCTGCTGAACGCCTACCGCCAACTGATTGCGCTTCATCATGACAACGCGACGCTCCGGAACGGCACGGAATACACCTTTCGTCGCGACGAGGAGGACCTCGTGCTCTGGGTGCGGCGCGCCCCCGCCGGGTCGCGAAGCAGCGCCAACGTGGTGGCGGCGGTGAACCTGTCCGACAAGCCGGTAGCGGTGAGCCTGGACAGCGACTTGGCCTCGCTCGGGATGGGGCCGGGCGCGGTACGCCTCCTCTTCACGTCAGCGCCTGGGAGTGTTTCGGGCCTGACGACGGAGCGACTGACGCTGCCGCCTCACGCCGTGCTGCTGGGCGAGATCGTTCACACGGGCAGCGGGCGCGCGGAGCCCCCAATGCGGGAACGTCGTTCAGGCCGCCGGGGCGGGCGTCGGGGGCGCCGGGTACGCCGCTAATACCCGCTCAAAGACAGCATCCCAGGAGCACTCCATGGCATAGGCCCGGGCAGCCAGTCGGCTACGGGCGTGGCGTTCGGGCGATGCGATCGAGTCGGCGATTGTGGCCGCGAACTTTTCATCCGGCACGACATGCCCGGTCGTGCCAGCGGACACAATGTGGGCGGGGCCACCCTCCGGCGTGACAATGGCCGGCACGCTGCTTGCAAGCGCTTCGAGCACAACATTGCCGAAGGTGTCCGTGTGCGACGGGAAGACGAACAGGTCCATGTTGGCGTAAGTCTGGGCGAGGGCCTCTCCCCGCAGAACACCGGTAAAGGTGGCACCCGCGCCGAGCTGTTGCCGGAGAGCGCGCTCCTCTGCGCCATGGCCAACAATGAGCCAATGCGGGTTCAGTCCCCGTGCGCGCAGGTCCCGATCGATCGTCGGCAGCAGCGCCACGTTCTTTTCGACAGAAAGCCGGCCAACGAAGCCGAGGGTAAGTGGATCCGGGCTGGTGCGAACGCGCCTGTTGGGATTGAACAGGGCGATATCGACGCCGCGTTGCATCAGGTGGCAGGGGCGGCCGGTGCGCGCCTGGAGCAGGGTGCAAAGTTGTGGGTTGGGTGCATAGAGCACCTGTGCCAGGCGATAGAAACGGACCGCAGCCGCGAGCGCGCCGGCTTCTACAGCCGTGGTCAGGCGGAGCCGGAGCGCACCCAGCCATCGCAGGTTGTTCGCCAGACGGCGGCCGGCGTACTCGTGCACGTTGGTGTGCCAACTTGCCGCTAACGGAAGGCCCAGTCGCCGAGCGAAAAAGGCGCCGAGCAGACCGAGTTCGCTTGGACCGGTGATGTGGATCACATCGGGCCTGAACGTTCTGAGCGCGTTGCCGATCGACCGTGCATGACGGAAGAAGACCGGATCGAAGGAGAGGTCCTGCTCCAGACGAACAGCCCAGGGCCCGCGCGCGAGTTCCAGCACCTGAACACTGCCTCGCCCTGGCGGTCGATCCTCGTTGCGGCCCGCCCGGACGCACAACATAGGGAGTCCGCGGCGGCCGGCGAAGGCAACAAAGTTGCGCGCTGTGTGGGCAACGCCGTTCACCTCGTGAAAGCTGTCCGGGAAAAAGGCAACGCGCGGCATCACCAGGCCTATGGTACCGGCACGGAGCAAAACTCTTCCTGATGTGAACGGTGTTTCGGCGTGCCTTGACGATAGCTCCTCGAGCGTATGAGGCGGCGGGGCTGGGGCGCGCGGTGCCGGAGCTATGCACTGCCTAAGCGTGAGGGGTATCAGCCGCGCTCGTAGTGGATGAGGATCTCCTGTTCGCTCGGGATATTCTGGCCGTTCCTGGTGGCCGGCGCGAAGGTCCAGTCGCGTAGGGCCTGCATCACGGTGGAGTCAACAGTGCGGCCCAGACCCTTGATCAGGGTGGTCTGCGACACTTTGCCGGATGCGTCGATCACCACATCGACGATCACATCACCGGCTGTGCCGCGAGGCAGCGTAGACAGATCAGGGTGGGGGCGCGGATGCACCTGCGGCAGCGCGACGCGGATGTCCGCATCCCCAAGGGCACTGTCGCCAGTGGCGTTGCCGCCCCGTTCCGCGAGCAGGACCGAAGGTGCACCCGTAGGTACCGGCGGCGCCAGGCTTGAGGGTTTCGGCAGGGACCGTCGCGCTGTGACATTGTGTAAGGGACTGCTTTGCCGCACCGCAGACGGACCGCCGACGCTGTAGGTGAGCATCAGACGCTGACCCTGG
The DNA here is from genome assembly GCA_964250995.1 of uncultured Acidobacteriaceae bacterium. GTDB lineage: Bacteria > Acidobacteriota > Terriglobia > Terriglobales > Acidobacteriaceae > Granulicella. The sequence goes on from CAXUIF010000055.1 coordinate 13,265, forward strand.
GCGGTGCCGGGCAGATGGAGCGGCGGCGAGGCGACCGGGCGCACGCGGACGAGCGCTACTGCAAGGGTGAGCACCCCCACATGCACCGCCAAGGAGTACGCGATGCCGACCGTGGCCCCCTTGCGGCGATTGTTCATCGGCGCCTCCATGCTCAATCTTTGCATAGGTCCGAGATCACGGTAGCCCGCAGCAAGGAGGGGCGGGCGGCTCTTCAACACAAAGAGCCGCCCGTTCGCAAGCGCGATTTACTTGAGGGTCCAGTGTTGATTTGAACCGCCGTTTGGGGCCCACAGAATGATGCTCGGCCCGGGATTGGGGTTGCGGCCGCTGTCGTCCATAACCAGGCCAGTTGCCTTGTTCTGGATCACATACCCGCTGCCCGAGGGCGTAAGGGACCATAGCTGGGTTGGATCCTGAGTCGGTGTGCCTTGCTTGAGCGGAGTGCCCTGGGCTGCCCCATTCGTGTCGGCCAGGAACAGCTTGCTGGAGACGTTTTGGATCGTGTAGTAGCCGTTGCCGTCGAAGGCGAGGAACCACTCCTGGTTGCGACCCCCGTTGGCGGTCCACTGGAACATGGCGGTGCCCGGCGCTGTGGTGGCGCCCGGGTCGTCCAGGACAAGGTTGCTGGCATTGTTGATCAGGGTGTAGTCGCCGTCGGGCAGCGGGGCCGCCTTTTGCCGCACAAAGCCAAAGATGCCGACGCTGTTCTGCGTGCCGACATACACCTTGCCATTGGCGATCGTCGGTGCAATGAACTTGTTTCCCGCGCCGAAGTGGTCGCGCCCGTTGGCGGCCTGGTTGCTGTTGTAGAACTCCGTGCTTAGATTGTTGGCGTCGAAGGCATGGAGCACGGCGGGGTTGGTGTTCTCCGTGGCCCACACGATACCGTTGGCCGCGTTGTAGGCCGAGACACTCGGCGTAGTCCCGGGGTAGCCGAAGCTGGTGGGCGTCGTTTGCACGGGCGAAGCCAGCAGCTGGGCCGCACTCACGCTGAACGAGCGGAGGTTCTGCCCAACAGAGCCGAAATAGACATGAGCGTTGAAATAGGCTGGGCTGGACCACTCCCCACCGGGCAGCGCACCCGCGAGTTCCTGGTACAGCGTCGCGTTGGAGTTCGCGTCGTAGTGGCCCATGTTGTTGCGATCGGCAACGTAGATATTGTGGTCCTTGCCGGCGACCACGGCGAGCTGCCGCGTGGTGCCGCTGCCGTCGACGAAGTCCGGCAGAAGCATGAGGCCGCCGGCGCCCAGGTCCGTATCCACGCCGGATTCGGCGTTGGAGTTGTACATCGTCCAGTAGTCCACGGGAGATAGCCCGCCGTTGGCGAACGCAACCTTCACCATGGCATTGCCGTAGTCGCCCTGCGCCGGAAAGCCGGCGTTCGTCAGCTGGGTATCGAAGGTGCCGTTGCCGAGCGCGAGGTACACGTTGCCGGCGGCGTCAGCGGCCGGGCCCGCGCCTGCATTCCAAGGGGCGCCATCGCTGCCGTTAGGCACAAACTCCAGGACGCCCGTCTGCGCCAGGGTGGTCTGGTTGTAGGTCATCAGCCAGCCGCCGTAGGGGCGAATGTCGCAGTGCGATCCCCAACTGGTGTACAGGTTGCCGTTCAGCAGCAGCAACCCCGGGCGCTCCTTGTATTGCTTTGGATCGAAGGTGACGACACCGTTCGAGCTGCCATCGCCTCGCCCCGGGTAGGTCGCGTGCACGGCAACGGGACCGTTGAACTCTTCGGCTGCGGTTGCGAGATCGAGTGCATGGATGCGCTGGAAGTAGTTGCCGGAAGCGTCTTTGCTCATGGCGACGAGGTAGATCGTTCCATGCGGTCCGGCGTTGCGATCGATGGCCGGTGTCGCCGTGATGCCGATCTCGGGGATGACCTGGGTGCAGCCGCGGGTGTCGGAGGTGGTTTCGCCGGGACCCAGGAGCGACTTCTGCCAAAGGATGGTGCCTGCATCGGCGTCCACGGCATACACGCTGTCGTGCTCGGTCGCGATGAAGAGCACATTGTGTGTGCCTTTGCCCTGCACAGGCAAGGCTGAAACATACAACGGCTGGGCGTCGACTTTGCCGTCGACGACCACATTGGCAAGCAGGCCAAAGCGGCTGGCCGTGACGTTTGCGGGCGAAAGAATCGCTTCACCCGTGTTGGCACCTGTGCGGAAGCTGTCGTTGTGCCAGGTCAGCACATCGGTCTGGGCTTGTGCGGAAAGAACGAGTACCGGGAGCGCAGCGGATGCCAACAGAACGAGCCTGGGCAGGCGCGATGCGAGCGAGAACATCATGGGGGCCTCATGAAGAAGTTTCCTGTTCGGAGTCTTCGGTCGACCGATGCCGGGAGAGGCGGACCCTCTTTCAGAGAAAGAGCTTCGCCTTGCACTTCCAACGGATGGCGGCCTACGCGAAAACAAGCACCTGGGGAGCAAGAGAAAGGCGGACGCGCAAAGGAGGCCATGCTGCAGCGAAGCGTGCCCTGACCAAGGTCGCGCGCGGATGCGCGGTGGCACCCCTGGAGCTTACTCCGCCGCGTGCAACTTTCGCCCGTCTGCGGCGACGGAGGGAGAGGCCGTCGCGCGAGCAACGTTCACGCGACGGCAATCCTTCGCAGGGCGGCGCAAGTCCCATCAAAACCGATGAGAGTCGAGCGTTGCCGCCCGGTGGGTTTAGATGGGCAGGGCACCGGGCGGCTGCCCCGCTCCTACCCTCTCGCTTCTGTCCCCCGGCGTCTTTACAGGAAGTCTTGACCGTTAGCGGCTGTCCCCATCATGGTCGACGTCCCCGGCGCCGGCAGATTTAGCGGTGTGGCTGAGGGAGACGGTGTCGGTGGGCAGAGCTGCCGGTGCGCTCTGGGCTGCCACGGATGTGGCTTTCCCTGCATGGGTAGCGGGCTGGAGGTACGGGGTTGCGGTCGAAGAGATGGCGCTAAGAT
>CAXUIF010000056.1:0-4485 GCA_964250995.1 uncultured Acidobacteriaceae bacterium
GCGGCGTACAGTCGCGCCACGGTTGCGTCCACGCCCGCCGGCGTGCGTTGCCCCACAGGCGGCAATGGCTGCTTCAGGATCGCGGTCAGTGCCGTTCCCGTGTACTCCACATAGCTATCGATGCGTCCAGAGATCAGAGCCTGCTGGCATAGATAACTGCCCGCCAGCCAGAACCGCCGCTCCACCGGCCCCCCGCCTTCGGCCTCAATCTCCTGGGCCAGCAACTCCCCAAGCACCACCTGCTCGGTGAAGTTCTTCGCCCCCACTACCACATGCGACGATCTGGGCGGCGCGCAGGCGGTGAGCCCCAGCAGCCACCCACACCACCACGCGCGCAGCCAACCCAGTGCTCGCGGCCCCGCGCTCTCCACCCTGCGTTTCAACGTCGCACCGCAAGCCGCTTCTCCGCCAACCCAAGCAAGCCGTCCGCGCCAAGCGCCAGCAAGGCCGCCGGCACGGCCCCCGCCAGCACAAGCCCGTTGTCCACGCTCGCCACGCCGCGAAAGATCAGCTCCCCCAACCCACCCGCGCCGATCGCCGCCGCAATCGTGGCTACCCCCACACACGTCACCGTCGCCGTGCGCAGCCCGGCCAGGATCACGCTTGCGGCCAGCGGCAGCTCCACCTTGCGCAACCGCTGCCAGCCTGTCATCCCTAACGCATTCGCCACATCCACCAGCGCCGGATCGACACTGCGAATGCCCGCGTACGTGTTCCGCAGGATCGGCAGCAACGCATACCCCGTTAGCGCCACGATAGCCAGCCGTGCCGCGCGATCGCCCAGAAAAGGCACGGGCAGCAGAAGCCCAAAGAGCGCCAGACTGGGAATCGTCTGCAGCACGTTGGCGATCCCCAGCACAGGCCGCGCAAGCCCCTGCCGGCGCGTCAGCAGCACGCCCAAGGGCAAGCCGATCAGCGCCGCCAACAGCATCGCACTGAGCGTCAGCCACAGGTGCTCAAAGGTCAGCCGGCCGATCTCGGCTCCGTAACGATGTAGAAAGACCGGCATCAGGCCGCCGTCGCTCTCGGCAGCGTCGCACGCACATACTCTTGGATTGCCGGTTCGCCGCTGCCCAACAGGCCCTCCGAGCTCACGTTCGCAACAACTGCCCCTTCCTGCATCAGCACGACCCGATCCGCAAGATACAGCGCTTCCTGCAGGTCGTGCGTTACGATCAGCGTGGTCACCTTCCGCGGCGCGAGCAGATCCCGCAGCATGCGCTGCATCTCCACCCGTGTCAATGGGTCCAGCGCGCCAAACGGCTCATCCATGAGCAGCACCGTGGGCTCCGTGATCAGCGCCCGCGCGACACCCACGCGCTGCCGCTGTCCGCCGCTCAGCTGCCACGGATACCGCGCGAGCACGTCCTCATTCAGCCCAACCCGCTGAAGGGCCTCCAGCGCCCGCGCACACCCGTCGGCCGCGCGCCCTGCAACCTCCAGCGGCATCGTCACATTGCGCTCGATGCGCATGTGCGGAAACAGCCCACTCTCCTGGATCACATACCCGATCCCTCGCCGTAAGGGCAGAACATCCGCCGCACCCACATCCGTGCCGCCGACCAGCACATGTCCGGCTGTCGGCCGCACCAGAGCATTCACCGTACGGAGCAACGTCGTCTTGCCCGAGCCGCTGCGGCCGAGCAGCGCCGTCGTGCTGCCCGGCTCACATACAAACGAGACCCCACGCAAAAGGGAACGACCATCCGCGACGGTGAAGCTTACCTCCGCGAACTCCACGCCCCCGGTAGCCACTGTTCACCCTTGTTGTCGTTCCCGAAGGGAATCTGCGCGTGCCCTATCCCTCGACCGGCGCCTCGGGTGCGTGTTCGGCCCCATGCTGCGGTCCGACCTCGGCCTCTGCGCTTGGCGGTGGCGCCACTGCCGTCGGATTCGTCGCGCCCTTCACCCGCACGACCGTGATCTTGTCGAAGCCTTCCTTGAAGGCCGGCGGACGCAGGCGCTCGGCCATCTTGTGCATCACTTCATCGGTCACCTGGCGATCGCGCTTCGAGTTCCGCTCCAGGCATACGCTCAGCGGCACGTCGAAGAACACCGCCTGTACCTCATAGCCGAAGCTCTTGGCCATCTTGATCCACTGGCGGCGCTCATGCGGGCTCAGGTTGGTCGCGTCCACGTAGTTCCAGGGCATCTTGGCGATCAGGCGCGCTCGCAGCAGGCTGCGCAGCGTGCTGAACACCAGCCCCTGATAGCGCTGCTCGGTGATGTCGTCGAACAGGATGTTCCGCAGAAGATCGCTGGACAGCGGCGTCACACCCCGGCGCTTGTACCAGGTCGTCTTGCCTGACCCTGGCAGCCCGATGGTCAGTACCACATATCCGCGCGGCGAACGGGCCGGCACAGGCGCCACGGGCGGTGTGCCCACCGACTCCGGCTGCGTCTCGAGGACGAGTTTAGGGCCCTCCGCTGCCTCAGGCTCGGCCGTTGCCGGCGTAGGTTCCTGGGCAAGCTCCTGGACCTCCCCGGGCTGCAGGCCATGCATCTCGGCGGCTAGCTCCGTCTGGGGCTCTTCGGCAAGCTCGGCCGGCTGCTTCTCCGCAGCCGCTTCGGCGCGCGAGGGCGCCGGGTACGCCGGCCGCAGCGGTGCGGGTTGATCGGTGGGCAACTCCTGCCCAATCTTTCCGGTGGACTCCGATTCATTCGGAGGTCGTCTGGAACGTCGTCTCATGAACCTCTCGCGCAGCCAATCGCGCATACTCACGGTTTACCATACCCCCGCCGGATGCTGCAAAAGCAGTGCACCTCCGGCGCAACGCCTCCATTGCTCTCACCCATTCGCTTTGGTAGCCTCAAAGGGATTCTGCGCTCTGTGGCGCGGGCACCGCAACCAGAACAGGAAAAGAGAGCGCACGCACATGGCAGTTAAGGTTGGGATCAACGGCTTCGGCCGCATCGGACGCAACGTCTTTCGCACCGCGCTCGGCAACCCGGAGATCGAGTTCGTCGCCGTCAATGACTTGACTACCCCCGCCACCCTGGCCCATCTGCTCCAGTTCGACTCCAACCTCGGCAATCTCAAGAACGAAATCACCGCGGGTGAAGACTCCATTACCGTCGATGGAAAGACTCTCAAGGTCTTCGCTGAGCGTGACCCCGCCAAACTCGACTGGGCCAGCGTCGGCGCGGAGATCGTCGTAGAATCCACGGGCTTCTTTACTGATGCGGCCAAGGCGAAGGCGCATCTTGGACCTTCCGTGAAGAAGGTCATCATCTCCGCCCCGGCCAGCAATGAAGACCTCACCGTCGTCCTCGGCGTCAACCAGGAAAAGTACGACGCCTCCAAGCACAACATCCTTTCCAACGCGAGCTGCACCACGAACTGCCTCGCGCCGGTCGTCAAGGTATTGCACGAGAGCTTCGGCATCCAGTCCGGGATCATGACCACCATCCACAGCTACACCAACGACCAGGTCGTGCTCGACGCCCCGCACAAGGACCTCCGCCGCGCCCGCGCCGCCGCACTCAGCATGATCCCCAGCTCTACCGGGGCCGCCAAAGCACTCAAACTCGTCATCCCGGAGATAGACGGCAAGCTGGACGGCTTCAGCATCCGCGTCCCCACCCCCAATGTCTCGGTCGTCGATCTGACCTTCGTCGCGGAAAAGCCCATTGATACGAAATCCATCAACGCCGCCCTGAAGACCGCCAGCGAAGGCCCACTCAAAGGCATTCTCGGCTATACCGAGCAGGAGCTGGTCAGCTCCGACTTCAAAGGCAATCCGCTCTCGTCGATCGTCGACTCCAAGCTCACCAAGACCGTCGGCCAGACCGGCAAGGTCATCAGCTGGTACGACAACGAGTGGGGCTACTCCAGCCGCGTGCGCGACCTGATCCTGTTTCTGGTCGACAAAGGCCTGTAGCCCGACCGGCGCCGCGACTGGCGTCAGCTCGCCCGGCGGAGTTCCAAAGCTCCAGCAGCCCCGAACGTGGTCACCGCAGCCGCAGTCTTTGCGGGTGCCGTGACGTTGTCCGCCGCCTCCCCGGGCCCGCGTTGTTCCACAACGTATTGCAGCCCCTGAATCCAGTTCATGCCGCGCTCGTTGGCCTCGGTCATCAGCGAGTCAAAGAGCACCCGGTCAGAGGGCTTGCCGAGCGCCAGCTGAAATAGCTGGCACACGCGGTCGAACTCCGCGGTTACCTCTTCCTCAGACGTTTTGTACTGTTCCCGACCCATCTGTTGCAGGCTACCGCCGCGTCCGGGCCCGGGTAATCCCACTTGCGATGTAGATTGGTGGCCGGACAGTAATCCCCCAAAAGGTCGTGGCCGATGCCCAAGCGTTCCTGGATCCTGAATCTACTTGCGCTAACGGCCACCGCAGGCCTGCTCGCTCAGGGCGTCCAGCCGCCCCTACCGCCCGCGCCCGGGGGAACACCCGTCCGCATCACGGTCGACCTCGGCAGGCCCCTCGGGCCCTACAAGCCGATCTACAGCTGGTTCGGCTACGACGAGAGCAACTACACCAC
>CAXUIF010000056.1:4495-15906 GCA_964250995.1 uncultured Acidobacteriaceae bacterium
ACCATGCGCGACGGAAGGCGCCTGCTCCAAGAACTGCACGACCTCAGCCCCGTGCCCGTATACCTTCGCGCCCACCATCTGCTCACCTCCGGCAACGGCGTCCCGGAGCTCAAATGGAGCTCCACCAGCGTCTACAGCGAAGACGCGAACGGCCAGCCCGTCTATGACTTCAAGCTCCTCGACGGCATCTTTGACGCGTACAGGGCGGCAGGCGTCCGTCCCCTGGTAGAGCTCGGCTTCATGCCCGAGGACCTGGCTGCCCACCTGCCGGACCGCCACGAGCCCTACCAGGTTCACTACCCCAGCAGCACCATTTCGGGCGCCTCCAACAACCCGCCCAAGGACTACGAGAAGTGGCAGGAACTGGTACGCGTCGTTACGGCACACCTGGTGCAACGCTACGGCCGCGACACTGTGCTCACTTGGTACTTCGAGGTCTGGAACGAGCCAGACATCGACTACTGGCATGGCACGCCGGAAGACTATTGGAAGCTGTACGACTTTTCCGTTGCGGGCGTGCGCTCGGCATTGCCCGGCGCCAAAGTCGGCGGCCCCGCCTCCACAGGGCCCGGCAACCCGCACGCCTACACATTCCTCGATGACTTCCTGACTCACATCAGCACAGGCAGGAGCGCCGCGGACGGCAAGCCCATCCCGCTGGACTTCATCTCCTTCCACGCCAAAGGGCAACCGCACATCGCGGAAGGCCGTGTGGAGATGGGAATCGCCAAGGAGTTGGTCGACGTGGAAAAGGGCTTCGAGATCGTGGCCAGGTACCCCCGCTTTCGCCAGCTGCCGATCATCCTCAGCGAGGCGGACCCGGAGGGCTGCGCCGCCTGCTCCAGCAAGGTGAATCTGGCCAACAACTATCGCAACGGCACACTCTACCCGGCCTATACCGCCGCCGCCTACAAGGGGCTCTTCGAGCTTGCGGACCGCGATCACGTCAATCTGCTCGCCATGCTCAGCTGGTCGTTCGAGTTCGAAGACAAGGACTTTTTCGAGGGCTTTCGATCGCTGTCCACCAACGGCATCGACAAGCCGATCCTCAACTTCTTTCGCATGGCTGCCCTGATGCAGGGTACCCGCGTCGCGACAGGCAGTGACGGTCAGATCCCGCTCGAAACCCTGCTCGCCAAGGGCGTGCGCGAACAGCCGGAGGTGGACGCAATGGCCACCACCGATGGCCACACCGCGGCCGTTCTGGTCTGGAACTACCACGACAACGCCGAGACCGCCCCGGACACAGCGACCTCGATCCGGCTGACCGGCCTGCCCGCCAGGGTGCATCGCGTGCTGCTGACACACTTCCGCATCGACGACCATCACAGCAACGCCTACACCGTGTGGAAGGACATGGGCTCGCCCCAGCACCCTACCACCGCGCAATACGAGCAGTTGCAACGCCGCGCTGGCCTTGCGTTGCTGAATGCACCCGTCTGGCTGGAGGTCCGCGATGGCGGTGTGGAGATCGACACCATCATGCCGCGGCAGTCAGTTTCCCTGCTGCGGCTTACCTGGGAGTAGCTTATGAACGGAACTTGGTAGCGATATCGGGGCTCGAACCCGAACTCTTCGCCTTGAGAGGGCGACGTGTTAACCAGTTACACCATATCGCCACAAAACAGACCGGACGGCCTGTTGCGACTTCGTGAGTATAACAAACCTCCGGGTGTGTGGAAGTGCCTCGGGCCCAGCAGCGACTCAGTCTTCCAGTTGCCTGACGGCGTTCCAATCGATGAACGCTGACCCGGCCGCAGATCGGTAGGTAGGTTCACAAAGGCGCAGCCCACCTTCCTGGAAGCGAAACACCTCATCGGCCTCCGGATCTATCACAAAAATCTCCTGGATGCCCATCGCCGCGTAATCGCGGAGCTTGCGCAGCATCCGCTCAATCCGGTCTTCAGGGCTGAGCACCTCAAAAACCGCTACCGGCGGGTGTGTCAGGATCTGCTCGATAGCGCGGCTGCGCTCAAAAACGACCACGTCGGGCACGCGATAGCGTGTGGCGCTGACCTGCACCCGCAGTTCGCAGCGTACACGAATGTCCCACTCGCGTCCGTGGTCAAGAAACCACCGTTCAATCCGCTGTTGCCAAGTGGAGTGGTCGTACTGCCCCATCGGTCTTTCCTCGATCTCCCCGTCGACGTACTCGGCATCCGGCTCGTAGTCGACATGATTCAAGTACTCCTGAACCGGCACGGTCGTTGCAGTCGCCATGGCCACCTTGCTCACCCCCGAATACAGAAGAAGCCGCTTACAAGCCCAGCTTCTTTACCTCATCGTTGTAGTACTTGCGGTACAGAATGTCCCACTCCTGCGAGCCCTCAAGGATGATCTTGCGCTGCGAGCTGATCTTCAGCCGGGCCGCCTGATCAATGCGCAACTCCTCCATCAGGAGCTTTTCCAGTGCCTTGCGGGCTTCCTGCCGGATCGTGTTGCGGTCTTCCAGAAAGTCAACCTCCTGGATGTCGGCCAGGGTGTCGGCAACGACGTGCGCTAGTTTGTTCAGCTTGTCGCGGCTGATTCTCATAGCACCGCCTTGTACTTGCGGGCGAGCTCGTTTTTGACCTTTTTGAACATCTCCGGATAGCTCGCCCCGGTCTTCAGCATGTCGTCCTGGAAGGCCTCCAGGATGACGCGAACTTCCTCGTTGATGCGGTCCTCGAGCGACATCTCATCGATCAGCGCGGCGGCAACTCGCTCGTTCACCGGCGCGGGCTTGTCGGTCCGGATCATCTTGGCCTCGACCAGGTGCTTGGTCGTCTGGCGCGCAAGATATCCGAGGTAGTCCTTGGAAAAGATCATGGGCCTCTTCAGGTTAGCAGAACCCTTGCCCCCAAGCGCGCCACCGCTGGTCCCCACGCCGGGGGTCTGCTTCTGTCAGAATGGACTCCGATGACCTTCGATGACCTCAGCACGCTGAAGGATGACATGATCGCCTTTATCGCCGGCCACGGGCTTCGGCGCATGAACGCGTTTGTGCCGGAAGACGTGCCCACCATTGCCTTTGAAGACGACGACCTGGACAGCTGGAAGGACTTTGTCGAGCACGCCAAGGCCGCAGCCGTTCCGTTCATCACTATGAATTCCGTGCTGCTGGAGCCGGAAGATGTAGCCGCGCTGATCGGGCAACTGCGCGACGTCAGCTACCCCGACCCGGACGCCACCGAGCTGGAAGAGGCGCAGGCCCTGATGCGGCATGTGGGCAAGACCGGCTACCTGCAGCTTGCCTTCGCCCACGGCGGCGTTATGTTTCTGTACGAGACCGCCACCGAGTGGTACGACGGCTTCCAGACGCTGATGGACTCCGTACAGGAGATGGGCGGCATCATCCTGGACGACCACGACGACGAGTAGCGCGGGATACGAAAGACCATGCCGGTTCTTGAAGGGGCCCGATCGCTGCGGTTTGCTGTGGTTGCCTCCGACACAGCCGCTGTGCAGCAGCTGGCAGCAGCGCATCGGCTTCCTTTTGCGCTGGCCCTGGTCCTCTGGTCCCGGGGCCTGCGCACGGAAGAGGCGGTCGGACGCTTCTTGCGGCCCGCGGCGGAGCATCTGCACGACCCTCTGTCCATGCTGGGCATGCAGCCGGCTCTCCATCGGCTGCGCACCGCCCTGCTCCGGCATGAAGCCGTCCTGATCTACGGCGATTACGACGTAGACGGCACTGTCGCCACCGTCCTGCTGAAGACGGCGCTGGAGCGGGCTGCGGCCTCGCTCGGCGTGACGCCGGATATTCGCTTTCACATCCCGCACCGCCTGCGCGAGGGCTACGGCTTGCGGGAAACGCGCATCGCGGAGGCAGCTGCGGAAGGCGTACGCCTGGTCGTCTCGGTGGATACCGGCATCCGCGCCTTTGCAGCGGCAGAGGAAGCGGGCCGCCTCGGGCTCGATCTGATCGTGACCGATCACCACTTACCCGACACCGCCGCCGGCCTTCCCTGCGCTTTGGCGGTGCTGAACCCGAATCAGTCCGGTTGTCCGTATCCGCACAAGGAGCTGTGCGGGGCGGGTGTGGCCTTCAAGCTCGCGCAGGCGCTGCTGGAAAGCGCCTCCCCGGATGAGCCGGCACGAGCCCGCCTGCGGGAAAAGACCCTGCCCTCTTTTCTTAAGCTGCTCGCACTCGCCACGGTGGCCGATGCGGTGCCGCTCACGGGCGAAAACCGCATCATCGCGGCGCTGGGGCTCGAGGCCTTGCGGCAACCCGCGCAATCCGGCCTGCGTGCCCTGATGGAGCTGGCCGGCATCGACCTGAGCCGGCCCATCACAGCCACCGATGTCGGCTTCCGGCTGGGCCCCCGCATCAACGCGGCCGGTCGCATGGACATCGCCTCCGACGTCGTCCAGCTCTTCCTGTCGCGCGATCCGGTGGAGGTGCGCGCGCTGGCCGAAAAGCTCCACAGCCTGAATGGCGATCGCCGGGCGACCGAAGCCCAAGCGCTGTTGGACATTGAAGCGCACTTGGAAGCGATGGCCGAAGCCATGCCCGGCTGTGTGGTCCTGGACGACACGCCCGCGTCCCCCTGGCATCGCGGCGTGATCGGGATCCTCGCCTCGCGCGTGGTGGAGCGCACGGGCCGCCCCGCGCTCGTGCTGACTCACGAGAACGGAGAGGCGCACGGCTCAGGGCGCTCGGTACCCGGGTTTCACCTGCTGGATGCGCTCGCGGCCGTGCACACAGAAGCCGGCGACACGCTGTTTGCCCGCTTCGGCGGGCACGCCCATGCGGCGGGCTTTACCCTGCCCTCGCGTCACGTCGCCACACTGCGGGAACGTATGCAGCGCCAAGCCGCTGCGCTCGATCCGGAAGCTCGCGAAGCGGTCCTTCCCTGTGAAGGGACCGTTCGTCTGGCGGACCTCGATCCGGCGTTCTTGTCCGCCTATGAGCTGCTCGCCCCGTTTGGAAACGGCAATCCGGAGCCGTTGTTTCTGGCGCACAATCTGCGGCTCTGCGCGCCGGTGCATGTACTCAAAGACAGGCACCTGGCCGTCCAACTCGCAGAGGATGGTCATGGCCGAACCTGGCGCGCGATGGCGTGGAGCCGGCGAACGAACTGGGCAGAGCGGGCTCGCGCGGAAGGTTGGGCCCCGGGCTGCCGTTTCGACCTCGCGTTCCGGCTGTCCCGCAACTGGCACCCGCAGTTCGGCGGCTGGGAGTTGTCCGTGGAACATCTCCAGATCCGTACCGTCGAACCAACAGCGAAGTAGAAGAATTGTGAAGCCGCGGCCGCCTGGCTGTGTCTTATATACTGAAGATTCCGCGTATGGCCGAAACCACAAGCAACCGTAACCGCGTTTGGATCACGATACTTGTCCTCCTGATCGCAGCCGGTTGGGCGTACTATGCGCTGTCCGGCTCCCGGAGCAAGGTGGTAGTCCGGACCGCCTCTGTGGAACGACAGTCCTTGATCAACACCGTCGCCACCAACGGCAGGGTGGAGCCGATCGTGGACTTCCAGGCGCATGCGCCGATGCCCAGTGTGATTGAAGCGCTGCCCGTGAAGCTGGGCCAGCAGGTCAGGCGCGGGCAAGAGTTGGTGCGACTGGATGCGAGCGATGCGCAAAGCAAAGTGGCCGCTGCGCAGGCCTCGCTGACCGGCGCAGAAGCCTCGTTGAAGAACATGCAATCGGGTGGCACGCAGGATGAACTGCTCGGCCAAAAGGCCGATCTCGCGGTGGCGCAGGCGCAAGCGCGTAGTGCTGCCGAGTCCTTGAACGCGCTGAAGGCGTTACAGGCAAAAGGTGCGGCCTCGGCCAATGAAGTGGCATCCGCTCAGCAGCGGCTCGCGGATACGCAGGCTCGGGTCGCCCAGTTGCAGAGCCGACTGCAGGGTCGCTACAGCAACACCGATCTCGCCAGCCAGCGCGCTCAAGTGACCCAGGCCCGCTCCGCGGTGTCGGCTGCCGAGAGCGGGTACGCCGGGCTGAATGTCCATTCGCCCATAAACGGTACGGTGTACGCACTGCCGTATGCCCGCTATGACTTCGTGCCCGCCGGCGACGCGCTGGTCAACGTCGCCGATCTCCATCGCCTGCAGGTGCGTGCGTACTTCGACGAGCCCGAAATTGGCAAGCTCTTCGCCGGAGAGCCCGTCACCATCAGCTGGGATGCCAAGCCCAACCAAACCTGGCACGGCCACGTCACGCAGGCACCCACCACCGTGATTACCTATAACGGCACACGCAATGTGGGCGTCTGCCTGATCAGCATCGACGACGCCAACGGCGACCTGATCCCCAATATCAACGTCACCGTGCGGGTGACGACCTCGCAGCATTTCAACGTGCTCAGTGTGCCTCGCGAAGCCCTGCACACAGCGGGCGGCGCCAACTACGTCTATTGTGTGCGCGACGGCCGACTGGTTAAAACACCCGTCACGGTCCGCGAAGGGGACGTCAACCTCACGCGCGTCGGCGTAAGCAGCGGCCTGCAGCAGGGAGATGTCGTGGCCCTGGGCGCAACCACAGACGTCGACCTGGTGGACGGCATGCGCGTGAAAGCGCAGTCCTGAGGAAGCGCATGCACACGAGCTCGCCTTGGCATCGCCTTCGTCGCCCGACCCGGCACAAGCCCCGCCAGTCGGCCCTGCTCCTCACCTTCGCGCTCAGCCTCTGCTGTCCCGCCCACGCCGGGAGAGACCTGCACACGGCGGAGCAGGACGTGCTGCAGGGTCGTGCGGATCAGGCCTTCGCCGCGCTGCACGAGACGGTCGCTCAGGACCCGCACAATGCGGCGGCGCACCTTCTGCTTTGCCGAACCTACCTTTCCGAGCAGCGTGGCGCTGAGGCTGCCGAACAGTGCCGGCTGGCCCTGGACAGCGGCCTGGCGCAGGACTCCGCCGCCCAAGATTGGGCCGGGCGCGCCTTTGGGATGCAAGCCGAGCACGCCGGTCCGCTTGCCGGGTTGAAGCTTGCCGGGCAGGTTCGCACCGCCTTCCAAACGGCCTATACCCTGAACCCACGGAATCCGGCCGCCGCCAACGATCTTGGCGAGTTCTACATCGAGGCCCCCTTTGTCGTGGGTGGTGGCGTGGGCAAGGCCACAGCCCTCGCCCAGCAGGTGCAATCCACCTTGCCCGAGATCGCCCATCGCCTGCGCGCCCTGATCGCCGAAAAGCGCGAAGACCTCCCCGGGGCCGAGCAGGAGTTCGTGCAGGCCACGGAGGTCGCGCAGACACCCGGCACCTATGTTGACCTTGGCTGCTTCTACGTTCGCCAACACATCCCCGAGAAGGCCATCGCGGCGGCTCGCCGGGCTGTTGCGCTCGACCACGCCTTCGACGCAAACGTCGTGGACGCCGCCAGTTCGCTCAACGACGTACACCAGACTGCCCCTGCCATGCAGGTGCTGCGGGGTTACCTCGATCGTGGCCAGAAAAGCGATCAGGCTCCTGCCTTTCGGGTGCACACCTTGCTCGGCCAGATGCTGGCCAGCCAGGGCCACCGCGCCGACGCACGTCACGAGTTCCAAACGGCGCTTGCCCTCGCCGCCGACTACGCGCCCGCGCAGAAGGGGTTAGGTTCCCTCTGATGCTTTCTTGTTGTCTCTCGCGATGTGGCCGCCTGTTATCGCTTTCTGGCGCTTTCGCCTTCGGCTGCATGGTCCTGCCCCTCCCGGGCAGAGCACAGATTTCGCTCTCGACGGCCATCAACCTGGCCCTCGTCAACAGCCCCAAGGTGAAGGTCGCACAAGCCGACCTGGACCGCGCGCAAGCCGTGCTCGCCGAAAGCAAGGAGACCTTCGTGCCCGCGATCGCGGCAACGGCAGGCGTCGGCAAATCTACCGGCGCGCCGCTGGCGCCCCCGGTTGTGTTCAGCATCTCGGCCCAATCGCTTGTCTTCAACTCTTCGCAGGCGGACTACGTGCGCGCTGCCCGCGCCGGGGTCGAATCCGCCCGGTTAGCTCGCGACGTCTCCCGCAGCGACGTCGTCGAAGACACCACGAGCAGCTATGTGGCGCTGGACAATGCGGTAGAGCGACGCGCCGTTCAGACGCAGGCTTTGCAGTTTGCCCACCGGCTTGTCACGGTGGCTGCGGATCGCTTTGCCGCCGGCGTCGACTCCCACATGGAGTTCACCAAGGCGCGGCACACAGAGGCGCAGCTTCGCCTGCAGCAGCTGCTGGTGGAGGATGAGATTATCACGCAATCCGAGCATCTGGCCCGGCTCACCGGTTTGGCCGCCCGTGGCCTGACCACGGAGCGCACCTCGATCCCGGTCATGAAGGCGCCGGCGCCGTCTACCCTCGATGCGCCGATCGATCCGCGCCGCCTGGTGGGCATCTCGGCGGCGTTTGCTGCGGCACGCGCCAAGCAATACACGGCCCACGGCGACAAGCGCTATCTGCTTCGCCCGCAGATTGCTTTTTCAGCCAACTACAGCCGCATCTCCACAGCGTTCACCACCTATTCGGAGTACTACCCGGGCTTCGCCTCCCCCGAAAACAGCCTGAACTCCCTCAACTTCGGCGTGGAAGTCACGGTGCCTATTCTCGACATGGTGCATCGCGCCAAGGCTCGTGAAAGTGCCGCGGACGCCGCGCGCAGCCTGTATGAGGCGCAATCGCAACAGATGCAGTTTGCCGAAGCTCGCAGCAAGCTGAAACACAGCGCTGCCGAACTGGCCGCTCGTAGGGAGCTGGCGGAGCTGGACCGGGAACTCGCGCAAGATCAACTCGATGCCGTACTGGTTCGTCTGCAGGCCAGCACAGGCGCGATGCCCGGGGAGCAACTCACGCCCAAGGACGAGCAGAATGCCCGGCTGCAGGAACGCCTGCGCACGTACGACATGCTCACCGCCGACTTGCAACTCAAGCAGGCCGAGGTCATGCTGATGCGTCAGGAAGGCTCGCTGTCGAACTGGCTTGCGGCGGCCGTGCCGGCTGCGACGTCCTCCGGCACAGACGCGGCACCCGCCTCCATGCTGCCCCTTCCGGCCACTGTTGGCACAACACCCGGTGCCACTCCGGCCGGGACCCTGCCCTCTGCCGTACCGACCACGGGTACGGCGCCGACCTCACTACCCTCCTCGCCAGTCACCACGCCGGAACCCCCAACCAGCCCACCTTCCACGCCGTCCAGCGTCCCACACCCGTGACGTGCCAGATGCCTCCTGACGCTCTGATGTACGGCTCAAGGGGTGACTGGATGGTAAACTTAGGAGAGATATGCCGCTAAAAACCCTGCTTCTGAATCCGCCCTCTTTTGAAAACTTCGACGGTGGCGCGAGTTCGCGCTGGCCGGCTACCCGCGAGATCGAGTCCTACTGGTACCCGGTGTGGCTCACCTATCCCGCCGGCATGCTCGAGGGCTCGAAGCTGCTGGACGCGCCCCCCCATCACATCTCTGCGGACGAAGTGATTGAAACCTCCAAGAGCTACGAGTTCCTCGTGCTCTTCACTTCGACCGTCGGCTGGGCCGGCGATCATGGGCTCGCCCGCGCCATCAAGGCCGCGAACCCCTCCATCAAGATCGCCTTTGTCGGGCCGCCCGTCACGACGGACCCCGATCGCGCGCTCAATGAGTGCGAAGCCATCGACTTTGTGTGCCGCCGCGAGTTCGACTTTTCCGTCGTTGAGTTCGCTAACGGCAAGCCGCTTCCCGAAATCCTCGGCATCAGCTACAAGGACCCGATCACCGGCATTGTCCAGCACACCAACGACCGCCCGCAGATCGAGGACCTGGACGCCATGCCGTGGGCGACCAAAATCTACAAGCGCGATATGGACGTTACCAAGTACAACGTCCCGTTCCTGCTTCATCCGTTCATCTCGCTCTACTCCACCCGCGGCTGCCCGGCGCAGTGCACCTTTTGCCTCTGGCCGCAGACGCTTTCCGGGCATGCCTGGCGCAAGCGCTCCACTGATGACGTGGCCGCAGAGATGAAGTGGGCCAAGGAGAACTTCCCGCACGTGAAAGAGTTCTTCTTCGACGACGACACCTTCAACATCCAAAAGGTCCGCACCGTCGAGCTCTGCGCCAAGCTCAAGCCACTCGGGCTCACCTGGTCCTGCACCTCGCGGGTTACCACCGACCGCGAAACCCTCAAGGCCATGAAGGACGCGGGCTGCCGCCTGCTCATTGTCGGCTTCGAGTCCGGCGATCCGCAGATCCTCAAAAATATCAAAAAAGGCGCCACCATCGAGCGCGCGCGGGACTTCGTCAAGGACTGCCACGACCTTGGCCTGGTCATCCACGCCGACTTCATCCTGGGCCTGCCCGGCGAGACCAAAGAGTCCATCCGCAACACCATCAACTTCGCCAAGAGTCTCGACTGCGAGACCGTGCAGGTCTCGATCGCGCATGCCTACCCCGGCACGGAGTTCTACGACTTCGCCGCCAAGAACGGCTACATCACGAATGCAAACGTCATGAACGATGCCGGCGGTCACCAGATGGCGCATATCGAGTACCCGGGGCTGCCGACCGAGTACGTGATGGAGATGCTGCACAAGTTCTATGACGAATACTACTTCCGCCCCAAAGCCGCCGCGCGCGTGGTCTGGAAGGCAATCGTCAACCGCGATGTGCCGCGCCTCTATGTGGAAGCGAAGAGCTTCATGAAGATCCGCAAGGAACGCAATGAAATGGTACGCAAGGCAAAGGAAGCCACCGCCCTGCGTCAGCAGGAAAGCGTCAGCATGAACGCGTAAAGGTTTCGCTTCCTTTTGTTGTCGTCCCACGCAGGGATCAGCGCCTCACAACCAGCTATCACCTTTCGGGACAACGGCCAGCCTTTGCTGGCCGTTCCCTTTTCCGCTCCCCTCCCTCTCTCATCCTCCAGTGAAGCGAAGAAGCCCTTGTATTCTGTCCACTGCGCCCTTAGCGCGCAGCCGTCCCCTGGAAGCCCTTGGCTAAACACTCCCTCAAGCCCCAGCAATACCTCTGGCTCATCGCCGTCATGCTCAGTGCGCCGATAGGCGACTCGCTGCTCGCGCGCGGCATGCGCCAGGTGGGGCAGGTGGATGTGCATCACCTCGGGCTGCTTTGGCATGCCCTGTTCAATCCCTTTGTGGACGCCGGCATCGTCCTCCTGATCGGCTTCTTCGCCAGCTACACCGCCGCGCTCAGCTGGGCCGATCTGACCTTCGTCACGCCGGCAACCGCAGGCAGCTACGTCGTCGTCGCTCTGCTCGGCCACTTTCTGCTCCATGAGCACCTGTCGCTCAGCCGCTGTCTGGGCATAGCGCTGATCATGTGCGCGGTCGGCTTCGTTGCGGGCGGCCCCGCGCGTACGGAAAGCGCGACGCTCGAGCAGATGGACGCTGGAGCGACACCATGACGATAGGGACGGCTGCGCTCCATTCCTGGCTGGCGATTGGTTTCGTTGCTGCCTTCGCGGTGATCGGCGAAGTCCTTCTCGCAGCAGGCATGCGCCAACTGGGCGACCTCGATGAACTTCGCGCCCGC
>CAXUIF010000057.1:0-8939 GCA_964250995.1 uncultured Acidobacteriaceae bacterium
TCAGGTTCTCGCCCACGCGCACGCTTACCTTCGCCGTCACCGTGCCCAGCACAATCTCTTCCACCGTGCCGCGCAAGTGATTGCGTGCAGAAATGCGCTTAGGTAAGCCTTCCACGCCTGACTCCCATTGTTTGACCTGACCAGTGTACCCGGCGACCAGCGGAGCAGCCCTTGCGTTCAGCTTTCCCACCTGTTGCGTTCAGCTTTCCCACTTGTCGCAAAACAACATGAGACCCGCTGCAAAGGCGGGTCTCATGCGTGCGTTACACCGAATTCGGCAGCTCGAACCGCTCTATCGATCGTCATCATCCCGGTCCCGCCGCTTGGCCCGCGACGCCGTCTCCAACGCCGCCCCGGCTCGCTGCGCTGCGGTAGGCCTGGTCACAGGCAGCGTGCCCGCATGGTACTTCGCCAGCAGTTCGAACCGGTTGTGGCTCAGGTCCTCACCCGTGCGGTACCACGGGTAGGCCTTGCTCCCGCCCATCACGCCCTGCCACACCACGCGGTTAAACTTCGCGCTGTCCAGGTGATCCTCGACAGAGAAGTCCATGCCCTTGGTGTGCGCCGTCCACCAGTCTGCACCGTGCCGCGGCGACAACGCCGCTGTTTGCGCAACGAAACCAGGGATCGGCAACGTCGTGCGCGCTAGGTACGCTGACGGCACCGCTTGAAACGTCCAACTTGCGCCTCCAGTGATATTGAACGCATTGGCCATCGGCGCTGCATTCGCGTCGTTGAGGTTCAGTGGTGCAATGCCGAGAACCCCCTCTATCGTCGCCAAAAAGTTCACCGTGTTGTAGCGTATACCGTCTACAAAGTGCTGCTTCACATACGGCCCCACGATGAAGGCCGTGCTGCGGTGCGCATCCACGTGGTCGCCACCGTCCTGCGCGTCGTCCTCAATCACGAAGATCAGCGTGTTGCTTTTGAACGGGCTGTTCGCCACCGCCTGAATCACCGAGGCCACCGCAAAATCGTTGTCCGCAATCTGCAGCTCCGGCGTATTCACCCCATTGATGGCCGTGCCGAAGTTGCCGAAATGATCATGCATCAGCCGCACAAAAGAAAGGTTCGGCAGCTTTCCGCTCGCCACATAACCGCTGAACTCCCGCTGCCACTCCGTAAAGCGGAAATAGTCGGGAAAGCTGTTGTCGAAGCCGCGGAAGTACGGATCGGTGTACTGGCTCAGCACTGTGTTCGTCGGAAACGCGACCTGCAGGTGATCTGCATAGGGGTTGGGGTCTTCCGGAATGCGGAGTGCCGGAACGGCCGCGAGGTTGTACCGCGCCAGATCCAGAAAGAAGCCGTAGTTGCGCACCGTCAGACCGGCCTTCAGCGCGCCGTTCCACAGGTAACCCTGCCCTTGTTCGCCATCTTCGCCATCCGGCGCCGCAACGTTTGCATTGCCCGGCAGCAAATCGGGATCCGTTCCGGTCAGCGGATCGGCCGCATACCGCGCCTCTATGCTGGGGATGCCCACATTCAGGTTGCGGTTCGTCCCTTCCGAGTCGTTGTTCAGCCCGCGTCCTGCGTAGTTCACCGGGATCTCTTTTTCAATCACATCCGTGGTGCGTGCCGAGGTGGACCACGGCCACCCGTCCCCGCTCACATCCGAAACATCGAAGAAGTTGTCAAAGTCGACGAAGTTCCTCGCCAGCGCGTGGAAGTTCGGCGTGTTCACTTCAGGGAACTGCGTGATCGTCGGATCGCCGTTGCCCACTTCAAGATCGCCCAGCACCTGATCGTAGGTGCGGTTCTCTTTAATGATGTAGATCACATGCTGAATTTGCTATGCAAGAAGCTCATCACTTCCTGTTGGTGCGCTGTCCGTAACTGCCCGATGTGATCGTTCGCGATGACCCGTCGTGTCAGGTTAGCCAGTTCCGTTGCGGCGGGCACAGGCACGGTTTGAAAACCGGCTTTGGTGATCTGCCAGATGTAGGTGTTGGACGCATCGCAGCGGCTGGATTGCGAATCGTCGCAGAACTGCGGATTGGGCCCCGTCGCGCTCTTGCCGTTGACGATGTACAGCATCTTGCCATCGTTGCTGACGCTCACCGAGTTGGGATAAAACCCGGTCGGAATGAAGCCCGCAAAGGTGCTCGCACCCGGCGCGCCCAGGTGGTACACAGCCACCGCGTTCAGCCCGCCCTCGGTCACATATAACGTCTTCTCGTCGGGCGAAAGCGCCAGGCTATTCGGATTGGCCCCCAAGAAGTTATTCGGGCCGCCCTTGGTGGAGACGATGGCCGGCGGCTGAATTTCATCGATCACAACGTTGTTGTTCGTGTCGATCACCGCAATGCCCGGCGCATTGTCCTGCGCTACATATAACAGGCTCTGCGCCTTGTTCATCAGCGTCCTGTTGGGCTGTCCCGGAAGGGCGATTCGCGCCGCGACTCCCTGCCCGGTCACCACCAGAATCTGCCGGTCTCGCACGCTCGAGATGTAGGCCGTGCTGGTCCCCTTGCCCTGCACCCAGAACGGGTATTCGCCGCCGGGGATCCCCGTAAAGCTGGTGCTCTCCTTGCCCGGTCGCAGGTCATAGTCCAGGTACCGGATCCACCCCACGTCCGGAGTCTTGACCAACTCCGTGAGGGAGTCGTTTTCGTAGTTTGCGACGATCACCGACCTGCCGTCAGACGACACTGCCAGCCCCGCTGCCTCGGGCTGTGTCACCAGCCCTAACCCGCCGGAATGCAGCGGCGGTGCCGGAGCGTGCGCCAGCGCCACAGGCGAGTTCTTCTCCTCCACCCACCCGTTATTCGTTCCCGCACCGCTCGCCTGAGAGTAGATGTGAACGTTATCGTTATTGCCGCCCGAAACGAAGAACTCCGTCCCAAGCGGACTCCAGGCAATGCCGTTATACGTGTTCGGCACCGAGATCGCCTGCTTCTGCACCGGCTTGTCCGAGACCGAGATGTCGAATACAAATACCCACTCGGTGGAGTCCGCGGGATTGGTCGTCCCCGCCTGGGCCCCCGTAGTGTAGTTCCACGAGTTGTACCCGCTGGTGAGCACAAGCAGCGTCTTGCCGTCAGGGCTGATGGTCGTCGTTACTGCCTGACCCACGGTGTAGCTCGGATTGTCCGCCAGCCCAGGATTCAACGGCTGAAAACTCGCACCCAGGGGCGCCAACGGTGTAATCGTCTGTCCCGTGCTCAGAACTTGCGGCTCGCCCGTGTTCAGTCCATTTTGCGCCTGCCCGCAGGGAAGAACACACAGGCTTGCCACCGCAAACAACACGAAGTGGAAGGATTTTGGCGTGAACGCTGTCATTGAAGATCTCCGAGGTGAAAAAGGCGCGCAAAGGCGCATAAGCGACAACGGTTCGCTTGCGGGGGGAACAGCATGTTACGGCCATCCAGAAAAGGTTTACAGACTGCTGGCGCAGGCACGAGAGTTCTTGACGAACTACCCGTGAGGCCACTCTCTCACGCACTGGCACGCAAGGATTCGCCACTTGTTGAATTGAAAGTGAAAACTCGGTTACAAACGGACGAACAAGGTCCAGCAACCAGCTCGCACCAAACACAAAGAGGAGGGCAGGTCGCCAGACCCGCCCTCCTCAACCTTGCTGCAATCCTTACAGCTCCTTCACGCCATCCACAAACGCCTTCAGCTTGCGGCTCCGGCTCGGGTGCCGCAATTTGCGCAAGGCCTTCGCTTCAATCTGCCGAATACGTTCACGTGTCACCTGGAAGCTCTGGCCGACCTCCTCCAGCGTGTGCTCGGAGCCATCTTCCAGACCAAACCGCATCTTGATGACGCGCTCCTCTCGCGGCGTCAGCGTACGCAGCACCTGCGAGGTGTACTCCTTCAGGTTTACCGAAATCACCGCATCGGACGGCGAAACCGCCATGCGGTCCTCGATGAAGTCTCCCAGGTGCGAGTCTTCCTCTTCGCCGATCGGTGTCTCCAGCGAGATCGGCTCTTGTGCGATCTTCAGGACCTTGCGGACCTTCGCCACCGGAATATCCATGCGCCGCGCGATCTCTTCCGACGAGGCCTCACGGCCCAACTCCTGCACCAGCTGACGACTAGTCCGGATCAGCTTGTTGATCGTCTCGATCATGTGCACCGGAATACGGATCGTCCGTGCCTGATCGGCGATGGCCCGCGTGATCGCCTGCCGGATCCACCACGTCGCATAGGTCGAGAACTTATACCCACGCCGGTACTCGAACTTGTCCACGGCCTTCATCAGGCCGATGTTGCCCTCCTGAATTAGGTCCAGAAACTGCAGGCCACGGTTTGTGTATTTTTTGGCGATCGACACCACCAATCGCAGGTTGGCCTCAATCAGCTCGCGCTTGGCCCGCTCGGCATCCATGTCGCCCTGCACCATCTCGCGCTGCGTGCGCTTGAGGCTCTCCATGGGGATGCCGATCTCGTGTTCCAACCGATCCAAATCCGCGCGGCAGTTCTTCTGCTGCCGCCGGTACTCCTTGCGCAACTCCTCTGACCGCGACGACTCGAACTTGTGCTCCAACGAACGGATCTGGCGCTCCAGCGTCCGCATGGAGTCCACTGTCTTGTTCACCTTGTCGAGCAGTCGCTTCTTCTCGGCGTTGGTGTACTTCAGCTCGCGCACAATGCGCGTCACGTACACCTGCTCGCGCCCGATCAGCCAGCGGCAGCGACGCTCTTCCTTCGACTTTGCTTTGGCGTCCTTGCCCTGTGGGTCTTCGATCTTGGCCTGAAACTCCGCAGCCTTGGCCTGGTGCTTTGCGAGCTCATCGATGCGCTTGACCGTCTTCTTTACACGCGCCTGCACGATCTCTTCGGTCAGTTCCTCCTCATCGAAGGTGACGACCTCCTTGATGTTGCGTACGCCGCGCTTCAGGTCCTCGCCGAGAGCGGCGATCTCGCGAATCACGATGGGCGATCGCGAAATCGCCTTCATCACGCGCAACTGCCCCCGCTCAATGCGTTTGGCGATCTCCACTTCGCCCTCGCGGGTCAGCAGCGGCACCGTGCCCATCTCGCGCAGGTACATGCGCACCGGGTCGTTGGTCTTTTCAAGCGTCCCAGGCGAAAGGTCCAGCTCGACATCGGAGTCTTCCCCCATGCTGCCTTCGCTCTCTTCGCCCTCCTCGCGGTCTTCGCCGCCGCGTCCACGCCCGCGCCGGCCCTCGCCCGAAAGCACATCGATGCCCTGGGTGTTGATGGTCGTGAGCAGGTCATCCAGATCGTCAGGCGAAGTGATATCCCCGGGCAGCAGGTCATTGACCTCCCCGTACGTCAGATATCCTTTTTCCTTGCCCGTTTCGATCAGCCGGTCTACATCTTCTTCGTACTTATCGATCTCTTCAGCCACGTTGCTCGTGCTCCTCACTGGCGTTCCCGATCGCATAGGCGCGGGAAATAGGTGTGATAGAGGCTGGCGCTGGTAGCGGTCGGGCGCAGCTCTCCCCTGGGTTGTCGCGGGCGCGCTGAGGATGAGGTGCGGTCAGGGCCGCGGGCGCAGGCGGAAGCCTCATAAAGCCCACAGGATCGGATCCAAAATCCGCCCTCGGCTCGAAGAGCTTCGGCACTCAATGGCGCAAATCTCCAGCGCTACAAAGTCTACCACACGGTTAGACGTGGCTACTTCCCCAAAGGATGCGGGATTCTGTGCCGTTTCCCCTCCAGACCAGGGGCCCCGCCGGTCGCTCGCGGGAAGGCCTGGTCTCGTCACGGCTGGGCTTCCGCCGGGCTGCAATGCTTCGTTTGCCCGTCGGCTTCCGCCCCTGGGTAAGGCCTTCAGCCCCGAACCGACCTTCTTCTGCAAGCTGTGGAGCCGCCGCCGGCTTGCGTTTCGCCAGAAAGATACCTCCGGTCCTCCCTAAAGCTTTCGCCAGGACTGCCGATAAGTCCCACAGGTGCAATCTTCCATGTCCGAAACCACCGCAATCTTGCCGGAAACCTTACCTATCGCGGCCACCCAAGCGCATCGCGGCTTTGCGTCCTACGCCCGCATGCTCAAGATCACTCTGGCCACCCTCGTTGGCCTGCTTGGCACTGTGGCAGCCTTCAACGAAGGCGCCTACATCACCACGTCCGACGCCGTGGTCTCCGCCTCCAGCCTCGACGTTCGCACCCCAGTGGAAGGCACGGTCACCGGTCTGCCCCAAAACCTCGGCCAAAGCATCCAGACGGGCCAAACTGTCGGCCTGATCAGCAATCCCCTGGTCGATCACGAACACCTGGACACCCTGCGCCTGAACCAGCAAAGCGCCCAGTCCATCGCCGACGCCCTGGTCGCAGAAAACGAGGCCTTGTCCGCCCAACGGCGCGCGCTGTTCCTGCGCTCCGCCCAACACACCGCCGCCGTCTCCGCGCGGCTGGAACACGAGGTCGAGCAGGCCACCCACACACTGTCGGCCCGGAAAGCCGCCTTCGCCGAGGCCGAAACCGAGCTCCGTCGCGGGCAGGAGCTCTTCGCCGGGGGCCTGATCCCCCGATCTGCCTTGGAGAAGCTCGCCGCCACCGACCGCGTCCTCGCCGAAGAGGTCGCGGCCGGCCTGGCTGCTTTGCAGGCCGCTCAATCCGCGTTCGACGCGGCCCACCACGGCGTCCTCGCCGAAGCCGGCGGCAATAACGACGTCACCTACTCCATGCAGCGCGCCGACGAACTGGCCATGCGCCTCGCCGCGAACAGCGGCTCGCTAGCCAGCGCGCTCGCCCAGGCCCGCCAGGCCAAGCAGGCCATCGACACAGCCTCCGCGCGTGACGGGCAGCTCGCCAGCTCCCCAGTCCTGGCCCCCTCCAGCGGCACTGTCTGGAAGCTCGGTGCCGCCAACGGCGAGCACGTCGCGGCCGGAGCCCTGGTCTTTACCGTCGTCGATTGCGATCGGCAATTTGTTGTTGCCGCAATCCCGCAAAGCAGCCTCAACAGCCTCACCCCCAACAGCCCGGCCACCGTAAAGTTCACCGGCGAATCCACCGAACGTACCGGCGTCGTCACTACGGCCTGGGCGGACTCCATCCACGAGACCGACGCCAAACTCGCGGCTACCCCCATCCTTCCGCCCGGCAATCGTTTGGCTACCGTCTTCATTCGCCTGGATCGTTCCACAGCAGACAGCCGCAAAGCCGAGCCCTGCCAGGTAGGACGCACCGCGCAGGTGCGCATCCCACGCGCCGCCACCAACCTTTGGTCCCGTTGGCTCTCCCGTCACTAACACTCTCCTGCCGTATCGACCCTGACCGTCTCTACCTTTCCCTTTTTCAAGGACTTCGCCGATGAGCCAACTTTCAGACTGGGCCGTGGTCCTCGCGTCCATCGGCTTTCTGGTCGCCTTCTTCGAAGCGTTCGACCTCCAGCGCCCCGCCGTGCGCAGCTTCGCCTCCATCCTCTGCGCCGCGCTTACGGCTCGCTACATCGTGTGGCGCTTGGCCAGCATGCCCGACCACCAGAACCTCTTCCAAACCGGCTGGGCCTGGCTCTTCGTTCTTGTCGAGTGCACCCACCAGACCGGCGCGCTCTTTATCTACTTCTTCATGTCCCGCACCCTCGACCGCTCGGAAGAGGCCACCGCGCACCGTCACTCCGCCGCTCACGACCAACCCGTCGACGTCTTTATCGCCACCTACAACGAGTCCAAAGACATCCTCGAACGCACCCTCGTGGGCGCCCTCGCCCTCGACCATCCCGACCTCCGCGTTTGGGTGCTGGATGACGGCAACCGCCCGTGGCTGCGCGAGTTCGCCGCTTCACTCGGCGTTCAGTACGTTTCGCGGACGAAAGGCAAACACGCCAAGGCCGGCAACGTGAACCATGGCCTGCAGCACGCCCTCGCCACGGATCGCCC
Organism: uncultured Acidobacteriaceae bacterium; assembly: GCA_964250995.1. Lineage (GTDB taxonomy): Bacteria > Acidobacteriota > Terriglobia > Terriglobales > Acidobacteriaceae > Granulicella. Next base: position 7,797 of record CAXUIF010000057.1, read on the forward strand.
ACCCGCCTTCTTCCTCATCCTGGACGCCGACTTCGTCCCGCGTCGCACCATCCTTACCCGCACCCTCGGTCTCTTTCACGATCCGCACGTCGGGATCGTTCAAACGCCACAGCACTTCTTTAACCACGATCCGATTCAAAGCCACCTGCTCTGCTCCGGCGTGTGGCCGGACGAGCAGCGCTTTTTCTTCAACTGCCTCATGCCCTCGCGCGACGCCTGGGGCGCCGCCTTCTGCTGCGGCACCTCCGCCGTCTTCCGCACCGAAGCTTTCGTCAAAGCCGGCGGCATGGCCACTGAAACCGTCACCGAAGACATGCTCACCACCTTTCGCTTCCAGGAACACGGCTACCGCACCGTCTTCCTCAACGAACGCTTGTCCCTGGGCCTCGCGCCCGAGTCCCTCGGCGAGTTCATCTCCCAGCGCTCGCGCTGGTGCCTCGGCGCTATCCAGCAGCTTTACACCCGTTGGTCCTTCGCTGGCCCCGCCCGCATCTCGTGGGTCAATCGCCTCGGCCACTTCGACACTGTCCTCTACTGGCTCTCCGGCGCCGCCTTCAAGATCATGGTCGTCGTTGCTCCGATCCTTTACTGGCTTACAGGCACCGCCGTCCTCCATGCCACGGGGATGGATCTGCTCAATCACCTCGTCCCGATGATGGTTGCCAATCTGCTCTTCATGTACTACCTGGCCGGCAACCGGGTCCTCCCGTTGATGACCGACATCGCCCACCTGCTGACCTCCTTTGTCATCCTTCGCACCGTGCTGGCAGGCCTTGTTCGCCCCTTCGGCAGACCCTTCCGCGTCACCGCGAAGGGTCTCTCTACCTCCCGGATCACGGTCCAGTGGCGCCTGCTCTGGCCTTACGCGTTGCTCGCCACCCTCACCCTGACCGGTGTCGCCCTCCATGTGGGCAGCTTCGATCGCACGCACGGCACGGCGGGCTACGTCGCCAATGTGATCTGGTCCTTGCTGAACGCCGTCATGCTCGCATTAGCGGCCCTGGTTTGCGTGGAGCCCCCACACCGTCGCCGCGACGAGCGCTTCACCACCGCCGAACACGTCCGGATACAGCTCGGGGACTTCTCCGACGACCCCGCGCCAGCCCCCGGCCAACCGGCCCCTGCGAACGATCTGCTTTGCGT
>CAXUIF010000057.1:8949-13883 GCA_964250995.1 uncultured Acidobacteriaceae bacterium
CTCCAGGATCTCTCCCTGGGCGGCGCACGCCTGCTTCTGCCCAGCGAGGCAAGCAGTGTGATCGGCCCTACGCGCTTGCTGCTTTACAGCCAGGCCGATGAATCCACGCTCGCCCTGCCCGTGGATGTCGTCACCCGGCACGGCCGGCTCATCCGCGTCCAGTTCCACGCCGATCCCTGGATTCGCCACGCCCTCATCCGCAAGCTGTTTACCGGTGAATACCACAAGGAGGTCGACACCATCAGCAGCCGGGGTGTCCTGCTCGCGATGCTTCGCGTCCTCACCTCGTGACCCGCTTCGGTTTGTACCAAGCTCGGCCGTCGCAGCTCCGCTCAACTTCGTCGCAAATCGCCGATTCTTGCTGCCCCTGGCGCACTCTGCGGCAAAAACGTCCCGAAACGACAGCAAAGAAGTCGCTAGCTGAAGTCAAACAGCCCGGCCTGGCGCTCCTGGAGCGCTTCGCCGCTAACCCCGCCCTGGCAGCTGGGGCACCGTCGTTCCTTGATGTCCAGGCCATTGCACCCATAGCGAAAGCCGCAGTCGCGGCAGTGCAGGCCGTACACCGTTTGACCCTCCCGAACGGACGAGGTCGCTCCCGTCGCTCGCTCCACCACCTGCCGGTTCGGGTTGGTAAACCCGGGCTCTGTCGTGGGCCTCCGCTCTACCGCCTTCAGGCCCGTTCCCCGGCGGGGCCGCTTCGTCGGCCGAGTCAACTGCACGGCAATAAGGGCTTTGCGAAGATCAGGTCGGAGCACACCTGCGTGCCTACCTGAAACGTCCGCGTCCCCGCCTCGACGAAGCCGTTTTTCCGATAAAACGCGATGGCTTGAAGGTTCCAGGCGTGCGTCCCGAGCAGCACTCGCGTACGGCCTATCTCCCGTGCGTCCGCCACTGCCGCGTCCAGAAGCGCCTGCCCTGCACGCAGCCCTTCCACAGGCCGCCCATCGCTCGTGGCCCCCGAAAGACGCATCACCGGTGTTGCGGGCGAGCGAAACCGCGACAGCAGGTAGATGCGCTTCAACTCGATATCACCCGGTTGCACCGCAAAGGTCGGTAACTCTGGCGCCGTCAGCATGGCATAGCCCACCGGTGCCCCTCCCGGGACGACCTCCGCCAACGTGATGCGTGTTTCGGCTTGCGCCATGTACGCACGGTAGGCCTCCGCGGTGTGCTGTTTCGCACAGTGCGCGACAATATCTGGCCCGGGCAGCATCCAGGTGAACGCTTCAAGAAACGTAGCCGCGCCCACCAGTGCCAAAGCCGCAGCATCCGGCTCACCGGCACGGCGCAACGCAACTGCCTCGGCTAAACCGGACGCAGCAGGCCCCGCAACCCTCATCTCTGGAGCACGAAACGGCATCGTAGTTCCTGCAATCATAACGCCGCTGCCACCCCGCGACCGGATTACGCCGACGCCTGTCCAAGCAGCCGAGGACGCATCCAAGAAGTCCCATAGGCTCCTTCCAGGCATACCCGGTCCAGGTTCTGCAGGAGCACATCACGGGGCTCGAAGCCGCCCTGTCGGTGTGCCTCGCCGAGCCCGGTCGCCGGTCCGTGCACAGGCTCCGCACGCCGACGCGTCGTGTGGAAGCTCTTCTGCTCCTGCTGGCGCCAGTGCCGGAGCTGCCGGAGCACCGCAAACTAGCCGCCCGCCTACGGCGTAGCTTGAAAACGCTGCGCCGGGCTGCCGGCGTGACGCGCGATCTCGATGTCTGCCAGACCCTGCTGGAGGCCTTCGCGGATGCGCACCGTCCGGCAGTTCCGCCCAGTTCTTCCTCAAATGTGCCCAAAAGGTCAGCCCCCTTGATGACGCACGTAGATTCCCTGGCAATGATCCGGAACCTGGCGCACTTCTTCTCAGCCGATTCTCAGCCAAGCTGCGCTCGACTTAGCGCGCCACCTGCGGCGTAAGCGCGAAAGTCTGTGCTGGAGTTCCAACACCTGTTGAAGCACCGACAGGCCAGGATCGCCCGCGCGGCGGAAGCCTTGCTTGCCGTCCTGGAACCCGCGCGCGCGCTCGCCCTCTCCGGTGCCACCCTCCTCCAGGAAGCGCAGGTGGTCTGACCCGCGACGGACATCTTGAGGCCAGCGACCTGGCCGCGCTCCGCGAGAACGACCTCGATGCCGTGCGCAAGGCAGCCAAAGCGGCACGGTACATCGGCGAATCGCTTGCGGCCAATCCTTCCCTCGCCAACGCTGCCCAGCGGTTTGAAAAGCTGCAGAACGTCGGGGGGCAATGGCACGACACGCTCGCACTCGCGCATGCGGCCCGCCGTCATTTCGGCAAAAGCCACCCCTTCGCTGTCGCTCTCCGGACGGAACAAGAACGCACACTGGCCCTATTCCAGGCTGAACTCCTCACGTATCGGCAAGAAACTGCCCGGAACCCAACGAATCCGCACGCGTCTTTGTTGCGCAAACGGGGACCGAAAGCCACCATGGCCAGCACCGCAACTACGATGTAAGTCCTTGACCAGCAGTGCCCGGCGACGAACGCCTCCACCATCCCGCTGTCGCGAAGATCTCCCGGTCACCACCAAAACGCCCGAAGCCGTTCGCGAGCGACAGAACCCTTCCCCTCGGGGAGCGGTGTGTCTGCGCGCTGGGCTCGTGTTGCCATGAAGCCGGAAGCACGAAACACTGGACCTCTGACCCGACCATGACCGAGCTTCCGCCTTCTGGCAACACGGCGCAGACGCGCCCGGAGAATCGTGCCTTCTTTCCTGCTCTGGATGGTCTGCGCGCCGTGGCCTTTCTTATGGTCTTTGGCCAGCACTACCTCGCGCTCGCCTGGGGGTGGACCGGCGTCAACGTCTTCTTTGTCCTCTCCGGCTTCTTGATCACCGGTATCCTGTTTGACACGCGCGACGATCGCCACCGCGTGCTGAACTTCTACGCCCGCCGCACGTTGCGCATCTTCCCCTTGTACTACGGCCTTTTCGCGGTGCTGCTGCTGCTTTGGCCCCTGATGCACTGGCGTTGGGATCGCCTTTGGCTCTTTTGGCCCTTGTATCTTGGCAACTTCCTCCGCTTCGCGTCGCCCCTGGCCCTCGTGCCACGGTCTTCGCTCGAGCTCGCCGCCGACGCCCATCTCACCAGCGTCGCCCTTCCGCGAACGGAGTTGTACCTGGGCCATCTCTGGTCCCTCTGCGTCGAAGAGCAGTTCTATCTCCTCTGGCCGTGGGTCGTCTTTCGCGTGCGCGATCGCCGCCGCTTGATCGCCCTCTGCGCCGCCGCCGTCGTGCTCGGCCCCTTGCTGCGCTTTACCCTTCAGGCCGATGCGCCCCGGTGGATGATCGCCGCGGAACTCCTGTACCGCTTCACCCCGGCTCAGGCAGACGCTCTCCTGCTGGGCGGCCTTCTGGCGCTCGTTTGGCGCAGCCCCGCTCGGGCGCGGGTGACGACCGCCGCCCCCATTCTCGCCGCACTGGGCACGCTTCTTCTCGCGGCCTATCTCACCTTCATCGTCCATGGCTGGCGCATGGCTCCCGGGCAGTATCCACACTGGATGTTCACCGGAGGCCTGCTGTTCGCCGACCTATATGCGGCGGCCCTGCTGATCTGCGCGCTTCGGCCTGGAAGCTGGGTGTATCGGCTGTTCAGCCTGCCGCTCCTCCGCTGGATCGGACGCCTAAGCTACGGCGCGTATATCTTCCACGACCTCTTCCACGGCCTGTTCGTTCATATAGTCGTGCACGCCGGACCACCCCACTTCGCTTCGCCCTCCACGCAACGAGACTTCGTAACAGCGCTGGTCGCCCTGCCGGCAACGCTAGGGCTTGCCTGGCTCAGCTTCCGGTTCTACGAAAGTCCTTTCCTACGTCTCAAAGAACGCTGGACCCGCCCCAACCCACCGGAACCCTCAGTCTCCCAGTGATCGCGGGTGCCGAGGAACCCTCAAACCTTCGCAGATCTCCTCCCAGCACGCCATCCCACCTCCGGCGCATTACGTTCGTACCCCTCTATGCCGCAACGAGCGTTTCCGTCAACGCCGGCTTTACCGCGGTGCCCAGCAGCTCGATGGCGCGCAACATCCCGTCGTGCGGAAGTGGGCCGCCGCTCATCATGAGACTCACCCGCGAAACGCCACCGAGTGCCTCATCAATATGGCGTAGCTTCGCCGCCACGGTGTCCGGTGAACCCACCACAAACGCCCCAGTCGGCCCGCGCTGTGCGTCGAACGCCGCCCGGCTCATGGGCGCCCATCCACGCTCCCGCCCAATGCGCCCAAAGGTATGTGCGTAGGCCGGCCAAAGCTCATCCCCCGCCTGCTGATCGCTCTCGGCGACGTAGCCGACCGAGTGCACTGCCACGTCCAGCGTCTCCGGCGCATGCCCCGCGCGACGGCCCGCCTCGCGATACAGATCCACCAACGGCCGGAACCGATGCGGCTCCCCGCCGATAATGGCCACGGTCAGCGGCAAACCCAGCGTCCCCGCGCGTGCAAAGCTGTTTGGGGTCCCGCCCACGCCCAACCGGATCGGCAGCACCGGCTGTACCGGCCTGGGCCATACCCCCTGCCCCGTAAGCGAGGCGCGATGCTTTCCCTGCCAGTGCACCTTGATTTCATCGCGCAGGTGAAGCAGCAGGTCCAGCTTTTCGGCGAATAGTGCGTCGTAGTTCCGCAGATCGAACCCAAAGAGCGGGTACGACTCTGTGAATGATCCTCGCCCAACGATAATCTCCGCACGCCCATTCGAGATCAGGTCCAGCGTCGCGAACTGCTGAAACACCCGGACCGGATCCTCCGAACTCAATACAGTGACCGCGCTGGACAAGCGAATCTTCTCCGTCCGCGCCGCCGCCGCCGCCAGCAGGACTGCCGGTGCCGAGGCCACGTACTCCTCACGGTGGTGCTCTCCGATCGCATACACGTCGAGCCCCACGCGGTCCGCCAGCTCCACCTCTTCCAGCATCTGGCGGACGCGTGCAAC
>CAXUIF010000057.1:13983-15777 GCA_964250995.1 uncultured Acidobacteriaceae bacterium
AGCCGGGTCCACCGCGGCCGGAGCCGCCGTCCTCGGCACAACACTGGAGGTGCTGGGCAGCAGGCTGGCCGGCACCGGCGGCACCACACGGCTCTCTTCGGTCTCCTTCACGGACGCGGGCGGCAGGGCGCCTGGCCACGCATAGGGCAGCTCCGCCACATTGCCAAAGCCCACCATGGGCTGCCGGTTGAGCCGCCAGGCCGACCGGTCCAGCCGCACATAAAGGTGCTCTGGCGCGGAGCCCTTGCCGTTGACCAGCGCCACGCCGGTCAGCTTGAAATGGTGATCCCCCGCCATAAAGGTCAGTTCGTTCTCGCGCAGCTTCGCCTCGGCCGTCACACTGTCTGGATCTGCCGCGATCGACAGCACGGCCGTTCCTACGCCTGGAACGAAGAGGTACAGGAAGTTGGCGCCGTCTACGTCGTAGTTCAGCTGCACCTTCGCCACCATGCCGTCCACGGTGTACACGCCGTCGCGCACGCGTCCATAGATCAGCGCGTCGCCGGCGCTCCGGTGGTGGGCTGGAACGGTTACCCTGGCGGCCCTTGGCTCCGACGGCGTATTGATCACGCCTTCGGTTCCAGTGGTGGCGGCGAAGGTTTGGGCGGCGAGCGAACCCGGGAGCGCGCATCCCAGGGCAAGAACAGCGGCAGCATGGCGGCAGAGGAAGGCGGACGGGCGCATAAGACTCTCCTGGAAAGTGGTCGTACAAGAAAAGCAGGGTATGGCGAGGACACGGCACAGCATGGCCCAGGCAAGCGCGGCGGAGCAGGGCATCAATTCAGCGCCGCTCCGTACGCTCCCGCGATCGTTTGCCTTCCGATGGGGCAGGCGGTTCCACGCACCCCGCTCGTCGCTTGGGCCCAACATCTCGCGGGTCGACTCACAGTAGCACTATTTTGGGACAGCGATACAACTTTTTGGTAACACCAGCTGCTGACTCAGGAGAGTACCGTGCCACCTCCTCAGCGAAGCTCCCACCCTGGTCAGCGCGTCCGGCTCGTCCGCTTCCCTGTACCCTTATCGTTGTATGGCTCTTAACTGCGGCATCGTCGGCCTGCCCAATGTAGGCAAATCCACCATCTTCAACGCGCTCACCGCCTCCAAGGCCCAAGCCGCCAACTACCCCTTCTGCACCATCGACCCGAACGTCGGCATCGTTAGCGTTCCGGATGAGCGCCTCGCCAAGATCGCCGCCCTCATCCAGCCCAAGTCCCTCGTCCCGACCACGATGGAGTTCATCGACATCGCCGGGCTCGTCGCCGGCGCCTCCAAAGGCGAAGGCCTCGGCAATCAATTCCTCGGCCACATCCGCTCCACCGACGCCATCGCGCACGTCGTTCGCTGCTTTGAGGATCCGGAGGTCATCCACGTCGCGGGCCATGTCGATCCGCTCTCCGACATCGACACCATCAACACCGAACTCCTCCTCGCCGATCTCGACACCGTCGAGAAACGCTCGCAGCGGCTCGAAAAGCTGCTGAAGAACGCTACCGACGCGAAGATCAAGGCCGAAGGATCGGCGGTCGCCAAGCTCAAAACCGCCCTAGAAGCCGGCAGACCCGCCCGCACCCTGTATCAAAACGGGGCCCTGACGGAAGACGAGCGCCTCGCTGCCCGCGACCTCCATCTCATCACCGCGAAGCCCCTGCTCTATGTCGCCAACGTCGACGAGGCCGCCCTCGCCACGGGCAACGCTCACACCGCCAAGGTGGAGGCCCGCGCCGCTGCGGAAGGCTCCGAGGTCGTCCGCATCTGCGGCGCGCTCGAAAGCGAGATCGCCCTGCTCGAACC
>CAXUIF010000058.1:0-13629 GCA_964250995.1 uncultured Acidobacteriaceae bacterium
GTCTTTCACTCTGACACACCGCCAGCGCCAAAGAGCGCGGTTCTAGCCCGTCGTAACTCAAAGTTGCAGGCCCAGCCCCTGCGGCCTCAGCCCGCGGCCTTCGCTACCGCGTCGCGCAGTGTTTCCGCAGCCAACTCCGGCGTGATATCCCGCTGGGGCGACCCCAGCAGTTCGAAGCCCACCATAAACTTGCGCACCGTGGCCGAGCGCAGCAGCGGCGGGTAAAAATGCGCGTGCAAGCACCACTCCGGATGCGCTTCGCCATCGGCGGGCGCCGGATGGAATCCCATGGAATACGGAAACGCTGTGTCAAACACGCGGTTGTAGCCGCGCGTCACCGTGCTCAGCAACCTGGCCAGACCGGAGCGTTGCACGGCAGTCTGCGCGGCCATCGTGGGCACCTGTTCGCGCGGCAACAGCATCAGTTCAAAGGGCCACACCGCCCAAAACGGCACCAGCGCCACCCACTGATCGTTTTCTGCCACTACGCGCTGCCCTTCGGCCAACTCCATTGCCAGATACGCCGGCAGCAACGCCCGTCCCTGCGCCTGAAGGTAGCTTTGCTGCGCCGTGAGCTCCAGCGCCGGCTCATCCGGCACGTGTTCGGTGGCCCAGATCTGCCCATGCGGGTGGGGATTGCTCGCCCCCATCATGGCTCCGCGATTCTCAAAGATCTGCACGTAACGCAGACCATCATGAAGGCCCAACTCCGTCTCCTGCTCGGCCCAAAGATCGACCACACGCTCGATCGAGGGCACCTCCATGGTCGCCAGGGTCAGATCGTGACGCGGTGAAAAACAGAGCACGCGGCAGATCCCGCGTTCCGTGTGCGCCCGCAACAGGCCCACGTTCTGCACGTCCATGGCGGCCGCCGGCACGTCGTTCTTCAGGGCCGCGAAGTCGTTCTCAAAGACATAGGTGCCCGTGTACGGCGGGGTCCGCTGGCCACCGGCGCGCTCGTTGCCCGGGCACAGATAGCACGTCGGGTCATACTGCAGAGCCGGCGGGGTGGCTGGCGTCTCCGTCTGCCCCTGCCAGGGCCGTTGGGTTCGGTGCGGTGAGACGACGACCCACGACCCACGCAGCGGGTTCCAGCGCCGGTGCGGCGCCTCGCGAAAGATCTGCTCCAGATCTGGCATCAGGCCTCCACCACTCCGGCTTTTTGCGCACGGCGCAGCGCACCGTCCACGGCCTCGCACACAAACACTTCCGCCTCGATGCGATAGCGCGTGAGATACGCCGCCCGTAGCTTTTCGGTGAACGCCGTCACCGCGTCCTTGCGCACCAGGTTCACCGTGCAGCCGCCGAAACCGCCACCCGTCAGCCGTGCGCCGTAGCACCCGGGCAGCCCGGCTGCCGTGTCCACCAGAAAGTCGACCTCCTCCACCGAGCACTCGAAGTCGTCGCGCTCGCTGGCATGCGCGACCAGCATCAGCTGGCCGGCCCGCGTAGCGTCGCCGGCCAGCAGCACCTCGCGCATCTCCCGCACACGGGCATTCTCGGAGATGATGTGCCGGCAGCGCTTGTAGGCCTTCTCCGAAACCTGGTCGCGCACCGCGTTCAGATCGCCTTCCGTCGCATCGCCCAGATCCTTGAGCCCCGGATGCGCGGCCAGCACCGCGGCCTGCCCCTCTTCCACCTGCCGCCGCCGCTCACCATAGCCGCCGCCGATGTTGGAGTGCTTCACCATCGAATTGCACACCACCACCGCGACTTCGGCCATTGCGCCGCGGTTCATCGGAACCGCTTCATGCTCCAGCGTGCGGGTGTTCAGCAGCAGCGCATGACCCTCTTCCGCAAACACAATGACCGATTGGTCCATGATGCCCGAAGGTGACCCCACGAAACCGTTCTCCGCCCGCTGACACAGCAGCGCGATCTCCTCCGGAGCCATGGCCGCGCCCAGGTGCGCCAGCAGCGCGAACGCCGTCGCGACCTCGACGCTGGCCGACGAGCTCAGCCCGCTGCCCAGCGGCACGTCGCCGCGAAGGCTCAGGGCGAACGGCGTGGGCTGCAGGCCCTTGCGTTCCATCTCGCGCAACACCCCCACGGGGTAGTCGCTCCAATCGCCGGCACGCCCGCGCCGGTCCTCCGGCGACTCGGCATGCTCGCCGGCGAAGCGCTCGCTCCGGAACCGGAACATGCCATCCGCTGCCGGTTCCAGGCGCGCTTCCGTATAAAACGGGATCGCCATCGGCAACACCAGGCCGCCGGTGTAGTCGGTATGTTCTCCGATCAGGTTTACGCGCGCGGGCGCGACAGCGATCCGCGTTGTTGCCTCCATCATGCCCTCTCTGCCCGGTCGCTACCCTCGCACAGCGGCCTCTTTAACCCTATCGCACGAGAGCCCTGGGTGTAATCGCTTTCCTGCAAGCCAGACTCGCCGGCTGCCCCTCCAGGCGTAAAAGCGCCAAGCGCCGCTACACCTGCAGAGACTCCATATACCGCGCGTCCTGCCGCAACGCGTCGAGCGGCGGCATGTCGAAGCTCTCCTGCTCCACAAAGGCATGCCGGATACGGCCGCCCTTGGCCGCTTCGAAGATCTTTCGGAAATCCACTGTGCCACGTCCCAGCTCCGCAGCCGGCGGCGGATTGGCCGTGGATCCCGGCTGCGCGGTGGTCTTGAAATCCTTCACATGCAACATCGAAATGCGGTCCGGGTACTTGTGGAGGTAAGCCACAGGGTCACCGCCGCCCACGGTCACCCAGCCACAGTCCATCTCAAACGTCACCAGCGCCGGATCGGTCAGCCGGATCATCTCGTCGAAGGGCACCACGCCCTCCTTGGGCGCGAACTCCATCGTATGGTTGTGGTAGCCAAACTGCATGCCGGCGGCCTTCACCTTGCGCCCCCACTCGTTGAAGCGTTCTGCATTCCAACGGAAATCTTCCAGGGTGAACGCGTCGACCATCTCGCGGTGACTTGTGCCTTTGAAGCGGGCCGGCTCCTTGAGCGCCGGAAACGAACAGATCAGGTATTGCAGGCCCAGGGCTTTGCCGAAGCTGACCGTTTCGTCAAAGTTCTTGCTCAGGGCGTCGGCCGCGTAGTGCGCACTGACGAGCGAGAGGCCCGCTGCCTGCATCGACGCCTTGACCTCTGCGGGCGAGTGTCCATAGAAGCCGGCGGCTTCGACCTCCGTGTACCCGAGGGCGGCAATCTGCTTCAGCGTGCCCGTGTAATCCTTGGGCAGCATCTCCCGCACGGAGTACAACTGGAGGCCCAGGGGAAGCCCCAGCGGCAGGGCAAAGGCCTCACGGCTGTCCAGCATCGCCCCGGCCCACACCATACAGGCCCCGCTGCCGACAAGGAACTGCCGGCGATTGATCGTTCTCGTAGTCATACCCAAGTTCCAGCCCCCGATGCGCGCTCAACTCCACCAAGGCTCGACCGCGGCCTCGCGCAAAACCACGCGCGACAACATCTCTACAGCAGCGGACAAGCCTTCGTCCACTGAAGCGAGTGCATCTTCGTGTTCAATGCTGAGCACCCCGTCGTACCCGGCCAGCCGCAGGGCGCTCACAATGGCCTTCCACTCCAACTCGCCATGGCCCCAGCCCACACTGCGAAACAGCCACGATCGCTCTGCCATTCGGGCGTAACTCTTCGTGTCCAAAACGCCGTTGCGCGCCTTATTGGCCGGAAGGATCGCCACGTCTTTCGCGTGAAAGTGAAAGATCGTCCCGCAGAGCGCCGCGATCGCTGCGGGAATGTCCACCCCTTGCCACCAAAGGTGGCTGGGGTCGAAGTTCATTCCGATGGCCTCCCCCGTTTCGGCTCGCAGCTGCAGCAGCGTTTCCGCGTTGTAGACGCAAAATCCAGGGTGCGCCTCCAACGCGATCCGAACGCCGGCGTCCGTGGCGACCCGGTTCATCCCGCGCCAATACGGGATCAGCTGCTCGGTCCATTGCCACCGGAGCGCTTCGGCAAACTCCGGCGGCCACGGGGCCGTGATCCAGTTCGGCGTGCGGTCTTCGGGGCCGCCGCCGGGACAGCCGGAAAAGGTGACAACGGTGGCGACTCCCAGCGCCTCCGCGAGTTGCACTGTCCGGCGCAGCAGGGCGTCATCGCGCTGTGCGATCCCGGCTACCGGATGTACCGGGTTGCCGTGGCAGCTCAGTGCGCTGAGGTCCAGGCCCGCATCCGCGATCCGGCCCAGGAACTCCGTCCGCCGTGCCCCACTGGCCAGCAGGCTTTCCACCTCTACGTGCGCCGCCCCGGGCCATCCGCCCGTGCCCAGCTCCAGACTCCGAATCGCTGGGTAGCGCGCCACTTCACGTAACAACGTGTCAAAACTCAGTGCATTGAACACCGGAGTAAACAGCCCGATTCTCATCCCACGTCTCCCTTTGCTGGCCCTACTACCCCGACTCTCCAACCAACGCGTCTACCTCAAGCGCAGCCCCTACAGGAGACGGGTCTTCTCGTTCCCGAAACAAAAGGGCGAAGAGTACAAGCGCGACCACCGAAGCGCCGGCGGCAATCATCCAGATAGGCCGCCAAAGGTGCTCTGGCGCGCCGCTCGCGGACCAGCGCGTGTAGTGCTCCACCACGGCACCCGACGCCCACGAGCCGACAAACATCCCCAGGCCATAGGTTAAGAACGTCATAAGCCCCTGGGCTGCCGCGCGTAACGCTACAGGGGCCCTGCGATCGATGTAGATTTGGCCCGTAACAAAGAAGAAGTCATAACAGATCCCGTGCAGAAGAATCCCCACCCACAACATCCAGACCCGGTCGCCTACGCCCCCAAACGCAAACAACCCATACCGGACGATCCACGCCGCCATGCCCGCCAGCAACATGCCCTTCACGCCAAGCCGCCGGAAGAACCAAGGGAGCAGCAGCATGCAACCGAGCTCGGAAAACTGTCCGCCCGTCATCTTGCCCGCGGCATTGGGAACGCCCGATTCGTTCAGAAAGAGGTTGGTGAACGCGTAGTAGAACTGCAGCGGAATACAGATCAAGAACGAGGCGAGCGCGAAGACAGCCACAGGCCGCTCGCGGAGCACCCTCAACGCCTGGGCGGAAAACAGACCTTCGCTGTCGACCGTGGTCGGATCGCGGGCCAGGGGCGGCGTCGCGGGCAGCGTCACGCAGTACACCGCCATCGCTGCCGACATGGCCGCGGCAATCTGCAGAGGGTGCGCTGTAGCCTCCAGCCGGAGCGAGCCCACCAGCAGACCCGCAACGATCCAACCTGCTGTGCCTAACACCCGGATCGGTCCGAACTCGAGTTTGGGATCGCGCAGCTGCCGGAACGCCAGCGAGTTGGTGAGCGCCAGCGTCGGCATATACAGCAGCGCATACGAGAGCAACAGCGCATACAGACCAGCGAACCCATGCTGCCGTGCCGCCAGCCAAAGGAGCACGGCACCGCTGCCATGGAGCGCCGTGAGCACAAAACGTGTGTCAAAGAAGCGATCCGCGACCAGCCCCACCAGGAACGGAGCGACCATGGCCCCGACCGCTGTCGATCCCGCAGCCAACCCGATCTGCGAGCCCGACAGATGCAGCCCTCGCTCCAGCCAGGTGCTCAGGGTCACATACCAGGCACCCCAGATGAAGTACTGGCCAAACATCATCGCGGCTAACCGCGCGCGCATACCGAAACGGTTCACACTGCTTCCCGCCACCAAGCTAGCGCACATCGGACTAGGGTGTATACCCGAGGTTTGCCTTTCGTCGTGCGGCCAGGGTGGGATCGCTTCGCTGAGCGAAGAAGTTGCTTCGGTTCCGGCTGGGAGCCGCTTGCACTACTCGCAAGCGTAGTCCCGCCAGGCTTCGCCTTCGGCAATCCCTTTCAACATCGCAAAGCGCTCGCGCAGAAGCCGCCGGATGTGCGGGACCAGCACCGCCTGTCCAACGACCCGCCCCGGCCAGCCCAGCGGCATGGTGAACCGCAGCTCATCTTCCAGCAGCACGCCGCCCTCCACCTCGCGGAAGCGGTGGTCGTGCGCAAAGCTCTTGAACCGCCCTTCCAGCATGCGGTCCTGAAAATGAACCGGCGGCTCGTACTCGGCGATGAGCGACACGTGGAAGTTCGGAAACCCCAGCTGCCATCCCTCCCAGCGCACCGTATCGCCACCTCGCACACAGCCGGTCGTTCGTCCCGCCACAGGCTGCATGCCGAGTTCCTTTTGCACGATCGCCACATTGGTGGAAAGCGCAAAGCAGCGCTCGATCGGCGCCTGAATGACGATGCTGTCGCGTAGGGTGAACATGGCTTCTTCAGATGCGGCCAGGGTGCAGCGCATGACCGGCCCGCGGAGGCGTCCCCCGCAACAGCTTCCGCGGTGTCGACAAGCTCCGCCACATTTTCGCTCCAGGGCACCTCCAGCGCTTGCCTATACTGCAAAAGAGAACTCGAGCGCTGGCATTCACGGATCCAGTTGCTCCGGGAGGTACCTCGTCTTGCGCATCCATTGCCCCCACGGCGCCGTCGCCCTGCTGCTGCTGGGCCCTACCCTGACGAGCCCGCGCGCGCAACAGCCCGCCGCTGCGCTCCCGCTGGCGCTCGCGAAGGCCGAGGCCGCGGTCAGCCCCGACCGCCTCCGCGAAACCGACCGCTTCCTTTCCTCCGACCTGTTTGAAGGGCGCTACCCGGGCCTGCGTGGCGGCGAACTCGCCGCGGAGTACGTCGCCGACCAGTTCGCCGCCGCCGGCCTGCAGCCCGCAGGCACCGACGGCTTTATGCAGCAGGTCAACTTCGTGGGGATGAAGGCGCTTCCAGACCAGACCCACTTCACGCTTCTGCCCGCGAAAGGTGCGCCCGAGGCGCTCACCTACGGCGAGGAGTACACCGTTGCCAACCAGACACTGACGCCGACTGCGACCCTCAACGCCCCGATCGTATTCGTCGGCTATGGCGTCACCGCGCCCGAGTTTGGCTGGAACGACTACGCCGGGGTCGACGTGAAAGGCAAGGTCATTCTGTGCATCGTCGGCGACCCTCCCTCGGAGGACCCAAAGTTCTTCGGCGGCAAAGCCCTGACCTACTACGGCCGCTGGACCTACAAGTTCGAACAGGCCGCGCGTATGGGTGCCGTGGGCGCGCTGATCATTCACCGTACCGACCTCGCCAGCTATGGCTGGAATGTGGTCCAGAACTCCAACACCTCGGAGAAGACCTTTCTGCGCGATGACACGAACCCGCGCCTGAAAGCGGCCAGCTGGATCCAGCTGGCGGTTGCCCGGCGCATGTTCGCGGCCAGCGGCATGGATCTCGACAAGGAGTTCGCGGCGGCCGGCCAGCGCGGCTTCCATGCTGTGGAGCTGCCCGTCAAGCTGGAAGCAACCATCACCAGCACCGTGCGTCAGTTCCAAAGCCCCAATGTCGTGGCCATGCTGCCCGGCAACAGCCAGGCGGCCCACACGCCGGACCAGGCTGTGCTGTACACCGCGCACTATGACCACCTGGGGATCGTGCCCGGCAAAACCGGCGACAACATCTACAACGGCGCGGCCGACAACGGCACAGGCGTCGCCATGTTGCTCGAGATGGCCCGTAGCTGGAAGGCCGCGGTCGACAACGGACTCACGCTGCCGCACACGATCCTGTTTTCCGCCGTCACGGCCGAAGAACAGGGCCTGCTCGGCTCCGAGTACCTCGGCCAGCATCCGCCCTTGCCGGCGTCCCAGATCGCTCTGGACATCAACTACGACATGCTTCTGCCGCTGGGTGTGCAGAAGGAAGTAAACGTGAACGGCGCGCAGCGCACCAGCTTTTACCCCAACGTGGAAGCGACGGCCAGGCACTTCGACTTGACCCTCGTTCCCGATCCGCGGCCCGGCGCCGGCTCGTATTATCGATCCGACCATTTTTCGCTGTCGCGCGTGGGCATCCCTGCCTTCTCCATCGACGCGGGCACGCTGTACGAGGGGCACGACCGCGCCTGGGGCGAGGCGCAGGAGAAGGACTTCAACGACAGCCACTACCACAACTTTTCCGACGAGTTCGACCCGAAGTGGGACTTCCGTGGCGATGCGAAACTGGTGCGCTTCGGCATGGACCTCGGCTGGCAGGTGATCACTGCCCCGACAACCGTTCGGTGGAACGCCGGTGATGAATTCGAACCCGCCCGCAAGGCCTCCGGCGGTCAGTAGCGAAAGCCACCCGGCTGATGCGGGAAGACGAACACCACAAGCGGGAAGGACCGGGACGTCCGACCGAGGGCCCGTCGTGTACCTGTGCATCTTCGCACTTGATATCAGTGCCCCGGCGCTGTGACGGTCGCGGTGACCGGTGCGCTCACATTGCCCTTCGCGTCCACGGCCGTCACCTCATAGCGGTAGCTGCCCGAGCGCAGCGCCGTGCCGTCATGGAACGCCGGCACCGTCAGGGGCTGGGGGCTAAGTCGTTCCGGCGTGCCCTGCGGCTCACCCGCCACGGACAGCGTCACCCGCTGCACCACGTACCCTGTCACGCGCGGGTCGACGACCGGCTCCCACACCAGATCGACGGCATAGCCCGCCGGAGCTTGTGCCCCGGGGGTCGCGAACCCGACCGCCGTGAGCCCGGTCGGCGCCGGAGGCGCATACGTGTCGCGCCAGGCAATGTCCACCGGTGGGGACGGCGCGCTGCGCAGTTCCAGTTCCCTCCCCCCGGCCTGCGCCACCACTCTTCGTACGGCAAGGTAGCGGTAGGGCACGCCCTCGCGCACCGTGGCATCCACGGTGCGGGCGGCAGAGGCATTGCCCGGCTCCGCCTGCAGCCAGACAACGCCCTCGTCGCGCGTCGTTTTTGCTCCACCAGGGCGGACCCGGGAGGCCGGATGGCGCCGCGAACCGGCGCGGCCCGAGCGGACGCTCGTTCCGTGTGTCTGCGGCGGTAGTGGACGCTCGGTCAGCTCGGTGCGCTGGAGCAGAACCTCGCCTGCGGCCTGTACCGGCTGCCACCCAAGCAGAATTCCCTGCCGGGTTCCTTCGGCGCGCAAGCCTTCCACTGGCGGAGGCGCGGCGCCCGCGGCGACATAGGCCGGGTCTGAAAAGCCTGCAGACCGGCCAGCCTCGTTACTCACTTTCAGGCGATACGCCATAGCACGGGCAGGCCCGCCACGTAGATCAGGTGGCAGCGGGTCCGTCCACTGCACGGGAGCGCCTGCGGAGAGGATGGCAGCCGCAGGCATGGGCGTTTCGACCTCGGCTGCCGGCAGCGGGACGCATGGCGATGCAGGCGCACTTTGCCGGCACAGGGTGGCCCGGAGCGCTCCGGCTCGCAGCGGCAGACCATCCGTGGTGCGCGTGGGCAGCGTGAAGTGAAGATCCACCGCATCCCCTGAGCGTGTTACTGCGAGATCCTGCACAGGTTCGGGTAGCTGCAGCGAAGGTGCCCGAGGCGCCCCGGGGCTGGCGCAGCCCACAACCCACAGCAGAGCGGGGGTCAGCAGAAAGGAGAGCGGCCAAAACGATCGCTGGCCCCTTGGCAACAACATGGGTTGAGCCTAGCACCCGCCAGTGCGCCCTGGCCCTTGTCCGAAGACCGCACCAAGGTTCCGACGGGCGCGCAGGAAAAGCATCTTTTCGTCACACTTCAACGTCTTTTCGTTATATGAAGCTGCCTTCGCGCGAAGGCGGCCTGTGCTGGAGGTTGAAGCGTGCCCAAGAAGTCGCAGGACGCGGAAGATCGAGTCTCGGGAAACGGTGCATCGGCGAACGGAGCCAACGGCGTATCCGGAGACGTGGCAATCGACGAATCTGCGGAAGCGAGCTCCGAAGAGCTTGCTGTTCTGCAAGCGGGCCTCGGCGTCCTGCCCGGGGCAGCGGAGGCCGATGACCGCGAGACTACGGAAGCCGGTGGCGTCGATCCGGAGGCAGCGGAGGCCTTCATCGCCGGCAAGCGCATCGGCGATCGCATCAAGTATCTTCGCCAGCGCAAAGGAATGGGTCTGGTTGAATTGGGACGGCACACCGGCCTTTCCGCCAGCTTCCTTTCGCAGCTGGAGACCGGCCGCGTCGTGCCCACCCTGCGCAATCTCGCACGGATCGCCATGGTCTTTTCCAAGGACATGAGCTACTTCTTTGAGCCGGAACGGCCCGAGTTCTTCCGGCTTTTGCGCGCGGACGAACGGCAGCGGCTGCCCCAAACGGGCGTCGAAGATCCTGGCTACTTCTTTGAGAGCCTTGGGCATGTGCCGCTGGATGGCGGTGTGGCTCCCTACATCGCCGAGTTTCTTCCCGCCACCGACCGCCGGCAGCCGCGCTCCCATGCGCACGTGGGCTCGGAGTTCCTGTATGTGCTGTCGGGCTGCCTGCGGCTTACGCACGATGGCCAGGTCGAGGATCTGGAAGGGGGCGACGCCGTCTTCTTCCACGCCAACGCGACGCACAGCTATGAGCGCACCGGCGACGGCAACTGCGAAGCGCTGATCCTTACCCTGCAGGAACATCCGCGCGGCCACCACACCGGCTCGCGTGTGCCTTCGCGCGGCTCCAAAACGGCCCCCGGTGGAGGCAACAAGCGCCGCCGGTAGCGGAGCTCAGCCGAGAAACATCGCCTCGACGTCAATCCAGCTCTTGACCCGGCGGAAGCCCGTGACATATGCGTTCGCCGGCGCACTGAACAGGATGCCCTCGCCGCGAAAGCGCTGCAGCTGGCGCGGATTGTCATCGATCAGGAAGTCGCCCCGCAGGATGCGTTTGTCGCCGCAAAAGACGATGTGCGATGGCCGGATAAACGGAAAGTGCTGCTTCAGCCAGGCGAACTTGGCCGTGAAGCTGGTGGGGACCTCCATCGCGGCCGTCGCGATAAAGACGTCGTAGCGCTCCTGCAAGCGCTCCAGGACCCGCTGCGCATGCGGCATCACGTCCAGCGTGGCAAAAAAGTCGTCACTGCGGATGTAGTGCTCCAGTTGTTCCTGCCGTTCCGGGGGGACCAAATCCCAGATCCACTTGCCATGCAAATCCGCGAGCGTCAGGTGCTCGTTGAAGTCGCGGTTATAGCGCACCAGGTGTTCCCCGAGCGCATCCGCGATGACTTCATCCATATCCACGCAGATAATTTTGCGCTCCGGGCCAAGAGAGGAGGTCAGGCTCATCGCGCGCTCCCGGAGGCAGCGTCACGCAGGCGCTCGCCTGCGGCCCACGGCTTGGGCGTGTCACGACGCGGATCCCAGAACAATAATCGTCCGCAGCTTTCGCAGACAAAGATCTCGTCGTCGTGCTCGCGGCCAGTGAGGTCCTGCCATCGCTGGGGCCGCACCGTCATTTGGCAGGCGGCACACTTGCCCTGCGTCGCGTTGCCGACGGCCTCGGCCACGGCGGTTCCCTTCGCTTTCGTCAGGCGGTCATACACCGGCAGCCAGCGTTCCTCCACCTCCGCGCGCAGCTCCTTGCGTTGCTGCTCCAACCCCGCGATCTGCGCCGCATGCGCCTCTGTCATGTGGGCGGCGCGGGCACGCTCCGCCGCTAGTTGCTCCACGCGTTGGCCGTGCAGCGTTTCTGCCTCTTTCAGCTGTGCCTCAAGCGCCTCGGTGCGCTCCATGGAGGCCAGCTCCTCATCTTCGAGCCGCGACACCGCCGTTTGCGCAAACGAGATCTCATGCTCATAGGCCGCGACCTGCGCGGCACTCGTCGCAGCGCTCAACGAGCGGCGTAATCGATCAATCTTCGTGCGTTGCGAGGCGATTTCGCTCTCCTGAGCACGGCGCAGCTTTTCTTCTTCGGCCAGCGCCGCCTGTACGGCGTCCAACGCTTTCCCGGCAATCGCCAGCACGGATTCCGCCGCTTTCACCCGGCGCGGGGCCTCGGCCAGCTCCGCGCGAAGCCGGGCCAGGTCCAGGTCCTGCGCCTGCAACACGATGAGGTGTTCGAGGTTCGTGTTCATCGTGCTCCTTGTTCAGCCATGTGCCCGTTGCGGTTCCGAAGGGCAGTCACATAAGACAGCAGCCTAGCATCTCTTGGAAGCCGTCGTCTTTCGGAACCATCGTCACGGCTCTGTGCGCAGCCTGACCGCCGCGTGGAACAACGGAGGTGGTATTTCTGAATCCGCCCCGAGCTGCCTAGAATCTGAGACGCAGACACCGTATGGCAGCCGCAGCGACCGCCGATCTCCAAAGTACCCAAACCGTCGCTGCGGCTCAGCCCTGGCGTCCCAAGATCAATCCTTGGGTCGTCGCTATGACCGTTACGCTGGCCACGTTCATGGAGGTGCTCGACTCCTCCATCGCCAACGTAGCCCTGCCGCACATCGCGGGAGGGCTCGGTGCGACGCAGGACGAGGCCACTTGGGTGCTCACGGCCTATCTGGTTGCCAACGCCGTGATCCTGCCCGCCGGCGCGTACATGACCACGTTTATCGGCCGCAAGAAGTTCTACATGATCTGCGTGGCGCTATTCGGCATCTCGTCCGCGATGTGCGGGTTGGCGCCCAGCCTGCCCCTGCTGGTCTTCTTTCGTATTCTGCAGGGCATCGGCGGCGGCGGCCTTGCACCGAGTGAGCAGGCGATCCTCGCGGATACGTTTCCGCCTGAAAAGCGCGGGCAGGCCTTCGCCATGTATGGCCTGGCCGTGGTCGTCGCTCCCGCGATCGGCCCCACGTTGGGCGGCTACATCACGGACAACTTCGACTGGCGCTGGATCTTCTTCCTGAATGTTCCGATCTGCCTGCTCTCTTTATTCCTCACCTCGCGGATTGTGGAAGACCCACCCTACGTCAAAGCGGAGGTTGAGCAGTCAAAAAAGGGCGGCATCAAGCTGGATCTGTTGGGCTTCGGCCTTGTCGGCCTGACCTTCGGCTCGCTCGAGTTCATTCTCGATAAGGGCCAGGAGGACGACTGGTTCGGCTCGCACCTTATCGCCTTCTTCTGCGTCGTGATGGTCGTTGCCTTTGTAACGTTGATCTGGTGGGAGATCAAGCAACTGCGCGACGGCAACCGCCCCTTGCTCAACCTCACGCTGTTTACTCGAAGATCGTTTGCGATCTCCTTCATCCTGATGTTTGTGCTGGGCTTCTCGCTTTATGGCACGACGATCCTGATCCCGCAGTTTGTCCAGACCTTGCTGGGCTACACGGCCGAGCTTGCCGGCCTGGTGCTTTCGCCCGCTGGGTTCATGATGATGGCCATGATGCCCGTGGTGGGCATTCTGTCCGGCAAGGTCGACCCGCGCAAGCTACTCGGCTTCGGCTTCTTCATGCTCACCGCAAGCCTGGTGTACATGGCCAAAATCAACCTCGGAGTAAGCTACGGCGAACTGGTCTTGATGCGCGTCTTCCAAGCCTCCGGACTTGCGTTCCTGTTCATCCCCATCAATACGCTGGCGTATGTGGGCGTGAAGCAAAGCGAAAACAACGATGTCTCTGGGCTGACCAACCTTGCTCGCAATATTGGTGGCTCGTGCGGCACGGCGTTCATGGCCACGCTGCTTGTACGACGCTCGCAGGCCCACGAGAGTTCTATGGTGCGTAACCTGACGTCCGGCAATCCGGCTTACAACCAGCAGGTCCAGGCCCTTTCCGGCATGTTCAAGGGCGGCAACGGCCAGGGGCCCGCGGGTGGACCCTTTGGCGGCGCGTCAGTCGGTGCAATTCACCAAGCGCAGGGGTTCATCTACAACCAGATGCACGCCCAGGCAGCCACCCTGGCGTACATCGACATCATTCGCTATCTCACGATCTTCTGCGGCTTGATGCT
>CAXUIF010000058.1:13729-15647 GCA_964250995.1 uncultured Acidobacteriaceae bacterium
TGGAGGGTCGGCCATCGCGCGACTGACCTCAAAGCTGCGAAGGAGCCGGTCTGCCCCTGCGGCAAACCAGGAGCCATGGCGTGGCTCCAGCACCACCGTGCCCGCATGGAGCTCGCGCATCGTTGTGAAGAACTCATGCGCGACCCCTTCGTCGAAGCCCAGCTTCGGCGGCAGTTGCACCAGCACCGGCCCCAGCTTCGGCTGCAACGGCCCGAGTGCGGCAAAGAAGGCGGAAAGCTCGGCGCCGCAGCGCGTCAGCTTGCGCTCATGCGTAATGGCCTTGGAAAGCTTTACCGCGAAGCGAAACGTGTCGGGCGTGCTGCCCATCCAACGAGCCAGCGTCGCTGCGCGCGGTAGCCGGTAGAACGTCGCATTGATCTCAACGCACGGGAACGCGCGCGCGTACCGCTCCAGGTGCGAACCGTCTCCGGGCAGCTCCGCGGCGTGGGCGCGCGGCACGGTCCAACCCGCAGTGCCTAGACGAAACACACCCCTCATTTTTGCCTCTGCCTTTTCAAGCAGATTGGCCCCGGTTGGTTTGCTCGCCGGAGTGGGAAGCGCGGCGTGGAGAGACCCGCAGCTTCCGGTTGAGGAACGCAGATTCCCTTCGGGAATGACAACAATAAAGGCAAAAGAGCCTCTGCACTTTTAGCAACCATTCACGGCAAATAGGCCACAGAGGTTGGGAAGGGGTTGCGCTCACCGAACTGCGCTTGGTGCCAGTAGGGGTAAGCGGGCTGTACCTCGCTGGCCTTTTCCAGTCGCGTCACCTGTTCCGGCGTAAGCTCCCACCCGACGGCCGCGAGATTGGCCTTCAGCTGCTCCTCGTTCCGCGCGCCGATAATCACGGTGGACACCGTGGGACGGCGCAGCAGCCAGTTCAGCGCGATCTGTGGAACCGTCTTGCCGGTTTCCGTTGCCAGCGCCTCCAGCGCGTCGATCACCCTGTACAGGTAGTCGTCGGGCATCTTGGGACCACCGTCGGCGGCGTTGTGCAGACGGCTGGTCTCAGGAAGCGGTTGACCCCGGCGAAGTTTGCCTGTGAGCCGGCCCCAGCCCAGCGGTGACCACACCAGTGCACCGACGCCCTGATCTACCGCCAGCGGCATCAACTCCCACTCGTAATCACGGCCGATGAGCGAGTAGTACACCTGGTGGCCCACATAGCGCGCCCAGCCGTAGCGTTCACTTACGCTCAGGGACTTCATCAGCTGCCATCCCGAAAAGTTCGAGCAGGCGATGTAGCGGATCTTGCCCTCGCGCACGAACTTGTCCAGCGTATTCAGCGTCTCCTCCACCGGGGTCACGGCGTCGAAGGCATGCAGGTGATACACGTCGATGTAATCGGTGCGGAGCCGCCGCAGTGAAGCCTCCAGCGCCTGCGTGAGGTGATAGCGCGAGCTGCCAACATCGTTCGGGCCTTTGCCAAAACGGAAGGTCGCCTTGGTGGACAGCAGCACATCTTCACGCTTGAGGTGGTGGATACCCTCCCCGAGCACCTGCTCGCTTTTTCCATCCGAGTAAACATCGGCCGTATCGAAGAAGTTGCAGCCGGCTTCCATGCAGAGGTCGATGAGCCTGCGCGCCTCTTCGACCTGCGTGCTGCCCCAGGCTTGAAAGAACTCGTTGCCGCCGCCGAACGTGCCCGTACCGAAGCAAAGCTCCGGTACCTTCAGGCCGGACCGGCCAAGTTGACGAAATTGCATACCAAACATCCCTCGGATCACTTAGCGACCAAGCCGCACAGCACTCAGTCGGTATGCCCGGTTGGATGCCGGCGATGCGTCCGTCGGCTTGCGGTGAAATCGCGGCTCAGACCGCTTTGTTCGGCCGCCGCCTGGAGCTTGGCCTGTGAGCGAAAAAACCTGTGTTGCGGATTGGAGTGGGGGAAGAAGCGCACCACAATCTCCGGGCGCTC
>CAXUIF010000059.1:0-5279 GCA_964250995.1 uncultured Acidobacteriaceae bacterium
GCTGGTGAGCGTCCACACGGTCGACTGGAGCGACGATCCGTTTGCGCGGGGCGCGTACAGCTATGTGCCGGCCGGGGCGGTAGACGCTTCAGCGGCCATGACGGTACCCGCCGCGGACACGCTGTTCTTTGCGGGCGAGCACACGGACACGACGGGGCACTGGGGTACGGTGCACGCGGCGCTGCGCAGCGGGTTGCGGGTGGCCGCGCAGATACGCGGAGAGTAGCGGGCAAAGCTGAGCCTTTGAACTGCTCGCGCAGGAGCCTTGGGGTGCGGTGCCGGGGTGGTTTGTCGCGGTGGCCCCACGCGAATGCTCTTCGCCGGCGCGGGCGCCGGGCGTAAGCTGTTGCCAAACATGTCTGCCCTGCGTTGGTTTCGGTCTTGGTCTTCGTGCTCGTTTTGGTCCTGCTCGGTGGCGCTTGGGCCGGTTTTGCTTGCGGCAAGCGCGGCGTCATGCGGTGTGGCTCAAAGCCGGCCGGCGCGACAGGAGCCTGAGGTGGCGGCGGTGAGCCTCGGCTCGGTGACCGGGCATGTGTACCTTGCCGGGTCGAACGCGCCGGCGCGCCTGGCCCGGGTGGCGTTGCAGCCGTTCGACGTGAAGGACCCACCCAAGACCCAAGGCGGCGCGATGGGGGCTGCGCAGTTCACGGTGTACCAGACGGACCTGGAAGGCGCATTTCGGATCGACGGTGTGCGGCCGGGGGTGTACTACGTGGTGGTGACCTCGGCCGGTTGCCTTTCGCCGTTTGCGCTGTTTACGAAGGAGGAGCTGCAGACTCCGTCGGCCGAGGTAGCGCGGCGCATCGCGGCGGTGGTGCCGGCGGTGAGCGTGCGGCCGAACGCGGTAGCCGACATTACGCTGCGGCTCAGACGAGGCGCCAGCATCGCGGGAACGGCCCGGTTCGATGATGGGACACCGTTCGGCCAGGCATTTGTGACGTTGGACAAGCATGGCGCGGATGGGAAGTGGTCCAAGCCGCGCGCCACAGAGGCGTACGGCTCGACGGATAGCGACGGGCACTGGCGGCTGGAAGGCTTGCCGGCGGGCGAATACCGGGTGAAGGTGGAGCTGCAGGTCGAGGAACGGCATCAGGGAGCGCTGCTGGGCGATAACGGATCCACCTGGGCAAGCACCAAGATGTCCATGCCGGTGTACCTGGGCGACACCGTGCGCGAGGGTCAGGCGAAGACCGTCACGCTGGAAGACGGGCAGCAACTGAACGCGCAGGACATCACGGTGTCGGTGTCCAAGATGCACACGATCAGCGGCGCGCTGGTGGACGCGCGCACGGGCCAGGCATTGAATGCCGGCACGGTGGCGCTGGTGTACGCGGATGACGGCAAGGAGCTCGTGTCTGTGCCGGTTGATGCAGACTCGCAGACGTTTACGCTGCCGTTTGTGCCGGAGGGCGAGTACAAGCT
Organism: uncultured Acidobacteriaceae bacterium; assembly: GCA_964250995.1. Lineage (GTDB taxonomy): Bacteria > Acidobacteriota > Terriglobia > Terriglobales > Acidobacteriaceae > Granulicella. The sequence continues at coordinate 1,423 of CAXUIF010000059.1, forward strand.
GACCACCAAGGATGCGCGCACGGTTCGTTTCGACCAGACAGGCGAACCGAACAACGATCCGTTTCACCAGAATCGCAAGGAGGTTGTGCTGCGGCAGTACAACCCAGGGGAGGTGCCGCTGATTGTGCAAGGAGAGATGAGCGGGGTGAACCTGCCCGTAACGAGCAAGGGGTCCCCCGCGCCGTAGTTTGGGCATGTGAAAAGGCGAGCTGCCCTTGAAGGTGCAGCGACGCCCTGGGTCGGGGAAGCCGCATCTATGTGCTTACGATGGACCGTTCGAAGTTTCACCCCAAGCCTTTACTGAATACGCCGCGGGCGTTTGTTGCGGATACATGGATTGTCATAGACGGCGTGAAGATTGCGGCCGAGGTGGGCGAGCCGCTGATTGAGGCGATCAACCGCAAGGCTGCGCTTGAGGGCATCACGGGCATTCCGCAGGTGTGCTATCTGCCGCCGATGGGCGCGATTGACACGTGCGATACGTGCCTGGTGGAAGTGAACGGGGCGTTGGTTCGTTCGTGCAGCGCGCAGGTCGAGGCCGGGCAGGTGGTGGAGACGGCGAGCGAGCGTGCCGATGTGGGCAAGCGCGAGGCGTTTGACCGCATTCTGGAGAACCACAACCTGTATTGCACGGTGTGCGACAACAACAACGGCAACTGCACGGTGCACAATGCGACCGCCGAACTGGATGTGCAACACCAGACGCGCGAGTTCCGCACCAAGGGCTACGAGCAGGACCACACGAATCCGTTCTATCGCTACGACCCGAGTCAGTGCATCCTGTGCGGGCGCTGCGTGGAGGCCTGCCAGAACGTGCAGGTGAACGAAACGCTGAGCATCAGTTGGGAGCGCGAGATGCCGCGCGTGATGTGGGACGGCGGCGAGACGATCGATGGGTCGAGTTGTGTGAGCTGTGGGCACTGCATCACGGTGTGCCCCTGCAATGCGTTGATGGAGAAGGGCATGGTGGGGCACACGGGCTACCTGACGGGGCTGCCGCCGGAGGTGCTCGACGACATGATCGAGGCGGTGAAGGGCATTGAGCCGTCCACGGGGTACCCGGCGATTCTGGCGCTGTCGACGATGGAAGCGGAGATGCGCAAGCAGCGCGTGAAGCGCACCAAAACGGTGTGCACCTACTGCGGTGTGGGCTGCAGCTTCGACATCTGGACGCGCGACCGGCACATCCTGAAGGTGGAGCCGCAGCATGGGCCGGCCAATGGTATTTCGACGTGCGTGAAGGGCAAGTTCGGATGGGATTATGCGAACTCGGCGGACCGGTTGCGCAAGCCGATGAAGCGGGCCGGCGAGACGTTTGTGGAGATCGAGTGGGACGAGGCGCTGGCGATGGTGCGCGATCGCTTCACGACGATCAAGGCACAGCACGGGCCGGATGCGCTGGCGTTCATCGCTTCGTCGAAGTGCACGAACGAAGAAAGCTACCTGATGCAGAAGCTGGCGCGGGCGGTAATTGGGACGAATAACATCGATAACTGCAGTCGCTACTGCCAAACGCCGGCCTCGATGGGCCTGAACCGCACGGTGGGCTATGGCGGCGACTCCGGGTCGATCTCCGACATCGAGATGGCGGACCTGGTGATCGTCGTGGGGTCGAACACGAGCGAGAGCCATCCGGTGCTGGCGACGCGCATCAAGCGATCGCATAAGCATCGCGGGCAGCGGCTGATTGTGGCGGATCTTCGCAGGCATGAGATGGCTGAGCGCGCCGACCTCTTTCTGCACCCGAAGCCTTCCACGGACGAGGTGTGGATCATGGCTGTGACCAAGCACCTGATCGATACGGGACGGCACGACCAGAAGTTTATCGGGGTGTGGGTCAACAAGTTCGAGGAGTTTCGCAAGAGCCTGGAGCCGTACACGCTGGAGCATGCGGAGACGGTCACGGGGCTGAGCGTCGATCAGTTGAAGCAGGTGGCCGATGAGATTGCCGGAGCCGAGCGCGTATGTGCGCTGTGGGCGATGGGTGTGACGCAGCACTGCGGCGGCTCGGACACCTCAACGGCGTTGTGCAATCTGCTGTTGACGATGGGGCAGTTCAAGCGGCCGGGCACGGGCGCCTATCCGCTACGCGGGCATAACAATGTGCAGGGCGCGAGCGACTTTGGATCGATGCCGGATGTGTTTTCCGGCTATCAGAAGATCGACAACGAAGAGGTGCGCAACAAGTTTGAAGCGCACTGGGGTGTGACGCTGCCCACCAACAAGGGCCTGGACAATCGCGAGATGATCTCCGCCGTGCATGAGGGCAAGCTGCGCGCGATGTACATCAAGGGTGAGGACACGATCACCTCGGATGCGAACGCCGTGGATGTGGGTGAGGCGCTGTCGAAGCTGGAGTTCCTGATCGTCCAGGACATCTTCTTTACGGAGACGTGCAAGTATGCGGACCTGATTCTGCCGGCTGCGCCGTCGCTGGAGAAGGATGGCACCTTTGTCAGCACGGAACGGCGTATTCAGCGGCTGTACAAGGTGTGGGACCCATTGGCGGATGCGAAGCCGGATTGGGAGATCATCCAGTTGATCGCGAAGGCGATGGGCGGCGCGGGCGGGTGGAACTATACGCATCCGTCGCAGGTGATGGAGGAAGTCGCTGCGCTGACGCCAACGTTTGCGGGCGTGACGTATGAGCGGCTGGAGGGCTACAAGAGCCTGCAGTGGCCCGTGCACAAAGACGGCACCGACGAGCCGCTGCTCTATACGAAGGAGTTTCCGTTCCCCGATGGCAAGGCGAACTTTTATCCCCTGGAGTATGTGCCGCCAAGCGAAGAAGCCAACGAGATCTACGATCTCCATGTGAATAACGGGCGATTGTTGGAGCACTTCGAGCAGGGCAACATGAGCTACCGGGTGCCCGGCATCAAGGCGATCGCGCCGAACATTTTTCTCGAGGTTTCGCCGGAGTTGGCGCGCGCGCGGGGGCTGGCGACGGGGCAATTTGTGCGGCTGGAGAACACGTATGGGCAGCTGCGGCTGCCGGTGCTGGTGACCACGCGGGTGCAAGGCAAGGAGATGTACCTGCCGATGATCTCGACCGAGCAGGCGGTGAACAAGCTCACCAGCATGCATGTGGACCGGGCGACGCACACACCGGCTTACAAGGAGTTGGCGGTGAAGATGACGGTGCTGGAGGAGGTGGGGCAGAGCCCGCTGCCACGGCGCAACTTCCGCTTCGGCTCGCGCACGCCGACCGACGGGGTGGAGGTGGAAAAGAAGTGGGCGAACGAGGACTACTGGCTGCCCGGCACGCGGCTGCGGGACAAGCTGGTGCAGATCAAGACGACGGAGCCGTCCTGAGGCGGTTCTACGTTGTACGTTGTACGTGCGGAGCGCCAAAATCTCGGAACTCGCGGTCCGAGCGTATAACTTACGACTTACAACGTACAGCGTAAGACGCTGCAAGCAGAAAGGCACACCATGGCACATCCGATCACGTTCACTCCGCAGCCGACTGACCCGCACCTGGAGCTGATGCGCAAGGTGGAGGCGGCGCCGCGCGAGCATGCTGAAGCCCTGTTGGTGGCGTGGGACATGCTGCAGACGGCGCATGACCAGGGGCTGCTGGATCTGCTGCATGGATTGATGGGCGGACGGGATGTGATCGCGGGCAAGCTGGCCGAGGCGCTGGTGATGCCGGAGTCGATCAATGCCATTCGCAACCTGATTGCGCTGGGGCGTATCGTAGCCGCACTCGACCCGGACACGCTGCACCGCTTGGCCAAGGCGATGGATCAGGGCATGCAGGGGCCCAAGCCCGACGGGGAGACGCCCAGCATGTTTCGCATTCTGCGCCAGGCGACCTCGCCCGCGGGTAAGCGGGGTTTAAGCTTCGCCGTGCA
>CAXUIF010000059.1:5379-15406 GCA_964250995.1 uncultured Acidobacteriaceae bacterium
TTGATCGTGATCGGCGCGTATACGCTCACGGGCGCGATCCAGTCCAAGGTTGGGTGGCAGCAGCTGGTGGAGAATGAGATTCACGCAAACCCCAAACTCGCGGACCGATTGGCCTCGGTGCCCGCTGAGCAGGCCGCTACGCAGCAGAAGTTCATGCGCGGTACGTTTCAGGGAAGCTTTTATGCGGCCCCGCTGTTCAATCTGGGGATTGTGGCACTGGCCGCGCTGATCCTTTGGGCGACGATCAACTTTGGTTTTGGGGGCTCGGCCACTTACGGCCGCGTGTTCTGTGTGGGCATGTACGCCGCGTTGCCGGGGGTGATCTCGGCTTTGCTGGCCGCCGTGATGTTGTTTGCGGGACGAAGTCCGGACAGCTTCACGACGCAAACCATGCTGGGGAGCAACCCTGGCTACTACATTGAGACACCTGGGGCCCTGAAGACACTGCTGACCTCGATCGATCTATTTCAGCTGTGGACTGCGGTGCTGATGGGCCTGGGTCTGGCGATTGTGGCGCGCACCAAGCGCAGCGCGGGCTTGATCGCCGTGTTTGGCTGGTACCTGCTGATCACAGTGGTGCGGACCGCGATGGCGGCGGTGAACTCGTAAGCAGACACGAAGCGCCCCGGTGATTCGTGCGGGGCGCTTTGTTCAGATTCTCAGATTCTTAGGAGCGCAAAAACTCGAGTAGCGCGGTGTTGGCCTCAGCGGCATGCGTCCAGATCAGGCCGTGCGGGCCGTCTTTGACCACGTGGAGCCGGGCGGACGGGATGAGCGCGGGAAGGCGGCCGCCGCTGTGGGCCAGGGGAACAATTTGGTCGGCATCCCCGTGCAGCACCAGCGTGGGTACCTGGATCCCCTTGACGTCGTCGCGGAAGTCCTCCAACCATGCATCGACACAAAACAGCATGGCCTGGTAGCTGGACTGGGAAGCAACGATGAAGTCTGCATCGAGCTTGGCCTGGGACACAGGATGAGAGAGCACGCCCTGGTTGTAGAACAGCTTGGCGAAGTTCTGCAGCTGGTCGAACCGATCCTTCTCGATCATGCCCTTGATCTGTTCGAAGACCGCGGGGTCGACACCGTCCGGGTTGGCGCCGTCTTTGCGAAGCGCCGGCGCAATCGAGCTGATGAAGCCGCACCGGGTCACGCGGCCCCCGTTGTGTTGCCCCATGTACCGGGCCACCTCGCCGCCGCCCATGGAGAAACCGAAGAGCGCTACGTCGTTCAGATCGAGCGACTCCAGCAGCGTGGCAGTGTCGCGGGCGAGCGTGTTGTAGTCATACCCGGCATACGGCTTGGAACTGTGGCCGAAGCCGCGTCGATCGTAGGTGATCACACGGTAGCCCGCGGCCAGGAGCGCGGTGGTCTGGCGTTCCCACGAGGCCCCATTCAGCGGCCAGCCGTGGATCAACAGCACAGGCTTTCCGTCGCCGCGGTCTTCGTAGTAGAGCTCGATGTCTGCGCTGTTCTCTTTACCGACTTTTAGATGTGCCATGAGATCGCCTACGCCGCAACCCGTTTGGATGCGGTATCGCGGCCAGCGTCGTGCTACGCTGCCCCCCAGCGCTTGAAGACGAGCGAGCCGTTGGTGCCGCCGAAGCCGAAGCTGTTGGACAACACATAGTCGATCCTGGCCGGTTGCGGCGTGTTTGGCACGTAGTTCAGCCGGCAGGCTGGATCGACGTTGGTGAGATTGATCGTTGGCGGCGCGACCTGATGCTGCAGGGCGAGGACGCTGATGCCGGCTTCCAGACCGCCGGCGCCGCCGAGCAGGTGCCCGGTCATGGACTTGGTGGAGCTGACGAGCAACTCGCCCGCGAGCGCGCGTTCGCCGAAGATGTTCTCCATGGCCTGCGACTCGAGCGCGTCGCCCAGCGGGGTGGAGGTGGCATGGGCGTTGACGTAATCGATCTTGTCAGGCGTGACACCGGCAGAGCGTAGGGCATTGGCCATGGCCCGGCGGCAGCCCTCGCCTTCAGGGGCCATGCCGGTCATGTGAAAGGCGTCGCCGCTCATGCCGTAGCCGATCACCTCGGCAAGAATGTGCGCGCCGCGCGCCTGGGCAAAGCCTAGCTCTTCCAGGATCAGGATGCCCGCGCCTTCGCCGACGAGAAAGCCGTCACGGTCGCGGTCCCAGGGACGGCAGGCATGCGTGGGATCGTCGTTGCGGGTGGACAGGGCCTTCATGGCCGCGAAGCCGCCGACGGAAAGGGGCGTGATCGCGCCTTCCGCGCCGCCCGCGATCATGGCATCGGCATCCCCGCGCTGAATAATACGAAAGGCGTCGCCGATGGAGTGGGCGGAGCTGGTGCAGGCGGTGGCAGTGGCTTCGTTGGGACCCTTTGCGCCCCAGCGAATGCTGACATGACCTGCGGCCAGATTGATGATGGAAGCCGGAATGAAGAAGGGGGAGATACGGCGCGGGCCGCCGTTCATCAACGCGGTATGTTCGCGCTCGATGATGTCGAAGCCGCCGATGCCGGAGCCGATGTGCACGCCGATGTTATCGGCGTTTTCTGGCGTGACCTCCAAGGCGGCGTGCTCCATTGCTTCCTGGGCGGCGGCCATGGCGAAATGGATGAAGCGGCCCATCTTGCGGGCCTCTTTTACCGGGATGAATTTGTGAGGATCAAAGTTCTTCACCTCGGCCGCGATGCGGACGGAGTGACCTTCCAGGTCGAAGGCAGTGATCTCGGCAGCGCCGCTGCGGCCCGCCATGAGGCCTTCCCAGACCTCAGGTGCGGTATTGCCGACTCCGCAGAGCAGACCCAAGCCTGTGATGACGACGCGACGCTGCTCCATCTTTCGTGCTGCCCTTCTGCTCGAGTGCTTCCGTTGGGTTACTTGGCCTTTTGGTGCTGCTCGATGTAGTCGGTCGCATCCTTGACGGTCTTGATCTTTTCGGCGTCCTCGTCCGGGATCTGGATATCGAAGGCTTCTTCGAATTGCATGACCAGCTCGACCACATCGAGCGAATCGGCGCCAAGATCCTCCTGGAAACTTGCGCCCGGGGTCACTTCGGCCTCGTCCACTTGTAGCTGCTCGACAATGATTTGTTTGACCTTCTCGTCCACTGCTGCCATCGCGTTGAATCTCCTATGTCTTGAATACCGGTGCGGCCCCGCTATCAGGTCCGGCGCACCCGGCCTCAGTGCCCAAGGATACTGACGCGTCCGGCAGGTGTAAAGAACGTGGACGTAGGGGCACCTTCTTCGGATAGCATGTGTGCATGTACGAGGGCACACCCGCAAACGACGGCAGCCGTCTGCCGGTCCAGCCCGTGCGGCGGTACTGCACCCGTTGCAGCCCAGGGCTGTTTCGGAGGGTGAACCGCGCCACGCTGTTCGAGCGCACACTGTTCACTTGGCTGGGCCTGTTTCCGTGGGAATGTGTGTCGTGCCGGCGCAAGCGGTTTTTTCGCGATTCGGGGCGGAAGGTCGACTGGCCGGCTTCGGCCTGAGCGCTCGGAAGTTGCCGCTGCGGCCTGTGTGAGCCCCTAGTCTTCATTGGCAACCAGCATCGGCAAGAGACCCTCGTACCCGGCCTTGCTGCGTCCGTTGCTGCTCGGGAGCGGTTTGGGTTCAGCGTCGTCCAGGCTGACCTCGCGCAGCGATCGGTTGATGGCACGGGTGCGCGTGTTGAGTTTTTCGAGGGTGTTTTGCACCGTGCCGACCTGACGTTCCATGGAGCCCATCAGCACTTCGAAGTTGGTGAACTCTTTGCGGGCGTTGGCCAGCACCTTCCAGACCTCGTCGCCCTTCTGCTTGAGGTCGAGCATGTGGAAACCCATTTGGAAGCTGTTCAGCAGGGCGGACAGCGTGCTCGGGCCGGCGATGGTGACGCGGCAGCTCTGCTGGATATCGGATTGCAGCCCGTCGCGGCGCATCACTTCGGCGTAGAGGCCTTCGGTGGGCAGGAACATGACGGCGAAGCTGGTCGTTGTGGGCGGTGAGATGTACTTTTCGCAGATGCGTTTGCCTTCGGTGCGAATGGCGGTCTCGAAGGCTTTGCCGGCGCCGGCGATCTCCGCGGGCGTGCCCTCGGCGTAGGCGGTCTCCAGCCGCTCCCACGCTTCGCGCGGGAACTTGGCGTCGATCGGCAGCAGAACCTCGCCGTTGGGCGTAGGGAGCTTCACGGCATACTCGACCATTTCGGCGGTGTTGGGCTTTACCTTCACGTTTTGGCTGAACTGATTGGGGGCCAGCATCTGGCCGAGCAGCATGCCGAGCTGCACTTCGGCAAAGCCCCCGCGGCTTTTGACGTTCGTGAAGATGCGGGACAGGTCGTCGACGCCGGCCGAAAGTTTGGTCATTTCGCCCAGGCCGGTGTGGACTTTGGTGAGCTGATCGGTAACGGCGCCGAAGCTTTCGGTGAGCCGCGTTTGCAGGGTGGCGTGGAGCTTTTCATCCACCGTGGCGCGCATCTCTTCGAGCTTGGCGCTGTTGGCTTCGTTGAGCTTGTCGAGCCGCTGCTCCACGGAGCCGCGCAGCCGTTCCTGATGCTCGCCCTGGTTTTTCGCCAGTTCAGAAAGTCGACCGTGCAGGGCCTCGCGGCCCTCGGCGTGGTGCTTTGCTGTGTCGGCGCTGAAGGCGACGAGGCGCTGACCGAGCGCGGCGAGTTGGGCATCCAGGGTGCCGCGCAGCCGTTCGGCATGCGCGGCATGGTCGCCGCGAGAGCCTTCCAGGCCGCCTCGCAGCGTTTCGCCCAGGGTGCCGACCGTCTTCAGGAGCTCACCGCGCAGCAACTCGGCCTCCCGGTGGGAGCTCTCGTGCCAACGGGCCGTCGCCTCTCCGGAATCCTGGCGCAGCTGGGCGAGCTCGCTGCGGAGGAGCCGTTCGATGCCCTCGGCGCGGCCGTCTGCGCGCGCCAGCTGCGTGGGCAGGTCCGCGGCCAGGAGCGTATGCAGGCGCGGGTCGGGGGCGTGGTCTGCCCAAGCTTTGGGACGGCGCAGCCACAAGGCGGCAAGAAGAAGGAGCGTAAAGGCCTGAAGCGCAAGAAGGGCAGGGAACATTCGTCTTTCCTTCGCTCGCAGAATAGCATCGCGGTGCCCGCCGTCACTGCGGAAAAACGGGACAATGTAGCGATTGTGGCAGCGTTAGTGGTTCAATAGTGGAAGAGCGCTCGACGCTCGCCTTGAGGATTCCCAAGCCGTCTTATGCGTATGTCCCGCCTGTTCGCTCCCGCCCTGCTGCTTGCGTTCGCCCCCTTGGCCGTTTTCGCCCAAACGTCTGTCCCGCCGAACAACGTGGACATCAAGGGGGACACGTCGTCGCTGAAGCCGCCCGCGGGCAGCAAGGTGGCCGTGATCGAGTACGAGGACCTGGAGTGCCCGGCCTGCGCCCACGCGTTTCCCATCGTGCATGCGGCGGTGAACCACTACCACATCCCGATCGAAGAGTATGACTTCCAGATCCCCAGCCATCACTGGAGCCATGAGGCGGCTATCTTTTCGCACTACCTGAAGGCGAAGGTATCGCCCGAACTGGCCGAGGAGTTCCGGCGCGAGGTCTTCGCGTCGCAGTTTCGGCTGGCTTCCCCGGACGACCTGCACAACTTCGAACAGAGTTTTATGAAGGCGCACGGCAAACAGATGCCCTTTGTGGTGGATCCTACCGGCCAATACGATCGGGAGGTAACCGCCACGACGGCAGCGGGCATGAAGGCGGGCGTCAGCCGCACGCCGACCATCGTGGTGGTGACCCCGACGCGCTGGATTCAGGTTTCGGATGTGGATCAGATGTATGCAGCGATCGACCAGGCCGAGGCCGACGCGAGCCGGACGGCGCCGACGAACGCGCACCGGACCGCGGCACCGCGGAAATAGGACCGCAAGCGAACACCTCAAGTAGCCGTTGAAGGGGCTGTTGATCAGGCTGGTTCCACCGGACCGGATGGTGCACAGGACGGCACCGTCTTCGCAAAGACACTGGTCGGGGAGGGGCTCGGTCCCTATACTCGGACGGAAACGGGTGAGGTTTTGCTCGCGCGGAGATCCTATGAGCCTTCAACCAATGCGGAAGTATGTTGCCCCGGAGATTCCGGATAAGCTGTATTTCCGGATCGGCGACGTAGCGCGGCTGTGCGAGGTGCCGGCCTATGTATTGCGGTTCTGGGAGACCGAGTTTCCGCAGTTCCGGCCCAACAAGGGCGGCACAGGTCAGCGGTTGTATCGCAAGCGCGATGTGGAGATGGCGCTGCGGATCAAGTCGCTGCTCTACGATCAGGGCTATACGATCCCTGGTGCGCGGCAGGTCTTCAAGAACGAAATCAAGGCGCGAGAGGCCGCGGCGACTGACGCCGCACTGCCGGTACCGGCGGCCGCTGTGCCGGAGCCTGCGGTGAGCCTGAAAGCGGTGGCCCCGCAGCCGGCCCAAGCAGACCGTAGCGAAGCGATCCGGCGCGGGGCAGCTCTGCGTGCGGTACGCGATGAGCTGTGTGCACTGCTGGCCATTTTGGAACACCCTGTCAGCCGTGCGTTCGAGCCGCCTGCAAAGCCCGCGCCCAAGCTGCAGGCCATGCGGCCACGGCTGGTGCTGGAACCGAAGCCCGCGGCGATGCCGATAGAAACTCTCCGGCTCGTGGCAGATTCGCGCACCCAGGGCGACCTGTTCTCTGCGGAGTAGGTGCGGGTGTCTGCCGTGAGGTCAACGTCGCTGCCGGCTGAGCCGTCCCAGCGGTCACCTCCCATCGGCTTCCGGATTCCGTTGGGCAAGGCTCTCCGCAGCCTGCGCGGCGCGCAGGGGCACACGGCGGCCTCTGCGACGGCGTTGCTGATGCTGAGTTCGTTCTGCTCCGGGCTGCTGGCGCTGGTGCGGATTAAGTACATCAACGCAATTTTTGGCGCGGGTGTGCAGCAAGACGCCTACCAGGCTGCGTTTACGCTGCCCGACCTGTTGAACTACTTCCTGATCGGCGGCGCCGCGTCGATCTCGCTCATCACGATGCTGAACCGGTATCGTGAGGCGGGCGATGAAGCGGGTGCGGACCGCGCGCTGTCGGTGATCCTGACCAACATGCTGCTGGTGCTGGGAGCGGGGGTGCTGCTGGGAGAGATCTTCGCGCCAGCGTATGTGTCGCTCGCGAACAAAGGGTTTCCGGCCGAGACCCATGCGCTGTGCACCTCGCTGACGCGCGTGATGCTGCCGGTCCAGCTCTTCATCCTTGTGGGCAGCATGATGGGCGCGCGGCTGCAGGTGCGGAAGATCTTCCTCTACCAGGCATTGATGCCCGTGATCTACAACGGCTGCATCATCGGCGGCGCGGTGCTGCTGCATCGGCAGATCGGGGTGTATGGGCTGGCAGTGGGCGTGTTGGTAGGCATGCTGGTGGGGTCTGCGCTGCTGAACACGCTGGGAGCGTGGCGCACGGGGCTGCGGTTTCGGCCGGTGGCGAACTTCCGTGATCCCGCCTTTCGGGAATGGCTGCGCTTGAGCTTGCCCCTGATGGTGGGGGTTTCGCTGGTGATGTTCGATGGCATCTTTATGAAGCGCTTCGCCAGCCCCAGGCTCGGGGGCGTCACGCTGATCAGCGTGGCAAAGAATCTCTTCAATGCACCGTTTAACGTGATCGGTCCCGCGGCCGGGGCGGCGTCGCTGCCCTTCTTTGCTTCGCTGTTTCAGAGCGGACGGCGGTACGACTTTTCCGTATCGGTCGGCCGTTCGGTGTCGCGGCTGTTCAGCGTGGGGCTGCTGGTTTCCGCGTGGATGATTGCGCTGGCGCCGTGGCTGATGGACTTGTTCCGCGGAGGGCGTTTCAATCGGGCCGACGCGCGCGAAACGAGGTTGCTGTTCTCGATCTTCGCGCTCACGCTGGCGATCTGGGCGGTGCAGGGCATCTATGCGCGGGCGTTTTACGCCGCCAGCGATACGCGGACGCCGGCCGTTACGGGCACGGTCATTACGCTGCTCTCGGTGCCGCTTTACGGGAGCCTGTTTCGGGCGCAGGGGCTCACGGGTCTGGCGATTGCGTCGGACCTGGGCATCACCGCGCAGACGTGTGCCCTGGCGTTCCTGCTGCACCGCAAGCGGCTGGTCAGCCTGTTGCACCTGGAAGGTGTGGAGATAGGACGCGCGTTGATCGCGGCGCTGTGTGCGGCGGTGGTCACCGGCTTTGTGGTGTACCGGTTGCCCCCGACGCATTCGCATGCCGGGGACACCGGCGTGATCGCGGTGGGGAGCCTGGTGTGGTTGCTGGTTGCGGGCGGGATGTTGCGGCTGACCGGGTCCAAGCTGCCGGATCAGGTGCTGCGGAAGCGCCAGTCAGCCGCGTGAAGTGAGAGGCGCGCGGAGGCTTGGCGCGAGAGAAAGGAAGAGGCTAACCGTTCTTTGCGTCCTCGTATTCCTCATGCCAGGCGGTCTGAATAGCCTCCAGAAGCGGCTCGCTGGATTTCGTGGGGTCGCCGGTGAAGCCCGGCAGCTCGGTGACCCACTTGTGCAGATCCGTGAAGCGGACCGTGTAGGGATCGAGGTCGGGGTGTTGTTCCTGCAGCAGGATGCCGATCTCTAACGTATCGGTCCAGGTGATGTCGCGAGGCATGGGGATCTCCTCATTGAAGTGTACGGGCCTAGTGCGCCAGATACGCTGCGGGCGTGAGGATGGCTGTGGTGCGGAAGGGATGCAACGCGAGAAGATCGGCATCGCCGGTTATGAGGAAGTCGGCTGCCCCGTCGTTCGCAAGCTCGAGAAATTTGTCGTCCTTTGGATGACGACAGAGGCGAATCACGCTGTTGACTTCGATTGGCTCTGTCACGCTGTAAACCGCGTGCATATACTCGCGCCGAAGAGCGCCTGGTTTATAGCGCTCGAATTTGTCGCGGCTGATAACCGCTTCCAGTTCGGCCCATGTTGCCTCCGACCGAAGGACCACTCCGTCACGCAACGCCCTCGCTACGGCCATACCTGGAACCGAGTACGGGTAAATTGCAGCGCTTACCAGTGTGTTGGTGTCGAGGATGGCCCTACTCAGGAGCTTTTCGATCAAGAGCCTTCTCCAGATCCCGAAGCTCTTCAGGGGTGGCGACAGTGTGGAGGTACTCACCCAGGCGATTCATCGCTCGGATCGCTTTTTCCGCTCGTGCCTCCCGCGTGCTCTCGTATGCCTCCGCGGAAACAAGAGCGGCCACAGTCTTGCCATCTTGTTCGATGAGGATCGTCTGCTGCCCGACGACCTGCAGCAAAGCCGGAGCCGAGTTTGCAAATTCCTCTTGCGAGATGGTGCGCGTCATAGCAGCAGAATAATTCCGCATGACATACAGAGTAAAATCATCTGTGGAATGGATCTAGAAAGTTCAACGCGGGCGAGCTCCCCCGTAAGCCCGTCAACTCTGGGCGCCGGTGCCGCTCCTGCCAGACGCCGCCTCCCAGCCCGTCGCCGCCTGCTTGCGGCGGAGCGCCGGCTGCGGGAGTTGCGGTCCATTGGCTCCGCGTTGGTGGACACGGCGCATCCGTACATGGCGCATATTGTGCCGATGCGGCGGTGCAATCTGGCTTGCACCTATTGCAACGAGTTCGATGACGTGTCCAAGCCCACGCCGATTGCGGAGATGCGGCGACGCATCGATCATCTGGGGCGGCTCGGCACGGCGGTGATTACGATCTCCGGCGGTGAGCCGCTGCTGCATCCGGAGCTCGATGACGTCATCCGCCGCATCCGGCACACGGGCGCGATTGCGGGCATGATCACGAACGGCTACCTGCTGATGCCGGAGCGCATCCAGCGGCTGAACGCGGCGGGGCTCGATCACATGCAGATCTCGATCGACAACATCCTGCCCGACGAGGTTTCAAAAAAGTCGCTCAAGGTGCTGGATGCCAAGCTGCGCATGCTGGCCGAGCACGCGGACTTTCATGTGAACATCAACTCTGTGGTGGGTGGGGGCATCCAGAACCCTGAAGATGCGTTGGTCATCTCAAAGCGCGCGCTGGAGCTTGGGTTTTCGTCCACCATCGGGATTATCCATGACGGTTCCGGGCAGTTGAAGCCGCTGGGGGAGCGCGAGCGCAAGGTGTGGGACGAGGTGCGGGG
>CAXUIF010000060.1:0-6425 GCA_964250995.1 uncultured Acidobacteriaceae bacterium
GAGAGGGGCCGAGTGGCTCACCGTGGGAGGTGGCGGCCAAACGTCTTGGGTGGGAACCCCTGGGATGGCAGCCGCCCGCTCTCCCGCGGGTTTGCGCAGCAGAACACCCGCCGCGGCGGCGAGCAGGAGGGCGAGACCGGCAAGGATCCACCACTTGTACTTCGCCCAGGGATCGCGGTCGCCCGATTCATTGAGGGGATTATTGAGCCCACGGCCGCCCGCAAGGTCGGAGTTGCTGACGTTTGGCGCGGTAGTGTCGGAGTTACTCCCCGGGTTGGCCGTTGCCGCGTTGGGCGCGCTGCCATTGGCGCCCGTGTCGCCGCCGGCGCTCTGGTCCGGCAGAGTACCGGTGCCGGTCACAGTGAACTCAGGCGGATTTTCGGGGGAAACGTCCTGGGCGAGGTAGGTCTTCACGCCGGGTTTGCCGGGCTGGAGTGACAGTGCCACATGGCCGGATGGCGTAAGCGTAATCGAGGTCGGCACCAGGACGGCGAATGTCTTCACGGGCCCCGTGAGGTGGGGCGTAAAGGTGAATTTGCCGGTGTAGGGAAGGGTGTAGCCAATGCCGAACTGCGTTTCGCCCGGCCGGAGCGGAAACAGAAAGCTGAAATGGCCGGGGTCGGAACGGGGAACGGCGGGCGTCTGCACGGGCATGCCGCCCTGCGTGATGGCCCCTGTGCGCCCGATCAGGGCACCCTTGGGCAGATAGAAGTTGAAGCCATCAGGGCCGAACTGGGTGCGCGGCGGCGCGGACGTGTTGAGCACCTGAAGGACTTCCACCACGTGAAGCTCGTTGGGGGACGCCTCGACGTGAAGTTCCTGCACGCCGGTCGTCACGCCTGACACCTGCGGAGCCGCGTCGTATACCGTGACCTCGGCGACCGAGGTGCCGGGCTGAACCGGCTGAAAGTACGTCGCCTTCTGGTGTGTGACACGGACCAGGTGCATGCCTTCATCGGGAACGGCGAGGGAGAAGTGGCCGCGGGCGTCGGTGGTGGTGCGGTTGGACTCCTGCATGCCCTGCTGCAGCTGGATGAGGACCACCTCGTCGCCGGCCGCGGGCTTGCCGGTGGTCTTGTTGATGACCGTGCCCGTAATGGGCGCGGCGGCGTGGGCGAGAAGCGCCGCGGAAAGCAGGGTTAGGGCAGCGACGGGGCGGAACTTGGACAGGCGGAGCACCCGTTCAGAATACGTCAGAGGACATCAGCTTCGCGCGCAGCGCGGCCAGTACCTATTGGTTGCATGGGCAGGATCGAAACCAGGGGCGATACTGCCCCTGTCTGCTTTCCGGCTGCGTCGCACAGGGCACAAACGATGGGAGGGTTCCAAGCTTCGCCATGAGCGAAACGAGAACGCCCCGGAGTTACGAGCTCCGGGGCGATTTCACGGAAAGGAGACTAGATCATGAGCCTATTCGGTAACGCGAAAGCCCAGGCCTCTATTTCGATCGCTGGGACTGTTGTCGTCGCGGTCGTTATCGCCGTCCTGATTGCTGCGGTCATCGTGGTAAAGCTGGTGTTCTAACAACGGCCTTCAGGTGGAAAGCAGCCCACCTGAAGGTCCTTCCTATTAAATGATCTTGCGGGGTCTGTGTCAACGATTTTCGCGGGTCAGCCTACCTGCGCAGGCGTGAGGAGATCCATCTCGGCGAGGACCTGCGCGGCCTCCTGTTCGAGCGACTCGCGCTGGCGGGCGTAGTCCTCTTCGGGGAACTTGCCGGCGCGGTACTCGAAGTTGAGGTCGCGCAGGTTGTCGTAGATCACGTCTCTGCGCTCGCGCAGGTAGTCCAGCCGATCCTTCTCGCGAGCGGGACGGAGTAGGCCGTTGTTTTGTGGCCAGAAGATGTAGGCGCCGCACGCGAGCAGGAGCAAAGCGCAGGGAAGTAGGATGGAAAGGTCCATATCGAGGTGAGGCGAAGCATGAGAGCAACGCGTCCAAGATATAGTCTAGTCGCCAAGCGGCGGCGGCGGAGGTAGGTTTGCGGGTGGGGCATCGATCCTGGAGGTGGCCGGCGACTCTGGCAGCGGGGGTAAGCCTTGCAGTGGGGGGCGCGGCCAGGGCGCAGACCAGCCTGCATACGGATCCGCTGAACCTAGACCCGGTGGTGAAGCAGGGGTTCGACCGCTTCTACAACATGGACTACGACGGAGCGCTGAGGACCTTCAACACCGTCACGGCAGCCCATACTCAAGAGCCCATGGCATGGAACTACGTTCTCCTGGTGACCCTGTTCCGCGAGTTGTATCACCAGGACCTGCTGGACACCACGTACTACGCGCATGACAGTTTCTTATCGACAAAGCGCGATGCTACCGTGCCGGATGCCGTGCGCGGGCAAATCGAGCAGTTAACCAACAAAGTGGTTGGCCTATGCGACGCGCGACTCAGAGACAATGCCAGTGACAAGAACGCGCTCTTTGCCCGAGGCTACGCGCGCGGTCTGCATGCCTCTTTCATTACGCTGGTTGACCACTCCTTCGCGGCGGCGGCGCGGCAGGGCTACCAGGCGCGGAACGACTCGGAAGCGGTACTGAAGCTGGATCCGCAGTATGCGGACGCGCTGAT
This sequence comes from uncultured Acidobacteriaceae bacterium, assembly GCA_964250995.1. GTDB lineage: Bacteria > Acidobacteriota > Terriglobia > Terriglobales > Acidobacteriaceae > Granulicella. The sequence goes on from CAXUIF010000060.1 coordinate 2,566, forward strand.
GGCGGTCGGCATTCAGCAGTTCGCCGTGGCCAGCTTGCCCAAGGTGATTCGCATGATGGTCGGGATCATGGGCGTAGGAGGCTCCAAGGAAAAGGGTCTGCAGATGCTGCGGGAGGACGCCGCGCATGGCGTGGTGACGAACCTTCAGGCGCGCACGGCGCTTAGCCTGTTTTTGCGGCATGACGGGCGCTACCCCGAGGCGCTGGGCGTGGAGCGGGGCATGGCCGAGCAGTATCCGCACGACTACCTGTTTCGGCTGGAGGTCGCCAACCTGCTCAAAGACGAGGGGCACGGGACCGAGGCCATCGCGGCCTACAAGCAGGTGCTTGCCGACGCGGCCAAGCCGGGGTACTTCATTGACCCGCGGCTGCAGATGGCCTGGTTCGGCCTGGCGGACACGGAGCGGGGGTACAACGACATCCAGGGTGCCGCAGCCGGATATGCGCAAGCAGCCCATCAGCCGCAATGCAGCGACTGGTTGCGCAAACGGGCGGCCCTGAATGCAGGCGAGATGTATGATCTGCTGCACAAGCGCAGTGAAGCGGTGCAGATGTATGAGGTAGCTGCCGGTCCTGGAGGCGATCAATCGCAGGCCGACAGCGCACGGCGGTATCTGAGGACCTCCTTTGCCGGTCGCTGAAGGGGAACTACTGGCTGCGGGATTCCGTAGAGTGACTGGATCGTTAAGTAACTGGAACAAGGAGATACGGTATGGCCTGTGTCGGATGCGGTGAGTCAGTGGCGGTCGGAGCTCGATTCTGCAGCGTGTGTGGGCGATCGGTAGCGGTCGCGGCGGTGCCGCCGCCACCCCGGGTGGCCGCTCTGCCCCGGCCCGGACTGGATGGTCTATACCGGCCGCGGGAAGGGCGCATGGTCGCGGGAGTTTGTCGAGGGTTCGGTGTGCGCTACGGTTGGGATGTCTCGATTGTGCGGCTGGTATTGGTGCTGTCTGTGGTGTTTGGGGCCGGCGTACCGCTTATAGCGTATCTGATCGCCTGGGTGGTGATGCCCAACGGACAGTTGGCTCTGCCGGCGCAGGCGACCACGGGCGGACCCGGTAGCATGAGGGTGTGAGTTCTTCGTTTCCTGCACCACGACCCCTGGCGTACCGGGAGGGTCGCTTAGAGATCTCCGGGGTCGCCCTGGACGCTGTAGCGGCGGAGTTTGGAACGCCTCTCTACGTGTACTCCGGGGATGATGTGCGGCGGCGGGTGCAGATGATGCAGCGCGCGCTTGCGGGCGCGGAGTACACCCTCTGCTATGCCGTGAAGGCGAACTCGTCGCTGGCGCTGTTGCGGTTGCTGGCCGAGATGGGCTGCGGCTTCGACATCGTTTCAGGTGGCGAGTTGGAGCGGGTCCAGCGCGCTGCACCCACGGCTCTGAGCCAAGTCGTCTTTTCCGGCGTGGGGAAGCAGGCGTGGGAGCTCGACGCTGCGCTGCATGCAGGCATCCTGCTGTTTAACGTGGAAAGCGAAGCAGAACTAACCCTTTTGAGCGCACGAGCTCGAGCGCGGGGAACAATCGCCGCGTTTGCCTTGCGTGTGAACCCGGACGTCGCCGTCGAGACGCACCCGTACATCTCCACGGGATTGCGGGAGCACAAGTTCGGTCTTCCGATTGAGCGGGCTCCCGCACTTTATCAAAAAGCAATGCAGATGGGTGGGCTACAGCCCGCGGGCGTCAGTGTGCACATCGGGTCGCAAATCCGGGAGGTGGCTCCGTTTGCCGAGGCGTTAGGGCGCGTGCGTGCGCTTGTGGAGACGCTGCGAGCCGAGGGGCACACGATGCGGTATGTGGATGCGGGCGGCGGTCTCGGCATTGAGTATGGCCGAGCGGAGTTCCGACCCGAGCAGAGCGTGGCGGCGTACGCGCGCGCGGTGCTTGCGGTGCTGGATGGACTGGACGTTCGTGTCCTTCTGGAGCCGGGCAGATTCCTGATCGCACAGGCGGGTGTGTTGCTGACCCGGGTCCTCTCAACGAAGGCGAATGGGGCGAAGCGGTTCGTTGTCGCCGACGCCGGCATGAACGACCTGATCCGGCCGGCGCTGTACGGGGCGCATCACGAGGTGCTGCCGGTGCGAGAGGATGGCTCGCAGACGCAAGCGGTGGACCTGGTTGGGCCCGTGTGCGAGAGCGGCGACTTTTTTGCACGGGACCGCGCACTGGCCGCAGAGTCGGGCGATCTCTTAGCGGTGCTGGATGCCGGTGCTTATGGCATGAGTTTGAGTTCCCAATACAACTCCCGTCCCCGTGCCGCCGAGGTTCTGGTGGAAGCGGGACAGGCACGATTGATTCGGCGACGGGAAACCATGGACGACCTGCTGGCGCCGGAGGTGATATGAGCTGCCTGCCGCTGTGCCTTGCCAGGCAAACCCAGGGAAGTAAAACGAGCTCAGGAGATTAGCCATGGCCTTCGTCAGCATCACGCGCCTCCGCGTGCGGTCGATCCGATTTCTTCCAGGGTTCGTGTGGTATACCTATCGCTCGCTGCGTCAGGTCAGAGCCGCTTCCGGCTTTCAGGACGGAGCGCTGCTGGCCGACCGCAGCTGGACCTTTTGGACGATGACGCGTTGGGATAGCCAGGACAGCATGCGGCGCTACATGACGGCCGGTGCGCACAAAACGGTGATGCCACGCCTCATGGATTGGTGTGACGAGGCGTCGGTGGTGCATTGGGAACAGCCCCAAGCGGCGTTGCCAACCTGGACAGAGGCTGAGCGGCAGATGCGTGCAGAAGGGCGGGCGTCCAAGGTGCGCCATCCAACGCTGGAACACGCGAGCCTGCGCTTTCGCGCGCCGCGTTTGACCGCTGCCGGCAAGATCACGCGGCGGCGCTAGAAGAGATCAGCCCTCAGGTTTTGCCTGGCCGCCCCGGGAGCGAATTGCCCTTGTGGATGGGCAGCGAGCCCTGAAGTGAAGGTGCTAGAATCGGCTGCGACGACGGTGCACCCTGAGCTTGTTCAGGTCTGCGCGGCGGCACTGCGAAACGACTCCGTACTGAGGTTTGAAGAGATGTCCGGCCACTCAAAATGGGCGACGATCAAGCACAAAAAGGGCGCGCTGGATGCCAAGCGCGGCAAGATCTTCACGCGGCTAATCAAGGAAATCATGGTCGCAGCCAAAGCCGGGGGCGGCGATCCGGACGGCAATCCCCGCCTGCGTACGGCGATTGCAGCAGCCAAGGCCGAGAACATGCCGAACGATAACATTACGCGCGCCGTGAAGCGGGGCACCGGCGAAATCGAAGGCGCACAGTACGAAGACATTACCTTTGAAGGCTACGGCCCCGGAGGCGTGGCGGTCATCGTCGACGTGCTGACGGACAATCGCAACCGGGCGGTCAGCGAGGTGCGGCACGCCTTTTCAAAAAACGGCGGAAACCTGGGTGAGTCGGGATCCGTCGGGTACATGTTCTCGAAGAAGGGTTTGATCATCGTCGGCAAGGATGCGGCTGAAGAAGACAAGCTCACAGAGATCGTTCTTGAAGCCGGTGCGGACGATCTGAGCGAAGACGGCGAATACTGGGAGATTCTCACCACACCAAAGGATCGTGAGGCCGTGGCCGAGGCGCTGAAGAAGGCCGGCATCAAGCCCGAAAACTCCGAAGTGACAATGATCCCGAGCACGTATCAGAAGCTCGAGGGTACGCAGGCCAACGCCATGATGCGCCTGCTGGACACGCTCGAAGACCTGGACGATACCCAGAATGTGTACTCGAACTTCGAGGCGGATGAGGCGACAGTCACGGCTTAGGCATCTACTGGAGACGAGTGGACGAAAGCCGCCAGAAAATGGCGGCTTTTGATTGTGAGGGCGATTTGAACGTTTCAAGAGGGGCCTTGGCACTGGTGCTGCTTTCG
>CAXUIF010000060.1:6525-15247 GCA_964250995.1 uncultured Acidobacteriaceae bacterium
CCGCGAGCCTGCAGGGCGTGGTCGTCGATGCGACCGGCGCTGTGGTTCCGGCGGCGGACGTAACGGTGTACCGTGACGGAAGTGCCATCTTCCACAGCACGACCAATCAGGCAGGACAGTTCACCTTCTCCGGGCCGTCCCGCGAGTATCGGGTCGAGGTGCACGCGGTCGGCTTCACTGCGCTGAGTAGCTCCGGGATCCCCTTCGCCCCGGGCAGTTTGAGCCGTTTCACGCTCACGGCGGCTCCCACCGATCCACCTGGGACAAAAGCTACGCCGGAGCCTGTACCGGTTCCCCAGCCTTCAAATTCGGGGCAGCTCCAGGAGAGTCCGGTTCGTCAGCAGGCCAATAACACGCCCTGGGAGTACGGCGTGCTGGCCCAGGGTGGCGTTGGAACCTCGGACCGCAGCGGCTATAAGTTTCTCCTGCTCGGCGGGCATGCGGGCAAGGTACTGACCCCAAATCTTGGCTCAGGGCTGCTTCAGGGCGACTTCGAGTATGCCGTGGAGGTTTTTCCCTTCTGGCAGTCCTACACGCCTCGTTTTCAGAGGATCGCCTGCAATGCGAATCCGGGTGCGGCCGCGGGGACCTACACCTGCGGCCAGCCGTACACCGTGGGCGGCACGTACACGGGCGTCAGCGTGACGCCGATCATGTTGCGCTACAACTTCACCCATGGCCAGCGCTGGATGCCCTGGCTGCAAGGGGCTGGAGGCGTGGTCTGGACCAATCACAAGTACCCGCCTGTGGGCAACCTCAATCCGCTGGACCTCGCCAGCAATGGGCGTGGCGGCGACACCAGCGTGTGGAACTTCACCCCGCAAGGTGGGGTGGGCTTGCACTATTTCCTCAAGGCGCGGCGCTCGGTTGACTTCAGTGCGAATGCGGTGCATCTTTCTTCCGCAAGCCTGGGCGACAAAAACCCGGGAGTCAACGCCAGTGTGCAGTTCTCGCTTGGCTACACGTGGTGGAAGTGAGCAAACGGATGAGATTCACCGGACGCTGAAGCGACAACGGTCGCCAGGATGCAACAACAGATGCAGGCGGATGGATGACCGAACAGCAGCCCATTGTTGAGTGTGTGCCGAATTTTTCCGAGGGCCTGGACCGCGAAAAGGTGGTCGCCATCGTGCGTGCCATGCACGTAGAGGGGGTGTCCCTGCTGGACTGGTCGGCCGATGCGGACCATAACCGCAGCGTGGTGACGGTTGCGGGAGTGCCGGAAGCGGTGGTCGAAGCAGCGGTCCGCGGCGCGGGCAAGGCGGCGGAACTGATCGATCTTACGCAGCAGCGCGGAGAGCACCCTCGCATCGGAGCGGCCGACGTCATTCCCTTTGTGCCGGTGCGGGGGGTGTCGCTCGGCCAATGCGCGGTGCTGGCCCGCCAAGCCGGAATGGCCATCTGGCAGCGCTTTGGCGTACCCATCTACTTCTATGAGGCTGCGGCGTCACGTCCGGACCGGGTCCATCTGGAAGATGTGCGGCGAGGACAATTTGAGGGGCTGCTACGGGATGCCGTAAAGGATTCGACCCGACGTCCTGATGTGGGCGGGCCCGCGCTGCACGAACGCGCCGGGGCCAGTGCGGTGGGTGCGCGGCCCTTTCTGATTGCGTATAACATCTACCTCGCCGAGGAATCGGCGGTCCCGAACGTCGGGCTCGCGCGCGCCATCGCGAAAGAGGTGCGCGCGGCGAATGGCGGCTTATTCGGACTGAAGGCGATGGGGGTCGTCGCGAACGGGCGAGCGCAGGTGAGCATGAACATCACCGACTTTGTGAAAACACCCGTGTCACGGGTGCACGCGGCGGTCGAGGAGGTCGCGCGGCGGCACGGGGGAGCCATTGCTGAAGGAGAGCTCATCGGCCTTCTCCCCGAGGAGGCCTATGAGCCGGATGCGGCTTGGGTTCGTCAAATCAGTGGGTTCGAACCCGAGCAGAAGGTGCTGGAGCGCCGGCTGCAGCAACCGCTGGCTTGGCCATGACCCTTTTGCGGGGTTGCAGCCTGCGCGGGAACGGGAAAGAATAGACACGCGCCAGTTGTGCGTGGCGGGGTTCTGGGGGCAAAACGGGTGAGAACAGGCATGAGCTGGATGCGGGCGGCCGCGACAGTAGGACTAATAACGAGCATGGGCTTTGGCACCGCAGCGCAGGCGGCGCAACTGAGCGGCGACGCGCGCTCGTCGATCCCGAAGGACGTCCAGCAGATCATTGTGGTGGATTACCGGTCGATGCAAAACTCGCCGGCTGCGATGCAGCTGAAAGATCGCGTGCTGCCTCCGGAGCTGAAGCGGCTGGAAACGGCGCTGAAGACCTCCGGGCTGAAGGTGGACCAGGACGCCGATACCCTGGCGTTTGTCGCCTTTCGCGCCGACAAGGGCACCCGCATCATGGGCGTGGCGCAAGGACAGTTCCAGACGCAGGCTATCCTGAACTACTTCACCAAGAACAAGATCAAGACGGCGGCGCTGCGGAACAACACCATCTACCCGATGGGCGCCGCGGGCATGAGCGTGGTGTTTCTGAATCAGACAACGATGGCCTTCGGAGATCGTGACGCTGTCCGCGCGGCGCTGGATGCGCGCGACGGCATTGCGCCCAACTTTCTGCAGAATGGCGACATGATGAACGAGATGAACGCCGTGGACAATCGCCCAGTCTGGAGCCTGCTGGACCAAAAGGGAACCCAGACGATGATGCGCAGCGTGCTGGGCGAGGCCTCACAGGTTGCGGACTACGACACCGTGAAGAACCGCATGAAATCGGCGCGATACACCATGGACTTCGGCACGGGCGTTCGGTTCGACATGGCTGTCGTGATGTCGGATACTGTGACCGCGGCGACGGCGGCGACGCTGATGAAGGGCGTGATGTTGCTCAAGAAGTCCGGCGGGACTCCGATCGAAAAGTCCGCGCTGGACGAGACCACAATCGACTCGAACTCAGGGACGCTGACAGTGGACTTCTCGTCGTCCGACGGTCAGTTTGCCAGCCTGCTCAGCTCGCCACTTTTTCAGCAGGTCGTGAAGTAGAGCGCCAGCTGAATTCTAAGGACAGCCTGTTTTGCTGCCCCTAGTGAAGCTTTAGCGCTGGTCTGGAAGGTGCTGCGTGACCTCGGCCGCCCGGCCCCGTTTCGCCGTTCCGGGAGGGCCGACCGCCATGCAGCGCTTCATTACGGCAGCGCGCAGGCGATCCGCAACGTCCTGGGGGAAGTCATAGGGCTGCTGGTGGCGGTAGATCGAGATAGTTTCTTTGGTGGTGCTGACGATGACTTCGCAGTGATGGCAGGCACCGAGGTGCTCCTTGACCTCGGCCAGGAGTTCGGGATCGATCTGACCGTCGAAATAGTCGGTCAGCTTGGCAAGAAACTCCGTGCAGTTCACTACGAGCCTTCTTTCTTCTTACGGAAATAGCGGCTCAGACGCTCCCGCAGCTGCAACCGGGCCCGCAGAAGTCGCGATTTGACGGCCGGTACGCTGAGCCCAAGCGCCTCGGCGGTCTCCTCCGTTGACAGGTTTTCGATGTCGCGCAAGGTGAAAACGGTGCGAAAACCTGGCGGCAGGCCGGCAATTGTCTTCCGCAGAATGTCGCCAAGTTCCGACTGCGAAAAGATCTGTTCCGGATTGGGACGCCATTCGGCGAAATCGCGAGGAATGGCGCCCTCCTCCGTTTCGACATCCTGGTCCATGGAGACGGTCTTGGAGGTCTTGCGGCGGCGCAACCGCATGAGGCTTTCGTTTACCGCGATCCGGACCAGCCAGGTCGAGAACTTCGAGTTGCCCTGAAATTGCTCGAGCTTCTGGAATGCCTTGAAGAAGACGTCCTGCGTGATGTCTTCGGCATCTTCGCGGTTTTGCGTGATATGGAGCGCTGTGCGGTAGATCTGCCGGTCATATTGGCGTACCAGCTGCTCGAAGGCTGCGGTATCGCCTGCCTTGGCGCGCTCGACGAGCGCAAGGTCCGGGTGCTGATCGAACGGCACCGGGGCAGGGCTGTGTTCCTGCACCTCGGGATCGGCTATAGATGTGGGCTGCGCCGCCATACCTCTTCAGTGTACTGGATGCTGCAACTTGGACGAGGTAAGGTCTAAAGTGTTGGGAAGATCGCCGATAAAGGAAGTGTATCTTTCGTGATTCTGCAAAGGGCAGCGGCTTGGAATCAGTGGGCTTTCAGACGTAGAGTCTAGGTTAGGTGACACCATGAAACAGCAGCGGCTGAGTGTTGTAGGCGTGATCGTCGCATTGGCCCTTGCCGGGACAGGGCGGGCTGCTGCCGCCAAGCGGCATCTCGTCGGCCGAGCAAGGGGATCAGCCTCCCTGCACCATGCTGTGGTGCGTACGGGAGCAGGCCGCGGCAGAGGACGGGCAGCGCTGCGCCGGGTTTCGATGCACGGAGCGGCAAGTCGTCACGGGTTGGTGGTGCATGCAACGGCAGAGTCGCGCCGATTGAGCGGTGCCTTCATCGCTTCGGCGACCTTACGACCCATGGCGCAGCAGTTACTTTTGTCCCGCAATGCAACAGCCTACAACGGCGTGCTGAGCTACGCCGTGTCTCACCCGGGCGAGGCCGCCGCGACGGCCAATCTAGCTATCGGGCATGCGTATGCACTGGACCATCGCTACGGCGATGCGGAAAGCGCCTTTCGCGCCGCAGCCGTAGCCGGAGCTTCGCTGGCCGACTATGCCGATTACCTGGGCGCCCAGGCTGCCATCGCAGGCGGGCATCCGGGCGATGCCATCAGCTTGCTGGAGCGTTTCGACGAGCGGCACCCCGGAAGCCTGTTCGTCCCCCAAGCACCCGTGTTGCTGGCCAATGCCTACCTTGCAGGCAATGATGCGGGCAACGCGCTCCGGGTGCTGCAGCCGTTGCAGGAGGGTCCGCTTGGAACGCACCTGGATTTTCGCGTAACGCTTGCACGGGCCTTGCAGATGTCCGGAAATACGACGGCGGCGGCTGAGCTTTACCGGGGCATTTACCTGGGCGACGCACTGTCCAACGAAGCCGCCAACGCGAAGTCCCAGATGGCCGCCATCAACGTCCCGCTCACTGCAGGGGAACGCAAGCAGCACGCCGACGCCATGTTCAACGCGAAACAATACGGGCAGGCCGCTGCGGAATACCGGGCACTAGAGCAGAATGACGGAACCCTGACCCAGGCAGACCGGGATGCGCTGGAGATCTATGGCGCAGTGTGCGACCTGAGGCTGAAACGGCTGAGTCGCGCGGATGTGGAACATCTGCCGGTGACCAACGACGACACAGCAGCACTGAAGATGTATCTGAAGTCGGAGTTGGCGCGCAATGACGGCGAAGCTGGCGAACACGATGCGCTCGTTCAGGCCATGCTGCAGCAGTACCCAAGCAGCCGTTGGTTGGAGGAGGCGCTCTACTCCGGCGGGAACATGTATCTCATCAAACGCGACCCGACACACGCGATCGGAGACTACGCGGCGCTGGTCAGCCATTTTCCGCACAGTACGTATGCCCCCAGCGCGCATTGGCGCGCGGCCTGGCTGAGCTACCGGCTACGGCGCATGCCAGATGCGGCGCGAATGTTTGACGAGCAGATTACGACCTATCCCGGCGGTACAGAGATACCGGGCGCGCTGTACTGGCGAGGCCGGCTGTACGAAGACGTAGAAGGGAACGCAGGCCAGGCGCTGAACTACTACAAAGCAGTGAACGCTGCCTACGTGAACAGCTACTACGCGATGCTCGCACGGCAGCGGCTCGCCGTTCTCGGTTCGCACGCCGCAGCCGAGCCGTCGCCGGTGTTGTCGTCTGTGCGCGCGGTCGAAGACCCTCACCTGATTGACGCCGTTCCTGAAGACGATCCGCACCTAATCAAGGCAAAGCTGCTCGCCAACGCCGCCCTTAACGAATACATTCGGCCAGAGATCCAGTTGAGTACGACTTCGGGCCAATGGGGCGCTCTGGCTGAAGCGCAGATCTACCAAAGCTTTGGTGAGAACGCGCGGGCGCTGCAGGCGATGAAGCGCAGCAAGGTGCCGTTCTCTTCGCTTTCAGTGGCCGAGGTTCCCGCCGCCTACTGGCAGCTGGTCTTCCCACGGCCGTATTGGCCGCAGCTGGCGAGCGATGCCCAGGCCCAGGGTCTCGATCCGTACCTGGTGACATCGCTTGTGCGGCAGGAGTCGGAATTCAATCCTGGCGCGGTCAGCCGGGCCAATGCCTATGGATTGATGCAGCTTCTGCCTTCGACCGGCAAGATGCTGGCGAGGCAACAAGGGGAACGGCGCTTTAACACAAATGAGCTCTTCGACCCCGCCGAGAACCTGCGGCTCGGAACGGCGTACCTGCGGCAGAATATCGACCATTACGGGGGACAGGTGGAGTACGCCCTGGCGGCATACAACGCCGGGGATGCCCCTGTGCGCCAGTGGATTGCAAGCGGCGACTACAAGGACGTGCCAGAGTGGGTAGAGTCAATCCCTTACACCGAAACGCGCGACTACGTGCAGGGAATTCTCCGCAATCGGGAGGTGTATCGCGCGGTGTATGGGGGTCGGTAGGCGGAGTGGTGGCGTGGCATCGCAGACGTTCTGGTTGGCAAGAAGGTGAACCTGGTTGCCAGTAGCCTTGCCTGAGCTACCGATCGATGCGGTGCTACCCGAGATCGCCGCTTCTCTGCGAACCACGCCCAATCTCGTGCTTGTGGCCGCGCCTGGGGCGGGCAAGACGACACGGGTGCCCGCTTCACTGCTCAGCCTTGTTGCGGGCAGTGTCCTGGTACTGGAACCGCGCCGGATCGCCGCCAGGTTGGCTGCCGCACGTACGGCGGCGGAGATGGGCGAGGCGGTCGGAGAGACGGTGGGTTTCCAGGTACGGTTTGAGGAAGCCGTCGGACCTCGAACGCGCCTTCGGTTCGTAACGGAAGGCGTGCTGACGCGACGGCTGCTTTCCGATCCGGAACTCCGCGGCGTGGATGCGGTGGTTCTGGATGAGTTCCACGAGCGGCACCTCGACACGGATCTCGCGCTGGCACTGCTCAAGGAACTGCAGGGCCGGCGTTCTGAACTAAAGCTGGTCGTCATGTCTGCGACGCTGGAGGCGGCCCCGGTGGCCCGATTTCTTGGGGAATGTCCGGTGCTCCGGGCAGAGGGCCGCAACTTTCCGCTCGCTATCACGCATCTGCCGTATTCGCCACAACCGCTGGAGGTGCAGGTTCGGGGCGCACTGGAGCGGTTGCTGCGCGAGGAACAGACAGGCCATGTGCTGGTGTTTCTGCCCGGGGCAGGCGAGATACGCCGGTGCATGCGGGAATGCGGCGCTCTCGCACGGAGCGCCGATGCGCTGCTGCTGCCCCTTTATGGCGATCTCCCGCCTGCGGAACAGGACCAGGCGCTTGCGCCCAGCAAGCGTCGCAAAATCATTCTGTCCACCAACGTAGCGGAAAGCTCGGTGACCATCGAGGGCGTGACTGCCGTTGTGGATTGTGGGATCGCGCGTTTTGCGACCTACTCTCCCTGGAGCGGCCTGCCCACACTGGAGCTAGGCAGGATCAGCAAGGCCTCCGCCGCGCAACGGGCAGGCCGGGCTGGACGCACTCGCCCGGGCGTGGCCCTACGGCTGTACCCCCAGGAGGACTTCGCGCAGCGACCCGAGCACGATGTTCCCGCCATTCTCCGCAGCGACCTTGCCGGGCTTTGCCTTACGCTGCGCGCCATGGGGTTTCCTCACGTGGACGCCCTGGAGTGGTTGGACGCGCCACCCGAGGCCGCCGTCGCGCAAGCGGAGACACTGCTGGACCGGCTAGGGGCAACCGGGCAGCAGGCCGGTGATCTTGCGCGCTTTCCGCTGCCGCCGCGCTTGGCGCGCGTGTTGCTGGACGCCGAGCAACGTGGGGCCGCCGAGGAGGGGATCGCCGCCACGGCGCTGTTGAGCTCGGGCGCCCGAGGGGAACGCACAGATCTGCTGAGCGCGCTGGATGTACCGCCTGATCAGCATGCCCAGCAGCAGCGTAGGCAGTTGCGCCGGCTGGTTCGCCCACGGAAGCCTTTCGCACACGACGACCAGGCTTTACTGCTTTCTTTGCTGAAGGGATTCCCGGATCGCGTTGCGCGCCTCCGGGCGGACAAACTCATCACGCTCTGCACGGGGGTGTCGGCCGAGTTGGCAGGCGAGCGGCCTCCGTATGAGTTCATGGTCGTGGTAGAGGCGGAGGACCGGAAGGAAAAGCAGATGCCCCTGGTGCGCCTGACCGCGCGTGTGGAACCGGAGTGGCTGCTCGATCTCTTTCCGGAGCGACTGCGGGAAAAGTCTGTTTTGGAATGGAACCGCGCGGCGGAGCGGGTGGAAGCCGTGAACACATTGCGTTATGACGAGCTTGTGATCGAGGAGTCGCGCGATGGGCGTCCTGAGCCGCAGGCGGCGGCAGAGATGCTGGCTGGCAAGGCCGTTGAGCACGGACTGGAGCACTTCTTGGACCGCGACGCTTTCCAACAGCTCCAGGCGCGGCTTGGCTTTGCTGGGATGCCGGAAGCGGACCTGTCGGCGAGTGTGCGGAGCTTGTGCGCCGGTCTGCGCAGCTTTGCAGCGCTTCGCGAAGCCGCTCGCGATCTCTTGCCGGTGCTCGAGAGGAACGCAGGGCCGGCGTTGCAGGAGCTTGCGCCACCGACACTGCGCCTTCCAGGCGGAAGGCAAACCAAGGTGCATTACGAGCTGGGCAAGCCACCCTGGATCGCCTCGCGGTTGCAGGACTTCTTTGG
>CAXUIF010000061.1:0-15164 GCA_964250995.1 uncultured Acidobacteriaceae bacterium
GGGTGCGACGCGTCCAGGTCATGCTGTGCGACTTCTTTCGTTCCCAAGCAGGTTGTGTAGAGCCTGGTCGATAGCAGGGGCCTCCTATCGTACTGCGGGAAGTATAGTGAGGCGCGATAACGCGGGGCAATTAACTTGGGCAGGAGCGACCTGCTGTTCGGGTGTTGTGCGGACTTGGGGAACAACTGAGCGATCCCGGTGTCTAGCTTCCTATGACTGGATCAGTCAGCTATCCCGCCGCCTTGTTAAGCCTCTTCCCGCTCCTGGCCAGTCCTGCGCCCAAGCAGCCCAAAACGACTGAGGGCATTACGGTCCTTCTGGGCCAGCCCTGCCCCACAGGCATGGAGGACAACAGGAGAGACGTGGTCGTGCGCGTCTTGCCGCGTGAAAAATTGTGGGTGAACGATCAGCAGGTGGACGAAGCCTTGCTCCGAAGCATGGTGAGCATTGCGATGGAGCGGCGTGTTGAGAAGCTTGTGTCGATCGCGGCAGACGAGCGAGTCGCCTATGGCGAAGTTCTCAGGCTCGCTTCAGGGCTGACGCAAGCTACACCCGATCTACATATCGCCATTGAGACCAAGTCGCAAACGGGACCTGTCGATCCGGAGCAGATCGAAGTGTTTATACACAAGTACGGCAAAGATCCTCAAGGTGAATCTTTGTGTGTCTACCCATGAAGCCGGATCGCAATGATTGCCTTCCGGGGCCCTTCGGCGTCTCACGATTGCGGGCGATGGTGCCCGGGAGGTTCAGTCGAATGAGCGGAAATCTTTGGGCTTGCATGTTGGGAATAGTCTTCGCTGTGCCTGTGGCCCAGGCACAGCATGTGCATACGAAGTTTGACCACAAGGCGCCGTTCACGAACTATCACAAGTTCTCGTTCCATAAGATCCAGACCGTCAATCCGTTGGATCAATCGGGGTTGCGCGATGAAGTTCGGAACGACCCGCAGTATCACGGCTGGCGCGAGGTGCCGCACGGGGCGATCGCGGTTGTAGGCGAGCAGAAGGACGCCAAGCAGTACCAGACGTTTTATGACGGTCTGGACCCGGACTTTGGGTGGGGTGGTATGGGCAGCGACTCGACAACCACCGTGCGGGATATTTCCATAGGGACGCTGGTGGTGAATGTTTATGACAAGAACACGCACAACCTGGTGTGGCGCGGCGTGTCGCACGAGACCGAAACCAGCAATATGAACAAGAACACCGGCAAGCTACAGAAGGCGATGGACGAAATGTTTTACAAGTTTCCGCCGAAGGGAGCGCAGTAGCGCTTGCCGAGAGAGCGGCAGGTATAGAGTTCGTGCACACATGCGAGTTGCCGGTTACGCCTTTATGGTTCTTGCCTTGCTTTCTTACGGACGCACCATCTAGGCGATCTGGAAGCTTGTGGAGGAAAGCGGGACTGTGGGCGCGAAGGTGCGGTTCAATCGCCTCTGGTGGCACCCCGCCTGGAAGGTGCATCGTCGCGCGTTCCCTGAGAGCGCTGTTCGGTCGCAAATCGTGATGCGTTTCGCCCTGACGTTTGCGCTGATGCTCGGGGGCATGACTTGCTTGGCTTTCTCCATCCTGCACGATCCGTGTTCGCCCATCCACCATGACATCGACTGGTCCCGAGGCGTGTCGCCGCCCCTTCGGCGCGGATTCCCTTCGGGAATGACAACCAAGGAATGCTCCTGCACTGATGCGTTGCGCTAAACACGGCCAGCGAACTCGCGCGTTTCCGTCACGATCTTGATCTTTTCGCCTTCTTTGACGAACAGCGGGACGCGGACGGTGGCGCCACTTTCCAGGCGGGCGGCTTTGGTGACGGAGCCGGAGGAGGTGTCGCCGCGGACGGCGGGTTCGGTGTACTCGACGGTGAGCTCGACATGCTGGGGGAGTTCGAGGCCGATGGGGTTGCCGTTGTACTTCTGGATCTGGACGAGCAGGCCCTCGAGCATCAGGTCGAGCGCGTCGGCGACTTTGGTGGCGTCGAGCTGCAGGGTTTCGAAGGTGGACTGGTCGAGGAAATAGGAGCCGTCGGCGTCGGAGTAGAGATAGGACGCTTCGACGGTTTCGAGGTCGGGCTCGCGGAACTTGTCTTCGGCCTTGAAGGTCTTGTCCTGCACGGCGCCGTTAAGCATGTTGCGCATCTTGACGCGGACCAGGGTCTGACCCCCGCGCGCGGTCGGGGTGGAGATGTCTTTGTCGAGACAGCGGAAGGGTGCGCCTTCGAATTCGAAGAACATCTTGCGTTTCACATCGATGGCAGCGATCAGTTCGGCCATGGGTTCCTTCTGAGGTGGGCTGGCGAGCGGGGAGGGCAGGTAATGGCTCTCGATGCTTGCTCGCTTAGTGTATTGAGTTTGCAGCAGGTTGCGCTTGGGGCAGGAAAGTCTAGAAGGAGCAACGCTTGCCTAGAATGAGGAGATGTCAGTAGGGACGGGCGCGCGCGCTATGGATGTGGTGGTGTTGGGCGCGGGGGCGGCGGGTTTGATGGCGGCCGTGGAGGCAGGACGGCGCGGCCGCCGGGTGCTGCTGCTGGATCACGGAGAGCGCCCGGGACGGAAGATTTTGATCTCCGGCGGAGGCCGTTGCAACTTCACGAACCTGGAGACGCGGGCGGAGCACCTTCTTAGTGAGAACGTGGCTTTTGCCCGGTCGGCGCTGGCCCGGTACACGCCGGCGGACTTTCTCGGGATGGTGGAGAAGCATGGGATCCGGTGGCATGAGAAGGCCTTGGGGCAATTGTTTTGCGACGGCTCCGCAAATCAGATCGTGACGATGCTGGAGCGCGAGTGCGGTAAGGCAGGGGTGGACGTTCGCTGCGGTGCGCGCGTGCTCGGAGTCTCTCGCCTGACGGACGGGAGCGCGGCGAGATTTGCGTTGGAGACGAGCCTGGGCCGGGTAGAGTGTGCGTCCGTGGTGGTAGCGACGGGTGGGTTATCGATTCCGAAGCTGGGGGCCACGGGCTTTGGGTACGACCTGGCGCAGCAGTTTGGGCTCGCGATCGTAGAACCCCGGGCGGCGTTGGTGCCTCTGGTGTTCGCGACCGAGGATGCGGTGGACTGGTGTGATTTGAGCGGTGTTTCGGCGGAGGTAGAAGCGAGCTCGGAGGCGAAGACGCCCGTGAAAGGTCGCGCGGGGTCGGTGCCCGCGTTTCGGGAGAAGCTTCTGGTAACACATCGTGGGGTAAGCGGGCCGGCGGTGTTGCAGATCTCGTCGTATTGGCACCCTGGTGGAACGGTGCGGTTTGACCTGGCGCCAGGCCAGACAGTGTTTGGCGGCTTGCTCGAAAGAGGAGCGCGGCGGGACCGTGCGGCCCTGCTCTCGGCATTGCGCGCAGTCTTACCGGCGCGCTGGGCCGAGCGCTGGGTCACGCTGCAAACCAGGGGTGGGGAGGACTGGACCAATGCGGGGCTCGCCCGGATGGAAGCGACGCTGCATGCCTGGACGCTACGGCCGGCGGGTACGGAGGGCTATGCCAAGGCAGAGGTCACCGCGGGTGGGGTCGACACACGCGAACTGGAGGCGCGCACTCTGGAAAGCCGGCGGGTGCCGGGCCTGTTCTTCGTCGGCGAAGTGGTGGATGTGACTGGTTGGCTAGGTGGGTACAACTTTCAATGGGCGTGGGCCAGTGGCGTGGCGGCTGGGGCTGTGGCTTGAGCGTTCGCTGACGGGCAGGCCATGTGCCGAGGGATCAAGAGGCGGATGCCGAGGCATCAGTAGAGCACGGGTTCCCCCGCTGGATCCCGGAGCACGGATAAGAGGGCGTCGTAGCAGAGACGGTCCAGCTTGGTTCCGGCCTCCTTGTCCATGATGTTGCGGATCTCTGGCACAGACAGGCCTCCACGGTAGGGCCGGTCTTCCGCAAGCGCACCATACACATCGGCTACGGCGATCAAACGGGCTTCGAGGGAAAGTTCGTCTGCGATGAGGCAATCTGGATACCCGGAGCCGTCGAGCTTTTCGTGATGCTGGCCGGCGACCGTGGCCAGCTCGGAGAAGACTTCCACGCGCGAGAGAATCTTCCTCGTCAAGGCTGGATGTTCGCGAACGACACTCCATTCCCCTTCGGTCAGTCGGCCAGGCTTATCCAGGATGCTGTTCGGAACGCGCAGCTTGCCAAGGTCATGGAGCAACGAGGCGCGTGCGATAAAACGCTTGCGTTCCGGGGACAACCCGAGCGCGTCTGCCATCAAGAGGGCCGCTGCGGTCACACCCCGTGAGTGTAAGCCGGTGAAAGAGGACTTCACATCGACGACATCGGCAAAGGCTTCGCAGATTTCGTCCAGCTGGTCTGACGAGGTAACGAGCTTTCGGCCTGGCTCAAGGTCCAGCACGGCAGCGCGGCACTCGTCCTCCTCCATGTTGGTCCACAGCAGGCCGTGGCTATGCAGGGCCTGGGCGGCGCGGACGAGATCTGGATCGAACCATCTGCCGCTGCGCTCCCAAAGGCTGGACAACGCGGCCGCGGCCCCGCGGTCCCTCCCGAACACGTCAAGGTGCTGGGCCACGAGCAAGATGCGACTAAGAAAGGGAATGTCATGGCCCGTCAAACTGTCGGGAAAGCCGCTGCCATCCCAGTGTTCATCTAGATGACGCACGGCTTGCGAGGTGGATTCCGGCAGGCCGATACGGGCGACGATGCTGGCGCCCCGGTCGCACCGGAGTGTGAACATCTCGCGGTTCACGTGGCCTTGCTGCAGCCCCAGCTCCACTAAACGGACTGCCCTCGTAACGAGGTTGGCGTCCGGATAGAAGTTCTGCCACATCATCCGTGTGCCGGACCAGGTGTGGCGGTTCCACTCCTCGAACTTCACGGCACGCTTCAGTCTGCGCTCGTCCGAACCGACGATTTGGCACAGCCGGGCGGCGTTGCTGGAACAACCGATGTCCTTGAGCAGAAGAGCATAAAAGAGGAAGCTGCGTTCGCGGTCGCCCAAACCGATCGCCTGCGCCAGCCGCATGCCAAGCAGGCAACAGCGAAGCGCGTGCCCGGGTACGGCATCTTCGGTGAGATCAAGCGCAAACGATAAGGCTGAGACGATCTCAGCGACAGGAACGCCGGGTTCCGGAGCAGGCGTCGGATGTTTGGGGTGCGGGCGCGCGAGCGGGGTCCGCAGATGACCCAGCGTGGGCTCGCGGACGGCTTCCGTAGACAGCGCGAAGGTTTGAGAAAAGGATGTGCTCATGATTCGTCTCAGGAGGCTTATCGGCAGACTTCCGACAAACTTGAGAAGAAATCAAAAGGCACGGGGCCGCTATGCCTCTTATGGGGACTGAGGCTTGCCGGAAAGTTGTTCTGCCTTACGCCGTTCGGCTAGGGCGTCGGCAGGGCGGCCCTGTTTCTGCAGCGCTTCGGCAAGCAGAAGGTGCGCTTCCTTGAGGTTGGGCTCGGCGGCCACCGCGTCGTTCAGCTGGACCACAGCGCCGGGAAGATCGCCCCGCGCCAAAAGAGCCCGCCCGCTCTGCAGAGCGAAGCCCGCGCGCTGCTGGCTCATGGCTTTGCGACTCAGATCGGCGGCGATCTTCCGCTCGGCCGCAGCCCCGGCACGGTCGCCTTGGGTGGACAGAATGGTGGCGAGGGTCACGTGCGGGCTGGGCTGATCGGGTTGGAGGGCAATGGCATGCCGCAGCGCGTCCGCGGCGGCGTCCAGGTTCCCGGCATCCTTCTGCACCGAGCCCAGCAGACCCCAGGCCTCGCCGTTCGCTGGCTTCAGGGCCACCGCCTGCTGAAATTGCCGTGTGGCTTCGCCTGCCTTGCCCTGCTGCATGCGGATCACGCCAAGCGTGTACGGAGGGTCGGGGAGCTTCGGGTCCAGCGCTTCGGCGCGTTCGAGCTCCGGAATGGCCGCGGCCAGATTGTCCTTGAGCTTATAGGCGAGCCCGAGATCGTAGTGCAGCTGCGGATTGTCCGGATCGAGCGTCAGCCCGGCCTTGAACTGGTCGAGCGCATGATCGATGTCGTTGGTCTGCAGATACGCAACGCCCATGTCCTCATGCAGGGTGACGTTGTGCGGATCAAGCGACGCGGCTCGCGTGTACTGCACCAGCCCAGCCTTTGCATCGCCGGTTTGCACCAGGGCAAGACCGTAGTTGGTCAGGACTGTAACGTCGTTCGGGCGGACTGTGGCCACCTTCGTTAGAAGCGGCAGGGCCTTCTGCAGATCGCCGGCCGCCTGGAGAGCGAGCGCCAGCGCGTACTGGACGTCCAGAGAGTTGGGCTGGGCGGTGGCCGCTCGTTCCAGCGTCGTAAGCGCCTCGGCATCGTCCCCTGCGGCGCTGAAAGCACGTCCGAGCTCCAGTTGCGCCACAGGGCTGGTATCCCCGAGTTCGATTGCGCGTCGCAGTTCAGCAATGGCCGCGGTGGGATCGCCCTGAAGCAGCAACAGCGAGCCAAGGTGCGCGTGGGCCGGAGCGAAGCCGGAGTTGAGCTGAAGGGCGCGCGCAAAGCTCTGGCGCGCGTCGTCGTACGCGGCCTGCTGTGCCTGCAGCGCGCCAAGCGCGTCGGCAAGATCAGGCGCGGCGGGAAACCCGGCGACCCCCTGGCGGAGCCGCGTTGCTGCCGCGGCGACCTCGCCTGTGTTGGCCAGCGCCGTGGCATACGCCAGGATCTCTGCGGGCTCCAGGCTGTTGGCGACCTCGGGCGGCAGCGCGCGGAAGCGGGCGACAGAGGCCGGGTAGGCTCCCGCCCGGCTTTGAGCGACGGCCAGATTGATCGCTGCCTGCGTGTCGTTCGGATCGAGCCGCAACGCTTCTGTGAGCTCCGCGATCGCGGGATGTAGCTGCTCCTGCGCCAGCAGAACGGCCCCAAGGGCGGAGTGAGCCGCGGCCACGCGCGGAGCCAGCTTCACCAGACGAGCAAAATCGGTGTGCGCGGTTCCAAGATTCCCGGCCTTGAAGGCGGCCGACCCCTCCCGAAACAGATCGCTGGCGGCGGCAGTGGCAGTCTGGCCGGAGGCGCTGTTGGGGTTCGCGGACGCGAGCAGAACAGACGCAAGCACCAGCGCTGGCCGAAGACGGTCCATGCTGGCGATTATCTCCCCGCGCCGTTGGTGGTGTACGCCCCGCCGGTTGCGTTCAGCAAATCACGCATGCGCAGGTACACGCCGTTCGTCCAGCCGAAGCCGATGACGTTGGACTTGTAGCCCGCCGCGACCGCGACATTGGCTGACCCAGAAACGACGTTGTACTTTTCCCGGATCGTGCCATCGCGGCCGAAGTTGTCCAGCACGGTGGCGGAGAACTCGCGCGCAATGCGCCGAGCCTCGTCGTGAAAGCCGTACCGGTCCAGGCCCTCCGCGGCAAGCCAGTTTGTGGGAGCCCAGCCGAAGGGCAGATCCCACTGCGTCCCGGAAGCTTTCGTGCTCATGGCAAGGCCGCCGTCGTGCTCAAACTCCGCCAGGTGTCCCTGGAGCGCGTTGGCCTGGGCCGCGGTGGCGAGGCCCGCCCACAGCGGGTAATAGGCCGACAGGTACATGTAGGTCGATTGTTGACGGGTGGCGGTGTTGTAGTCGAAGAAAAAGCCGGCCTGTTCGTTCCAGAGATACTGATTGATGGCCTTCCGCCGTGCCTCGGCGACCGCCTTCCATTGCGTCGCTTCGTCGGCTTTACCGAGCAGCGTGGCGAAGTGGGCGAGGTCCTGCTCGTATTTGAAGAGGAGGCTGTTCAGGCAGACAGGGGCAAAGTTCTCGGTGGAGCCGCTGAATGGCCCGAAGCGGAAGCTGGTGTCGAAGCCGGACTCGCGCATCGCGCGGTCGCCCTCAAAGTAGGCGGCGGTGAGGCGGTGACCGCCGGCAAAGGCGTGCGCGCATACCTTGGAGACGCGGACATCGCAGCTGGTACGAGCAAGCTCAGCCTCTTGAGCGGGGCTCGGTTGCTCCGGCGCGGGGAGGAGGTAGGCATCGCCGCTACCGGGATGCGCCAGCAGATACCGGATCACATCCGGGTAGTAAGTGGAGTCATCGGCCATCTCCGGCACGGGCCCGGCGCCGATGTCGCGGTACCGCGCCAAGCCGGTGGCGCCGGCCCTGTGGACGTCAGCAGTCCAGAGAGCATGATCGCGCACCGCCATGCTGTAGGCCTTCGCCAGCCAGGCTTTGTCGAGTCCTGTGGAAGCGCCCGCATGCTCGTACACCTCGCGGATCATGGACGACAGCAGCGGTGGCTGCGAGCGCGTAAGAAAGTAGGTGCGATTGGCGTTGAGCAGCGCGCCGTAGTGCTCAATCTCGAAAAAGAAATTCTCCACCATCCCACGCGCTAGGTCGTCGCGCCCATCGTCGAGCAGGCCAAGGACGATGAAGTAGCTGTCCCAGCCGTACATCTCATTGAAGCGTCCACCCGGTACGACGTACCGGTTCGGTAAATAAAGCAGACCTTCATCTTTCAGCTCGGCGGGGCGGACGTCGCCAAGCTGCGCGATACGGCGCGGCAGATGTTCCACGCGGACGCGGCACTTGTCCCTTAGCCGATCGAGCGCAGGCGGGGTCGGCATGTCGGCGGGAAGATACAGGACGGGCCCGTTCGTCACCTTGGCGTCGGCCAGCGAGCCGCACTCGGCCATCGACCGCGAAAGGCGATCCCACCCTGTGCGGATGTAGGCCAGAATATCGCCGCTTGCCTCCGAGGCTGGGCCGGACGAAGGGGAAGGAGCAGACACTTGGGTGAGGGCGGGTGCCGCCAGGGTGCTGATGGCCAAAATAGCGCTGAAAAGACGGCTTCTTGAAGGAAAGGCAAGGTGCATCAAGGGTCTCCTGCGACCGCGCGCAAAGGCACGGAGGTTGCACAGCGGCGGGACCAAACTAGCACAACGGATCGCCGAGCCCTTCAGCGGACAGTACAGCTTCGGGAAGGCTGTCAACACTACGTCGTTTACCAGATCGGTTCGATAGGACGGAATCGGCACTTGACAGCCGCACCCTGGGCCACATAATGTGCTCACGTTCAGCAAAACGAAATCTTTGGTGCACTGGAAGGTTCAGGCGACAGGTGCGAGCTGTGCTCGTCCGTTCGCCAATTTGGAGGCAGTTTATGAAATTGCAGACGAAAGTTGGAATACGCCGGTTGGCGCTGCTGCTGGGCGTGGTCCTTCTGCCACTCGGCCCGGCAGCCCTGGCGCAGGCGGTGTTCGGTTCGATCTTCGGGACCGTCACGGACAACACGGGGGCCGCTGTGCCCAAGGCCAACGTCACGGTAACGGACGTTGCCAAGGGCACCAGCATAACCGTCACCAGTAATGACAGCGGCGAGTTCACCGCAGAGCACTTGATCCCGGACACCTACAACGTCAAGGTCGAGGTGCAGGGCTTCAAGAGCTACCAGCAAAGCGACATTCGCGTGTTCGCCGACTCGTCCGTGAAGGTGCAGGCTGGCCTGGAGGTGGGAACGACGGGCGAAACGGTCAATGTGAACGCCGATCAGGTCCCGCAACTCAAAACGGACCGAGCCGATGTTTCGACGACCTTCACCTCGCAGGAGATCGGCGAGCTGCCGATCCCGGATCACAACTTCACCAACCTGCAGCTGCTTCTGCCGGGTGCGGTGCAGCTGGGCTGGGCACACGCGGCGTCGGAGAACCCGCAGGGGTCCAAGCAGATCCAGATCGACGGTCAGGCCTTTGGCGGCGTGAACTACACGCTGGACGGCACCGACAATCAGGACGCCATCCTGGGCATCATTGTGGTGAATCCAAACTACGAGTCCATGTCGGAAGCCAAGATTGCAACGCAGAACTTCGACGCGGAGTTTGGCAAGGCAGTCGCGTCGGTGCAGACGGTGCAGACCAAGTCCGGCACTAACCAGTTTCACGGATCAGCCTTTGACAACCGTGAGAGCAACGCCAATCTGGCCCGCGATCCGTTCTCGCTTGGGCCCGGGGCCACCTACCCATCCGGCCTGAAGAACCAATTTGGCGGTTCAATCGGTGGACCGATCTGGAGAGATCACGTCTTCTTTTTCGGCGACTACCAGGGCGTCCGGCAGAAGCTCGGCTCCTCAGGGTTCGGTACAGTGCCGACCCTGCTGGCGCTGCAAAGCTGCACCGGACAGGTCGCAGGCGGCTGCAACTTTAGTGAGTACGCGGCTGCGGGTCATCAGATCTTCGACAACTCCACGGGGACCCCGACGCCGTTCCCGAATAACACCATTCCGCTGAATCGTCTTTCGCCGCAAGCGGTCAACCTGTTCAAGCTCCTTTTGGCCAACGGCAAGGTGCCGAACCGCTTCACCGACAACGGAGGCTTGACCAACAACTACCGGGGCACCGGCACCGGCATCTTCAACAGCAATCAGTGGGACGTACGTGGTGACGCAACGCTGAACCAGCGCATGCACATCTTCGGCCGGTTTAGCCGTTTCACCGACACACTGAGTGGCGCTAGTCTGTTCGGTCCCGCGGGCGGCCCGGGCCTTGGCCTGGCGGGCTTCGGCGGTACGTCGCTCGGCGCCAACGACAGCTTGGCTGCAGGTGTGGACATCGCGGTAAATCCTAAGCTCGTTACTGACGTCCGTTTGGGCTATTTCCGCTACAACATCACAACCGCAAAGAACGATCCCGGCAACGCGAACATCCCGTTGCTCGGGGAGAACGTCGCCACGGCCGGCCTCCCGGTTCCGATTAACTTCGGTACGCCGGACATCAACATTGCCGACATCAACGTAACCAACGCTAACGGCGGTCCAAATAACGGCCAGAATCAAGGTGCCCAGTTCGGTACCGGCCTGAACATGAATCACTGCAACTGTCCTTTGAAGGAGAAAGAGGATCAGTTCCAGATCGTCAACAACTGGACCAAGACGTTGGGAAATCATGAGGTCAAGTTCGGCGCGGATATTCGCTACGCGCGTAACCTCCGGGTGCCTTCCGATAATGACCGCACGGGTGTGAACCAGTTCGGCAACGGGCCGACCTCGAACGGGAGCACCGGTTCGGGTCTTGGCTTCGCAACGTTCATCCTCGGCGACGTCACTGCCTTCAATCGGTACACGAGTGTGTCTACCAATGCGAAGGAGTTCCAGGCACGTGACTTTGCCTATGTGCAGGACACGTGGCGTGTCACACAGAAGCTCACCGCCAACATCGGACTCCGGTATGAGTACTATGCCCCGGAACGCGTGAATGGAACGGGAAACGGGTCGCTGCTCGATCTGTCTACGGGCTACATCAACGTCGCCGGCGAGGGTTCGGTTCCCTTGAACATGGGGGTTGCTGCGCCCAAGTTCCCGCTGAACCCGCGTCTGGGTATGGCGTATCAGGCGAACACGAAGACGGTGATCCGGGCTGGGTATGGCCGGAGCTTCGACCTCGGCGTATTCGGTTCGACCTTTGGCCACGTCGTCACGCAAAACATCCCGGTTCTCGCGAACCAGTCGCTCAGCAACGTCGGCGGGCCGACACAGTACGCCTTTAACCTCTCCAATCCGACTGCTGGCACCGGTGGCGCCACCAATCCGTTGGTTACCTTCAGCCCGCCTCAGGCGAACGCGAACGGTCAGATTCCGATCAACGCGGCCATTCCGAACTCCAATCCGCAGACGACGATCGGTCAGTCGGTCAACGTGAAGGCGCGCCCCTTCACGGAGCGGCTGCCGACGTTGGATGCTTGGAATGTGGCGATTCAACGGTCCCTGACCCCAACGCTCTCGGTCGAAGTGTCCTATGTAGGGAACAAGGGAACGCACACGCTGAGCGATGGTGACGGCAATAACACCAATCCGAACGAGCCGGCCAGCATCCTGCCAGCGTCCTACACGCAGAACGGGCAGTCGCTGCACTACGACAACACCGCCGGAGCCAGTGCCGCGTACAAGGCGTGCACACCGACGACCTGCGTCAACGGTGTTCCGCAGGCCGGAACCTATGCGGGCGCAACCAACAACACGACGCTGCTGCGCCGCTTCACCAACGGAAACCTGCCTGCCTGCGGGACCGGTGGCTGCAACTGGACGCAGGACATCAGCTACTACGGGGATGATCAGGACACGCACTACAACGCCATTCAGGCGAAGGTGACCAAAGCGCTCACGCAGGGGTTCAACCTTAACCTGAACTATGCCTACCAGGTAGCCAGGGATAACGCTAGCAGCTTTGCTACCTGGGACAAACAAGCGATCATCGGCAACGACTCCAACGTTCGCCGTAGTGCCTTTACGGCGTATGGGCTGTGGCGCCTGCCTTTCGGCAAGGGGCAGATGTTCGGACATAACGTAAACGGGCTCGTCAACGGCGTGATCGGCGGCTGGGAGCTTAGCCCAACGATCGTGTGGCAGAGTGGCTTGCCATTCTCTTTGAACTACTCGACGTGCGGTGCAACGCTTCCCTACGATGCGCCTTGCCAGTTGAGCGGCAGTGCTAGCAGCTTGGCCTTCAACCTGCAGGGTACGCCTGGTGTAACGCCGGTTCGGCAGTTCCAACCAATCAACCTCGCTGGTTCGAGCTTCACGACCCCGGGGCTGGACCAGATTGGAACCATCCGGCGCAACAGCTTCTTCGGGCCGAACTTCTTCAACGGTGATGCCTCCATCGCGAAGAATGTCAGCTTCTACGAGCGGTTCACCGCGCAGTTCAGAATGGACGCGTTCAACGTGTTCAACCATATCAACTACGGGCTGCCCAACGGTACGATTGACAGCCCCAACGCCGGTCAGATTGGCGGAGGACCGTATCCGCAGGGCACGGGTGGTACGACCAACCCGCGTCAGCTGCAGTTCACGGTGCATCTGGCGTTCTAACGTTCAGCAGTTCTCCTCGGGGAGAAGAGCTTCGGCTCTTCTCCCTCTTTGTTTCCGTCTAACAACGTGGTCGTTGAACGGTATGAGCTGGTTTCAAAAGATATGTTTGGCCGGAGGCGCCTGTGCGGCAGTCCTTGGAGGCTCGGAGCTCCGGGCGCAGGCTGTGCCGGAAGCGCCGCATGCCGCTTCCTTAGCCTCTGCCAGCAAGCTGGTCGCGACGGGGCACGATCTGGCCGCGTTGGACCAGGTGAAGGCACTGCGGGCCGCCGCTGCCAACCTGCCGGGATTGGATCGGGTAGAAGGCGACGCCTTCTATGACCTGAACCGGCTGCCGGAGGCGGAGGCCGCGTTTGGGCGGGCCCTGGCAGTCGACCCACGGGACGCCGAGGCCGCACAGATGCGCGGGCTTGTGCTGGTCAAGCTGGGAAGGCCTGCGGAAGCGATCCCTCTGCTCGAGAACAACCATGCCTTTGGAGCGCAGAGCAAGGCCGATCCGACCTACGTTCTTGCGCTGTGTTACATGGACACCCGCCGGTACGATGATGCGCGGCGGGCCTTTGCATCGCAATACGGCTTTGCCCCGGATTCGGCGGCGGGGTATCTGGTCGCTGCGCGTATGCTGTTCCGCCGCGAATATATTCCTGTGTCTCAGCAGTTTGCCGAAAGGGCTGTGACCCTGGACCCGAAGTTGCCGCTGGCTCATGAGCTGCTTGGAGAGATCGCGCTTGCAGGGGGGCACACCGACGAAGCCGTTCACCAGCTGGAGGCCGAGAAGGCCGCCAATCCACTCGAAGGTTCGGTGTATGAGCGACTGGGCGACGCGTACTCGCGCGCCGCACGGTATCAGGATGCCGAACGCGTGCTGCAACAGGCGGTGCTGCTTGTCCCCAATGCCACCGGGCCTTTGATCCTGCTGGGGAAGGTTCTGATGAAGGAGGGCCAGCCTGTGGGGGCGATGACGTTTCTGCAGAAGGCGGAGACCATGGATCCTGCCAGCTTTCGCGTGCACAATCTGCTGTCACAGGCGTACCGCGCGGTGGGACGGACTGCGGACGCCAGCCGGGAGTTGGCCCTTACAGAACAGACGCAGGCGGCAGATGAGCCCAAGTTGGCTCCGCCAAAGTAGGCGATTGTTGGCGGGGCTCTCCACGAAGAGGGCAGGGGTACGGTCAGCGGCGAGGCAGCATCGCCGTCGAGCCAGGAAGCAAATGCAGGGGCCAGGATGAGCAGGGTGGGCAGGATATCGGCAAGGACGGGACTGGCACTAGGGCTGCTGGCCGCCGCCGTGGCCTTGCTTGCCACCCTGTGGAGCCACGCCCTCCCGGTATGGGCCGCTGCCGCTGAGGAGAACAGGCCGGTGCGCGCGCTGGATGACCCGGACCGGAGGTGTGCGCAGTGCCACGCGGCGATCTACGCCAGCTACAAGCGGACGGCCATGGGCTCGGGCAGCGGGGCGGCCCTGGCCGGGTTGTTTCTAGGGGAGTTCACCCACCCGGGGTCCGGTGTGCAATACCGCGTCTTTGCACGCGACGGCCGAGCGTGGATGAGCTACTCGCGAGGAGCGCCGGCACCGCTCGCCGGCGAGCATGAGTTGCTGTACTTCGTGGGGTCGGGCCGGCGCGGGCGGACCTTCCTGTACCAGGCCGCGGGAGAGTGGTTTGAGCTGCCGATCAACTGGTATGCGCGCCGCGGGCAATGGGCGATGGCGCCGGCGTTTGACGACGCGGAGACGCTGCCGGCGGCGCTGCCGGTGGATGCGAACTGTCTGCACTGCCACGCGACGCAGGTGGAAACGCCGCTGCCCGAGGCGCGCAATCGGTTTCCGCACCGGCCATTTGACCAGGGGGGCGTAGGATGCAGCGCCTGCCATGGCGACCCGGCGGCGCATCTGGCCGCGCAGGGGCATGGACCGATCCTGAACCCGGCGAAGATGGACGTTGCGGCGCGGGACAGTGCATGCGTCCAGTGCCACCTGGAGGGCGATGCCGTGGTGTATCGCCCCGGTCGCAGCCTGGCGCAGTTTCAGCCGGGGGACAAACTGGCTGACTTCGCGGTGTACTTCGTGCGGGCCAGCCAGGCCGGGGGCGGACAGCGGGCGAGCAGCCAATATGAGGCGCTGCTGAGGAGCGCGTGCAAGCGGGGCAGTGGCGACCGGCTGACCTGTACGAACTGCCATGATCCGCACAGCGAGCCCTCCCCCACGGAGCGGGTGGCGTTTTACCGGGGGAAGTGTCTGGGGTGTCATACGTCGCCGGCTTTGGCGGTAAGCCATCATCCGGAGCAGCCGGACTGCGCGATGTGTCATATGCCGTCGCGGAAGACCGCGGACATCTCGCATGAGCAGGTGACGGATCACGACATTGAGCGCGTTCCTGCGAGAGACAGCGGCGGCGTGAAGCGGTGGGTGCCGGGCGAGGCGTTGGTCCCGGTTGGGGGTGTCGGCGTGGG
>CAXUIF010000062.1:0-4622 GCA_964250995.1 uncultured Acidobacteriaceae bacterium
GCCTCCGGCTTCCTCGGCCGCACCTTCGCCCTCGCGCTGCTTGCCAATGGAGCCCGCGTCATCGCCCTCGGCCGCAGCGAGCGGCTGCAAACAGAGGCGCGCCACTGGGCCAACCAGTTCGGCGCCGACAAGATCGCCATCCATCAGATCGACATGTACAACGTCGAGGCGCTCAACGCCCTTTGCGACCGCATCGCCACCGAAGAGCCCACCCTCGACGTCCTCGTCAACAATGCCCACGAACTCGGCTCCGCCACCGGCTTCAACGTCCCTGAGGGCTCGCTCGAAAACGCGACCTTCGACCACTGGCTGCGCAACCTTCAGGGCGGCGTCTACTGGGCCGTCCAGACCACCCAGCGCCTCGGCGTAAAAATGAAGCAGCAAGGGCGCGGTTCTATCGTCAACATCGCGACGATGTACGCGTCAGTCGCCCCGCGTCCTCAGCTCTACGAAGGCACTGCGTCTCTCAATCCCCCGGGCTATTCAGCCTCCAAGGCCGCCCTTGCCGCCTTCACCCGCTATACGGCAAGCTTCTGGGGCACCGCCGGCGTGCGCGCCAATTGCCTCTCCCCCGGCCCCTTCTCGAACACCGAAGACGTAGCCACAGGCGAAAATGCCGTGCAGGAAGACTCGCCCTTCGTGACCAAGCTCAAGGGCTACACCGTCCTCAACCGCATAGGCCGCCCCCTCGAACTCTGCGGCGCCCTCCTCTTCCTCGCCTCCGACGCCAGCACCTACGTCACCGGTCAAAATCTGAATGTCGATGGTGGCTGGACGGCGGTATAAGTTGTTTGTTGGAAGCAGAAGCCCAGGACAGCATAGCCCGCAAAAAAGTTATGCCCTAAACTTCCGGCATGGCCGTACCCTCGCTGAGAGACTTCGAGACTTTGGAGAAGTTCGCCGCAAAGCTCTGCGTTCCGTTATTCGCCGCAGCCTCTGTCCTCCAGCCACCACTCGAGCACGGATTACCCGACTGGCTTACATCTGCTGTTGTACTTGTATTCAAGTGGCTCTTCAGAGTGAACGGCGATGTACCCCCTCTTTCGATCTTGATTGGCGCCGGTTTATGGGGCCTGATCTGGGCAGGAATTTGCAGCGCCTTCTTGTGGTTTCTCTGGGCAGCAGGTCTCCTCGTAATCGGGCATACATGGGCCGAGTGGCTGCGTCCCGTCCTTCTGCCAACGACAGGACTGTTCTTCATGTCCATGGGAACCCTTGCTATTTGCAAAATACCCGCCCTTCACGTGCTGGCGGTAAACGATCCAGTGCCGTCTCTGAATCTTCTATGGGAACTGGGGCTATTTACCTTCGGGCTTTGGTGCATGCAGCTGTCGAACAACACGCCAGACTAGCTTGAGTTAACGACCAGGCGCGGTAAGCCCGGTGTGCTGACAGCGAGTAGACTGATAGCGATGAATCTCCACCTTAAAGACCAGGTCGCCTTCATCGCCGGCAGCTCCCGGGGCATCGGCCGCGCTATCGCAGCCGCGCTCCTGGCTGAAGGCGCCCGCATCGTCCTCACAGGGCGCGACGAGACGGCCCTTCGCGCTACGCAGGCCGAGCTCGCCACTCCTGCCACCCAGAACCGCATCCTGGCCGTGCGCGGCGACTTCACCCACCCGGAGACGATCGCCCGCGCCTTCGAGCGCACTTTGCAGCACTTCGGCCGACTTGATCACCTCATCGCCAACCTTGGGACCGGCTCCGGTAAGCCGGGATGGGAACAGCCCGACGAAGAGTGGACGCGCCTGTTCGAGCTGAACTTCTTCGCCAGCACACGGCTCACACAAGCCGCTCTTCCTCACATGTTGCGCAACGAAGACGGGGGTTCGATCCTCTACATCTCCTCCATCGTCGCGCTCGAGGCTACCCCCGCGCCGCTGCCCTACTCTGCGGCAAAGGCCGCGCTGAACAACTACGCCAAGAACCTGGCACGCCAGCTCGGTCCGCAGAAGATTCGCGTCAATACCGTTGCTCCCGGCAACATCTTCTTCCCTGGCGGCAGTTGGGAACGCCACCTTGCCAACCGCCGAGAATCTGTCGAGTCCATGCTCCAGACTGAGGTCCCGCAACAACGATTCGGCACGCCCGAAGAGATCGCCTCGCTCGCTGCCTATCTCTGTTCGCCGCAAGCCGCCTTTGCCACAGGCTCCTGCTATGTCATGGACGGCGGTCAGACGCGTACGCTGTAGAGGGATGGTCGCCGAACGATTTTGCGGCCTACGAGCAGCAGTAGGCGACTCCGCGCCCATTGCGCCGCGTAGGGATCTATACGAAACCTTTACTATCGTCTTCCTCGCTCCTTCGTCCACCCCTTAGAGCAACCCTTACCACCCGCGGAGGATACACCGACCATGGCCAGACAAGGCAAGCGACCCAGGGCGGGCGGTACCCTGCACCATGCCGTCGATGTTCGACACCTTATTCTGGCCCTGCTAGCGGGCCTGTTCATCAGCGGCTCGGGCTTCGCTGTGGATCACCTGGTGCACAAGGCGAACCGCCTGCTCGCCTCCGACTTCTACACCTTTGTCGTCGCGTTCCTCTTCTCCTACGTCCTGCTTACCATTGAGTCGCGCCGCCGTGACGTTCTTGCCCGCCGCATGCAGATTGCCGCCGAAGTCAACCATCACATCCGGAACGCACTCACCGGCGTTATTTTCACGGCTGCGGTTCGTAAGGATCCCGCGCTCGAGACAGTGCTTATGGACGCGACCGCGCGCATCGACTGGGTACTCACCACCGTTCTGCCTGACGGCGTAGACGACCGGCGCTGGCCTGCACAGGCGCCGGCGGGCAAACCCGCGCCGGGGGCCAGCGCGCCGGAGCCGCCCGCATAATTCAACGGTTCGCTCGCTCTCGCTGACCTGCGTTACCAGAGCACGCCGCGGATTGGCGCCTCCGGCACAGGCAGATTCGTCTCGTTCAGCAGCTGACGCAGGTTGGTCTCAATTGTCTTGCAAATGGCGGTCAGTGGGATGTCGTAGATCGTGTTGTCGAAGGGGTTCTCGAGGTCCCGCCCAATCTTGTCCAAAGCCAGGAACATGAACCCGACCAGGGTCGACCCGAGCGGCGTAAACCAGCCCAGCGACTCCACCATGCCGATCGGCAACAGGACACAGTAGATCCGTACGAAAAGCATGGGGAAGAAGTCATATTGCTTCGGCATCGGCGTGTTCTTGATGCGCTCGGAGCCACCCTGGGCATCCATCAAGTCGTCCAGGTTGCGATCAATTGCCTGCCACTCCAGCGCGTTTACCCAACCGCGCGCGTGCGCTTCCCGGAGCAGACCGCTCATCGTGCGCTGGATAGCCAGCGACACATTCTTCTGCCCGGCGTAGCTCGCCAGCTCGGCATCCGGCAACTCTGCCTCCGAGAGCGCGGCGCGCACCTCAGCCATTGGGTCCAGCCCGCGCAACTGTTGCCGCAAGGCATGCACAAAGGCGATCTGCAGATGGATCAGATGGGCACGCAGGCTCTCGCAGGCATGTCCTTCCGGCGCCTTCGCCGCCGCGTCGCAGCGCACCAGCGTGTCGACCTGACGGGCGAAAGAGCGGGAGTTATTTACGATCTGCCCCCACAACCCACGCGCCTCCCACCATCGGCCGTACGCGGAGTTGTTGCGGAAGCCCACAATGATCCCGATCGCCGATCCATACAGCGCGAGCGGTATGCTTTTGGAACCGACCCACTGCCAACCCAGCACATTGAAGGCCACCACGACCAGCACGTCCCAAGCTACCAGGCTAAGTAGCGGAAAGCCGACGTACCCGATCATGCGCTTCAGCTGCGGGGCGCGCGGAACGATCATGCGTCCTGCCTGCCCCGGCCTACTACGGGGACGAAGTTCCGCCCCTCGTCGTCCGTCACGCGGATCTCGCCGGAGCCGATGTCATAGACCCACCCTGACATCGTCAACTCCCTGCGGGCGACGGCGCCTGCAACCGAGGGGTGGGTTTTCAGATGCACCATTTGCATGGAGACATTCTCCTCGGTCAAGCGCCGCAGACGGTCGGCGTGGCTCTCGCCTGCCTGCTCCTGCGAAGCGGCCACATGGAGGGCCGCCTGGCCATTCCGCAGCCAGGATCGAACTGTGGGCAGGTTCTCCGTCGATGCAGGGTTCAACAGGGCCTTCATAGCGCCGCAATCCGAATGGCCGCAAATAACGACGTGTTGCACCTTCAGGGCCGTCACGGCGTATTCAATTACTGCAGAGACCCCTCCCAGCATCTCGCCGTAGGAGGGCACCATGTTGCCGATGTTGCGCGTGATGAACAGCTCTCCCGGTCCCGCCGAGAGGATTGACTCGACGTCCACACGCGAATCGGCGCACGCAATCACGAGCGTGTGCGGTTGCTGCGGAGTCGTCGCAGCGCGGAGGTACTCGGCAGCGCGTTCGGCGTGCACCTCGGCCTGAAAGCGGAGAACACCGGCTTTCAAGCGGTCCAGAACGGAGGCGTGTACGTCAGCTTTCATGTCAGTCACTTTCATTCCTCTTTAGAGCACGAGCGGCAGCTTGAAACCAAAGCTGAAGCTCTCTTTTTTGCGCTACTCGCGCTGCGCCCAGCTTCGGGAGGGGAGCTCAGCTTCAGGGCGCCCGATCGCGGCCAGGCGGCTTGCGCCCT
>CAXUIF010000062.1:4722-15139 GCA_964250995.1 uncultured Acidobacteriaceae bacterium
GGCATCTGCAGGTCGCGGCCGACGCGGCGAACCTCGTCCTTGAAGAGGTCGCGCAGCGGTTCGATCAGCTTGAGCTTCATGTCCGCGGGCAGGCCGCCGACGTTGTGGTGGCTCTTGATGACGTGCGAGGGGCCGTGGACGCTGGCGGACTCAATAACGTCAGGGTAGAGCGTGCCTTGGACCAGCCAGGCGACTTCCTCGCCCGCGGAGCGCTCGGCTTCGAAGATCTTCCTGGCCTCATCGTCAAAGACGGCGATGAACTCACCACCGATGCGCTTGCGCTTCTGTTCGGGGTCCGTGATGCCAACGAGTTGGGCAAGGAAGCGCTCGCTGGCGTCGACCGCGACGACTTGAAGGCCGAGACCTTCGCGCATGGTCTTCTGCACGGCTTCGAACTCGCCTTTGCGAAGGACGCCGTTGTTGACGAAGATGCAGGTGAGGCGATCGCCGATGGCGCGCTGGACGAGGACAGCGGCAACGGAGGAGTCGACGCCGCCGGAAAGGCCGCAGAGGGCGTGGCTGGTGGGACCGACTTGCTCACGGATGCGGTTGACGGTGGTCTCGATGAAGTGGGCGGGGGTCCAGTCCTGCGCGGCGCCGCAGAGGTCGACAACGAAGTTGCGGAGGAGTTCAGTTCCCTCGCGCGTGTGGGCGACCTCGGGGTGGAACTGGACGGCCCACATGCGGTGCTGCGGGTCCTCGATGGCGGCCACGGCGTTGCTGGTGCGGGCGACGATCTGGAAGCCGGGTGCGAGCGTTTCGGCGTGGTCGCCGTGGCTCATCCAGACCTGGAGGGTGGCGGGGAGGCCCTGGAAGAGGGCGCTCTCGGCGGTGGTATGGACCTCGGCGTGGCCGTACTCGCGGGCGGCTGCGGGGACGACGCGGCCACCGAGGTGATGGGTCATGAACTGCAGGCCGTAGCAGATGCCGAGCAGCGGAACGCCGGTCTGGAGGACGGCTGGGTCGGCCTGGGGGGCGGTGCTGTCATAGACCGAGCTTGGGCCGCCGGAGAGGATGATGCCCTTGGGCTTGAGGGCGAGGACGTCGCGGAGCGGCGTGGTGCAGGGGAGGACGACGGAGAAGACGTCGAGCTCGCGGATGCGACGGGCGATGAGCTGGGTGTACTGCGAGCCGAAGTCGAGGATGACGATGGTGGGCGTCTCGACGGCGGCCTGGAATTCTGGCTGGGAAAAGTCCACGGCTCCAGTTTACTTGGATGGTGATTGCCGGGGGT
This sequence comes from uncultured Acidobacteriaceae bacterium, assembly GCA_964250995.1. Taxonomy (GTDB): domain Bacteria; phylum Acidobacteriota; class Terriglobia; order Terriglobales; family Acidobacteriaceae; genus Granulicella. The sequence continues at coordinate 5,957 of CAXUIF010000062.1, forward strand.
ACCCCCTCCCCTGTTTGTTGCAAAATCTTCGAATCAAAGAACTTAGGCTTGGACCAACGTGCGCTGGTCCCATGGAAATCTTGTGGTGTTGGGCGCTGTTGCGGGATGCGAGCCCCTTCAGCCTACAAGACGTAGGGCTAATTACAGGCAAGCGGCGGACGGTGCGGCGCGCGAGGCTAGCAGCTGGCGAAGGCGGTTTGCGGCCTGAAGGCCTTACCCGGCGGCTGAAGCCGGGATGCGAGCAGACCGCTTACGGCCCGGCTGAAGCCGGGCCCTGACGAGACAATGCGACTGCCTCGAAGCCATGCACCGGGCTGCGGTCGGGTAGCGCTGAGGTTAGGACGCGGGTGCCGCGACAACGTTGGTTTCCCTGGCGATGGTTTGGAGGAAGCGGAGGTAGGTGAGGCGACGGACGACGTGGAAGAAGTCGGAGGCGAGCAGGTAGAAGAACCCGACGCCAATCCACCAGACGGTGATGTAGGCCTGGGTCCCGCGGCTTTGGAAGGGGAGGGGCGAGGCGGAGAAGGTGAGGGCGAGCACGAGCAGGGCGACGCGGACGATGCCCATCACGAAGTTTGTCTCGACGAGCTTGGAGCGGAGTTCGTGGCGCTGCGGCGGGGTGCCTGGGCGAAGCTGCGTCAGGGTCTGGAGTAGTTGCAGGTCGAGCGCCCAGACCGTAAGCGACCAGAGGATAAAGGCAGCGAGTGTGAGGGCGACGGCGGCGGCGGTGAAGAGGACCAGGTTGGGTTCGGCGCCGCGCTGGCCGGGGGTGGTGATGGTGGCGTGGAGCGCGGCGCGGAGGCCGAGCGCCCACAGGGCGAGCAGGCCGAGAAAGGCGAGGGCGCGGAGCAGGCTGAAGAGGGCGATGCGCGGAAGATTGGCGTGGAGGGAGCGGTCGGCGCGGCGAAGGACTGCGGATCTGCCCAGGGCCGCGGCGAGCAGCCAGACGGAGAGGGCGAGGGGGAGCCACCACTGCCCTGCCCGGCGCAGCGCGGGGAGGTACAAGGCGGCCTGCTGGGCGAGCGTGGCAATGGAGCGCACGGGCTCGAAGAAGGTCATCCCTTGGAGTGCAATGGTGTCGAGCGGCACGGCAGCAAAGGCTGGGGCAAGCGCGTGCCAGGCCAGCCAAAGCAGCGGGGCGGCGGCGAGCCAGCGCCACAGAACTTCAAGCGCGGTGAGCGAGGGGTGTTGCCAGACGAAGGCCATGACGCCGACGAGGGATTGTGTGCCGCGGAGGGGGGTGATGGGCGCGGGTAGGAAAGTCGTGGTTTCGGAGGGCTGGGGCAAAGGGTGATGTTCAGGTGTGAGCTGTGAGGTATCGAGCTGTGAGTGCCGCAGTTGCGGATCGCACGTTGCTGTTTGGGGGTGGCTGTTCCAGAGACCAACGCAACGGTCGCGAAGAACGCATAGGTTCGCGAGCATCTGATTACTTCACGACGAGGTTGATGAGCTTGCCCTTGATCACGACGGTCTTGACGAGGGTTTTGCCCTGGAGGCGGGTCATTACTTTTTCTTGCGCGAGGGCGGTGGCTTTGAGGGTGGGTTCGTCGGCGTCCGCGGCGACTTTGATCACGGTAATGAGCTTGCCATTGGCCTGGACCGGGACTTCGATCTCGTCTTCCCTGGCGAGGTCAGGGTCGGCAACCGGGAAGGGCTGGCGGACAATGTCGCCTGCCCCGCCGAGCTGCTCCCAGAGTTCGGCCGCCATGAACGGAGCGAAGGGCGCGAGCATGAGCGTCCCTGAGCGGAAGAGTTCGGCGACTACGGTCGGTGGCACATCGCCGGCGTCGAGCCTGGGTTCGGCGGAGGCGATCTGGTTGACCAGGATCATAATGGCGCTGATGGAGGTATTGAAGTGCCAGCGGCCGTTGAAGTCTTCGGTGATCTTGGCGAGGGTTTGGTGGAGCGTGCGGAGTAGGGCGGTGGCGGTGCCGTCGGTTCCTGAAGCATGGGCAGGCGCGAAAGCAGGTCTCTCCACTTCGCTGCGCTCCGGTCGAGATGACAGAGTTTGGGTGGGGGCAGTCCCGCGGACGAGCGGGGCGTACTTGGTGGCGAGGCGGAAGAAGCGCGCGAGGAAGCGGCTTACGCCGGCCACGCCGTCTTCCTGCCAGTCGAGCTCGCGGTCGGGCGAAGTGGCGAAGAGGGCGTAGACGCGGGTGGCATCGACGCCGAACTTGCCGATCATTTCATCGGGGCTGACGATGTTGCCCTTCGACTTGGACATCTTCGCGCCGTCTTTGATGACCATGCCCTGGGTGAAGAGGCGGGCTACGGGTTCAGCGTTTGAAATGAGGCCGAGGTCGCGCATGACCTTGGTCCAGAAGCGCGAGTAGATGAGGTGGAGGATCGCGTGCTCGACGCCGCCGATGTACTGGTCGATGGGGAACCAGTAGGTGGCCTTGGCGGGGTCGAAGGGTTTCGTCGCGTTATGGGCATCCGTGTAGCGGTAGAAGTACCAGCTGGAATCGACGAAGGTGTCCATCGTGTCGGTCTCGCGGCGGGCGGGGCCGTGGCAGACGGGACAGGTCGTGTTCACGAAGTCGGGCAGCTTGGCGAGGGGCGAGCCGCCTTCCTGCGTGATGGCGACGTTCTCGGGGAGCAGGACGGGCAGCGCGGATTCAGGTAAGGGGACAACGCCACCGGGGTTCAGCCCCGGATGACCTTTCGTGCAATAAACCATGGGGATGGGCGTGCCCCAATAACGCTGGCGGCTGACGCCCCAGTCCTTGAGGCGATAGGTGGTCGTGCGCTTGCCGAAGCCGTGTGCTTCGGCATACAGCCCCATCTTCTCCTGGGCTTCCAGGCAGGCTTGGCCGGTCCACTCGCCGGAATCGACGAGCACGGCTTCTTCCTCGCCCGTGTAGGGCAACGCCAGATCTCCGATGTTGTCGCCGGAGCCTCCGGAGACGCTGGGAGCGACGACCCGCTTGATGGGCAAGCCGTACTTGGTGGCGAACTCAAAGTCACGCTCGTCGTGGCCGGGCACGGACATGATGGCACCGGTGCCGTAGTCGGCGAGGATGTAGTTGGCGACCCAGACCGGCATGCGTTCGCCGGTGAACGGATGGGTGGCATGGTGGCCGGTGAACACGCCGTGCTTTTCGAGGCTGCCGAGGTCACCCTCGGCCTTGGCAGCCTGTTGCTGGGCGACCATGCGGTCGACTTCGGCGGCGAGTTGCGGGTCCTGCGCGGACCATTGCTGGATGAGGGGGTGTTCGGGTGCGAGCTGGAGGCTGGTGGCGCCGAAGATGGTGTCGACGCGGGTGGTGAAGGCAGTGATCTGCTCGGTGTGGCTTGGACTGTGGACGCTGAAGGTGATCTCTGCGCCCTGGCTGCGGCCGATCCAATTGCGCTGCATGGTGCGAACTTTTTCGGGCCATCCGGGCATGCCGTCCAGGCCTTCGAGCAGCTGGTCGGCATAGTGGGTGATGCGCAGAAACCACTGGACCATCTCGCGTTGCTCGACGGGCGTGTCTTCGTGACGCCAGCAGCAGCCGCCCACGACCTGCTCGTTGGCGAGCACGGTGGCGCAGCGGGAACACCAGTTAAGCTTGGAGGTCTTGCGGTAGGCGAGGCCGCGCTCGTACATCTGGAGGAAGAACCACTGATTCCAACGGTAATATTCAGGAAAACAGCTGGCGAGTTCGGTGCCGGCCCAGTCGTAGCTGAAGCCCAGGCGGCGTAGCTGCGTCTTCATCGCGGCGATGTTGGCGAGGGTCCAATCGCGTGGCGGCGTGTTGTTTTTGAGGGCGGCATTTTCGGCCGGCAGACCGAAGGCGTCCCAACCCATGGGGTGGAGTACGTTGTAGCCGCGCATCCACATGTAGCGCGCGAGGGCGTCGCCGATGGCGTAGTTGCGAACGTGGCCGATGTGGAGCTGGCCCGAAGGATAGGGCAGCATCTCAAGGCAGTAAAACTTGGGCTTGCGCTGGCCTTCGGGTGAGTCAGGGTCGTCGGCGCGGTAAAGCGTGGGGTCGGCATCCCAGCGGGCCTGCCAGCGGGGTTCGATCTCGGCGGGGTTGTAGCGCGCGGGCTCGATGGAGGCCAGGGGCGCGGCTGCGGCAGCGGGATGGACGGCTTCGGGCATGCTGCTTCCATTCTAATGAACGCGCGGTGCGCTGCTTTGGCGACGCGCACGCGTGCAGAGTCTGGCGGCATCCACGGCCAAGCGCGTGCAGGTCCAGGCCGTTTGGGGAGGCTGGCCGGCGGCGAGAATCGGCTCTGGGGTGTCGGAGATGGCTGGGCTGAACAGCACGGCGGTGCTGGCGTTCAGCAGCTTTCTTGCCTGTGATGGATCGGCGCGCAAGGCATCGGCAAGCGCATGGGGCGAGTTGGCCAGCGTTGGCGGCAGGGCGACGCCAGGTAAGGTGGGCCCGGCGGCGAGAGGAATGATCGCGGAGTCCAGCCAGGGCGCGTTGGCAAGGACGGCCTGCCCCGTGCGGACAGGGATGACAGCGTCCCAATACTCCGGGTTCCAGGACGGGATGGCGCCGCGTGCGGCCGTGCGCACCTGCGTAGCTTCGAGCGCGAGCACGACGTCACCCTCGTGCACGAGGTTGGGCTTGCTCAAGGCGAGGTCGCGGACCGCGAACGGACGGATTGCCTGGTCGGCGCTGCGCAGCAGGCAGGCCGTGGCGGCACCCACGGCAAGCACAAGGAGCGCGCGCATTTGGTTGTGGAGCGGCTCCAGCGGCACGGCGTTCCCATGGGTCGGTGAAGGCCTGAAGATCCCGGCGCAGGCCAGCAGCGCGCATATCCAGACAAGGATCGTCAGCCGTTCGGAGAAGAAGTAGGCCCCGCTGATGTCCGACGGGAGCCATGGCAGCCCGAAAAGTAACACGAGGGCGAAGCCAAGGAAGAGATCGGCTGTGGTCCAGCGGCGTTGGGCGTGATTGCGGAGACGTTGTTGGAGCGCGGCGGCCAACGCCACCACCAAAAGGAGCAGAAGAGCGGCGCGGTATACGGAGACCGCGGGGCTGCTGCCGAAGAGCAGGCTGAGTGATTTGCCCTGCGCGTAGCCGATAGCTCGCCGCAGCGCGATTTGCGGCAGGCTGCCCGTGGTGCGGGTGCGCTGCTGCAACGGATGCGCCTGTGTGAAGGCCATGACGTACAGCAGGGGCACAAGCGCAGCACCGAAGGTGAGAAGGTCCGCCGGCCAGGGGCGGGGGGCCCGACGAACGGCCGCGACGGCGAGATCCGCACCGGTGAGCGCGAGCACAAAGAGGAGCGGCACGGGGTGCGCCAGCGTGAGCAGTGCCACCAGGAAGACGAAGAGCACACGGCGCCGGAGTGTATTGCGCTCGGGCAGACGGAACCAAAGGCCGAGCGCCCACAGGCTGATCGCGAGCGAAAGGTCGTAGTTCACAAAGCCCATGCCGAGTGCCCAGTTCAGCGCGAGCAGGGAGGCGAGCAGGGCCGCACGATCGGCCGAGCGCGGCGGCCCCAACGCTCGGGCCAGATAGCGAAACCCGAGAAGAAAGGTCACCAGGTACCCGCAGATCACCAGGCGATCCGCGGCGAACAGAGGGACAAACCACGAGAGCAGCAGCAGGAGGTAGTAGTACAGCGCGTAGGGTGGCGCGAAGTGCTTCACGGTGTAGAAGGCGCGGTAGCTCGTCTCCCCGTGCGAAAGCAGCTTGCCGAGCACCTCCGTGTAGAACAGGTGAACGGGACCGTCCTGAGAGGGCCAGGCGGGCAGGCTCAGCATCCAGGCAACGTACACCCCGAGCAGCATCAGCAGGCCGATGCTTTCGGCTGTCCAAGCGTGACGTGCGTCCTTCACAGGCCTCTTCCGCGCGGGCCGTGCGCGGGCGCAACGTCGCTGGGGCGCTTAGGCCGGAATGCACCACCGCAGGGCTTCATCGGAGAGCAGGCTCCGTGGCCGTTCCCTGCAACGCGGGAAGCCTGGTCAGCAGAGGCGACCCCTTGCGGAGGTACAGCCGATAGCTGTCCTCGTCGGTTTGGTCGGGGCTTTTCTGGGGGAGCGTGAAGCGTTCCAAGGGGAAGTTTCGCTGAACCGCAAGGATGTAATCCCGGTCCAGATAGGATTTGAACTCCGGCCACGCGTCCAGCTTGCCGTAGCTGTTGGTCTGCAGCAACGTTTGATTGCTCACGACCAGCACGGAGGCAGGGTCCTGGCGCGCTCCTTGCCAGAACCGTGTGCGGTAGTAATCGCGAGCCAGGCTGGGTTTGGGTGCAAAGAAGAGCAGATCCCCGGTGAAGCCCGTATTTTCCACGATACGCTCGTGGTAGAGCACGTTTAAGCAGCCGTAGACGAGGTCGAAGCACTGGACCTTATCCTGCAGTTGCGAGGGGCCGCCCAGGTGCTGCAAATCTGCTTGCAGGGCGGCGTAGAAGGCGGTCTCGGGCGGCAGGCTGGCCGCAAGACGCAGCAGCCGAGGCGCGTACCCGAACAGCACGTAAAGAATCAAAGCCGCGGAAAGCAGCCGTGGCCAGCCACTGTTCCGAAGCGCGGTAAGGAGCTCGGCGCCCACTAGCAGAAAGAGAAGAAGCACAAAGGCATAGCGGTGGTGAAAGAAGCCTTTGCGCTGCGCGAGAAACGACGCAAACGCGAGCAGGGCGCCCAAACCAATCGACACGCATTCCCAGGACCACGGACCGTCACGGCGCCAGTTGGCCGCCGCGACAGGCAGCGTCAGCAGAGCCAGCAGCTTGAGAGAACGCGGCAAGAGTGCCTGAAACATCAAGCTCCACGAGGGTGGGGCCAGACCGGCATAGGTGGGCAGGACGTGGCGCAGAAGAAAGAGGAAGTCGCCGACGACGTGGTATCGCACCAGAAAGCCCAGGCAGGCAGCGCCCACGGCAAGCAGACCGGCCAAGGCCCATCCCAGATAGGGCCAGACGGCGATGGTTTGCCGGCGCGCAACGACCGCCGCGGTCGCCAGGAACAGGAGGGTGAACGGGAGGTACGTCGGCTTGATGGAGGTGGCCAGCCCGCCGGCCAGCCCAACCCAAAGCATCAGCCGTGGCTGCCCGCGCCGCATGGCGGCAAAGAGCGAGCCGTAACCGAGCAGCAGCAGCGCCGTGATGACCAACTCACGCTCACCGGCATACTGCGGCCCTTCCGCACTGTGCAGGGACACAAAGATCAGGCCGCTGAAGAGCGCGGCAACCCAGTCCCGGCTACGTTCCAGGAAGGCCATGGCGGCGGTGATGAAGGCGAGCAGAAAGAACTCATACAGTCGCCAGCCGAGGTCGCCTGCGCCGAAGACGCGCATCGCGACCGCCTCGGTGAAGTAGGCGCCTGGCAGATTGTTATCGCTGATTTCGACGTAGGGCCGGAGGCCGTGGTGCAGCAGAAACACAACATAGTGCATCACGGGGCTGTCGATGGCCATGCGCCAATGCAGGGAACAGCGGATATACACAGCGAAGGCCGCCAGGAAAGCCGCCACGATCAGCCAGCGAAGCAAATTGCTTGCCAGGCGCGCCTGCTGTCTTCGGCCTGTCAGCGTGTGTTCCCTCCAGGCAAGATGCCGTCCTGGAAGGCACCATAGCATATCGCCGCGGTGGGCCTGGAGAGCTGTTGGTGCGACGAAGCGGCGACCCCCGCATCCGATATAGAATGCGCTGGTGCAGCGCGGAAAGCGAACGTACGCCGCCATGAGTTCGCCACAGATCAGCATTGTGATCCCGGCTTACAACGAAAGCGCCCGCATTGAGACGGCGCTGGAGCGGGTGCTGGCGTGCGTGAATGAGCGGCGGTGGGATGCCGAGGTGCTGGTGGTGGACGATGGGTCCACTGATGAGACAGCGGTGATCGTGCAGCGATGGATGGCGCGGCATCCGCAGTTGCAGCTGTTTGAAAACCCCGGCAATCGCGGCAAGGGCTATTCGGTCCGCAATGGGCTGTTGCAGGCCGCGGGACAGATTGTGATGTTCACGGACGCGGACCTTTCGGCGCCGATTGAAGAGGCGGAGCGGCTGTTTGCGGCGATCGCGGCAGGGGCCGATGTGGCCATCGGATCGCGCTGGCTGGACAAGCAGCGCCAGACCAAGCATCAGCCGTTGTACCGACGCTTTTTTGGACGCTGCTACAACTGGCTGACGCGTACCGTAATGGGGTTGCCGTACAAAGACACGCAGTGCGGCTTCAAGGCCTTCCGGCGCGGCGCGGCGAAGTGCATCTTTCCGCTGCAGACGATTGAGCGCTGGGGCTTCGATCCGGAGATCCTGTTTATCGCGCGCAAGCTCGGCTTCCGCGTGGAGGAGGTGCCGGTAACGTGGGGGCACGATGAGCGGAGCCGGATCAGCTATCTGCGTGACGGCTCGCAGATGCTGCGAGAGATGGTGGAGATTCGGTCGAACTCGCTGCGGGGACGCTATGACCGGGCCATCGCGGCGATGAAGGATACGAGTGGATTCGTAACGGAGCGCGTGCCGTCTGTGTATGAGGAGGCTCACAGCGAGCCGATCGTTGGGGCTGCGGTAGGGCTGCATTCGGCGGAGAAGCAAACGTAGCCTTGAGGCTTGGCGCTCCAGGGCGCAAGGCGGCCCCGTGGAGCGGACCTCCGCGGCGGCTGAAGCCACTCAGTTGATGCGTCGCTCTGGCGTGGCCGAAGCCGCTCCCTCCCTGCTTCTGCCGTTGGATCGGCCGGCGCGGTGGGGAACCGCAGATTCCCTGCGGGAATGACAACAAGAAAAGCAAGGCCGACGCTGCTGCGAAAGCGTGGCTATCCGGCAGCGAGGGCTCGGAGCGCGGCTACGTTGCGCTGCTCGTCGCCGGGCTCGTCGACGGGCGTTTCGGTGATAAAGGCGGGGTGGGCGAAGGGGGGGTCGTGGAGCAGGCGACGGAAGGCAGCGGCGCCGAGGGTGCCTTCGCCGATGTGCTCGTGGCGGTCGAGCTTGGAACTCATGGGCGCTTTGGCGTCGTTGCAATGCCACACGCGCACCTCGTCGAGGCCGATGGTGCTGGCGATGCCCTGCACGGTGGCTTCGTAGCCTTCGGTGGTGACGAGGTCGTAGCCGGCCACGTGCGTGTGGCAGGTGTCGAGGCAGACGCCCACGGGCGCGCGGGCCTTGAGCGCGGCGACGAGTTCGGCTACCTGCTCGAAGCTGCTGCCGAGGGAGAACTCGGCGCCGGCGGTGTTTTCGATGAGAATGCGGAACTCGGTGCCCTGCCAAGAATGGCCTGGCAGTTGATCGAGAGCGCGCTCAATGTTT
>CAXUIF010000063.1:0-15021 GCA_964250995.1 uncultured Acidobacteriaceae bacterium
CGCACGCGCTTGATCTCGTCCAGCGAAAAGGCACGGGGCGAGATGATCATCGGACCGTAATTCTCGCCGACAGATCCACCACAATTCATGAGCGTGTAGTTGTTCTGGACATAGGGATACGCGTGAAAGCTGATCGCCGTCACGTCGTAAGTCTGTTCGTCCATCGCTTTACGGTTCAGCGTCTCGATGTCCGTAAGAGTATGGGTGAACCGGTAGCCGGGAACTCGCACCTTGTTCGTGGCCAGGCCATAGAACATGAAGGCGTCATCGGAATCCGGACTATGGGCGATGGTAATTTCGCGAACTTGCGTCGGTGCAGAAAGCATGGAGGTCCAGATCTTGGGGCCTGCCGTTGGTCAGCGGCCCGCGTTCGGTTGGAATGCGCGATAGATGCCCGCGGCGATCAGGATCTTGACAGCCTCCCCGGGGAGAAAGGGAGCCACCGCGGCCATCCAGAGTGCATGAGCGCTCGATGGCTGGAAGTGACTCAGCCACGCGGCGCCCGAGGCGAAGAGGAGCAACGTAGCGGCGGTGCAGGCGACGGCCGCAGCCACGTAGTGCCCCGCCCGGTGCACAAGACGGCGACTTATGGAACCGGTCACGAAGGCCACTGCAGGATAGGCCATAAGAAAGCCGCCAGTTGGTCCGAGCAGCTGCAAAAGCCCCCCGGGCCCCGTGGGGCTGAATACGGGCAGACCCGCCGCTCCCTCCGCGAGATAGGCCAGCAGGGCGAGTGCGCCATCCACCGGTCCCAGCAGCAGCCCTACTACCAGAACCGCGAGGGGTTGAAGGGTGAAGGGCACGGGGGTAAACGGCAAAGGAAACGCAACGTGGGCGGCCAAGGCAACAGCAAGCGTTGCAGCCACACCCGCCGCTACGCGAACGCCGGCAGCTGCTGCGGCGGGTCGGGACGAGGTCGAGAGTGCGAGGGAACTGGGCATGGCTAAAAGTACGTCTGGAGGGTTTTAGGACGAAGCAGCCGGGTGCCGGAAGGCGTTGGTGCCGTGAACGTTGCAAGGGGCGGCGCGGCAGGGGCCAGGGTCGCGCGTTCGCGAGGCTTCAACGACGAGAGACCGCGATGGCGGCGACGAGCGCGACGAATATGCCGCGCTGCAGCCATGCTGGCCCACACCAGACTCGAGAAGGCAGCCACCAGAACCACGAAAAGCACTCGCATCACTCTCCCAAGAATAGCAAAGCCGCACCGGATCAGCGAATGCACGGACCTGCCGGAGCAGCAAGCGCCGCCGCTGCAACTTTCGGGTGTGTACGACCAGATTCCTGATGCGTCTTTCCACACCACTTCCGGGGACGGGTGAACGATACTGAAAGCGATCGTGAGGCCCCCTTGCCGTCCCCGTCCCGTATGCTGGAACGCCATCGCAACGTGCAAGCTGCTCCGGAGGCTGGACGGCCGCGCTTGTTTACGCTGCGTCGTAAGGCCGCCACGGCCGTAGCGGCTGTGCTTGCCTTGGGGATGGGCTATGGCGTCGTGTTTGGCCACAATGGCATCACGGCTTTTCAGCAGAAACGAGCCGAAGAACACCGCTTGCAGGAGCAGATGCAGCAGCTTCAGCACGAGAATGGCCGTCTCCGCGGGCATGTAGAGCGGTTGCAGAGTGACCCTGGAGCGATTGAGCACCAGGCGCGCGAAGAACTGCACTACACCCGTCCGGGCGAAGTGATCTACACCCTTGGCTCCACGGAGACGTCGTCCCTCAAGGGGCATCCCACGCCTTAATGTCCTGCGGCGACGCTTGCCCGGCCAGGGTTGTCCTAAGATAAGCCTGGAGCTTTGATTGAGGTCCTCTCAGGCGTTCTGGGCGCTGTCCGCAATCGTCTGTGTGCAGGCGATTACGGATGCCGCCGTTGTGCTCGTTGGTCGCCGCCAGGCGGCTCTGTTGCGCTCGCTGCCGCTCCTCGTCAGCGCCGCCGCGGGCGTGCTCTTGGCTACGGCTTGTTTGGACCTGCTGCCCGAAGCCGTGCATGCGTCGGGGTACGCGTCCGGGTACGCACCGTCGATCTGGGAGATTTTGCTCGTCAGCCTGTTGGGACTGTTTGGTTTGGAAGCCGGCATTCACGCTGCAGGAGGCAGCGACTCCCCTCGTCCCCAGCCGGCAACGGACGAGAACTCCGAACCTTACTCTGAAGCTGCATTGCTGCCGCAGGTAAGGCCGATGCGCGAGCAAGAGGTGGCGGGCGCTTGGTCGCTGCTGTTGGGGTCATCCCTTCACAGCGCGGTCGACGGTCTGGCAATCGCCGCCGCCTTTGCCGCGGGGCGCCGGACGGGCTGCCTGGCCGCGCTCGCCGTGGGTTTGCACGAACTTCCACATCGCCTCGGCGACTTTTCCCTGCTGGTGCATATGGGTCTGCGCAGCCGGAAGGCAGCTTGGTGGGCCATTGGCGCGGGAGGCATGGCTCTCGTAGGCGCTCTGGCTGCCTTCACCTTCGGGCAACATGCGGCAGCTGCGAGCTGGCTGCTTCCGGTTAGCGCCGCTACCTTCCTGTACATCGCCCTTGCAGACTTGCTACCGCAGTTGCACGCCCACCCAGGGCACCGCGGCCGCGTTGGAGTCGCGGTATGCCTGCTTGGGGGTGCTGCGCTCATTGCTGCGGTAAACCATTTCTTAGGAGAGTGACAGTGCGCGTTGGCGTCGACCTAGGGGGAACGAAGACCGAAGTGATCGCGTTGGATCGGTACGGCACAGAACTGAAGCGACACAGAGTGCTGACCGTTCGCAACGACTACGGAGCTACGGTCGCGACCATCCGCGGCCTGGTTGAAGGCATCGAGGCGGAAGTCGGCGAGCGGGGCACCGTTGGTGTGGGTATTCCGGGAACGATTACGGCGGAAACCGGGCTGGTGAAGAACGCGAACTCAGTGTGGCTGAATGGACAGCCGTTAGCGCGCGATCTGTCCACGGCGCTCGGTCGGGAGGTGCGTTGCTCCAATGACGCGAACTGCTTTGCGGTGAGCGAAGCCACGGACGGCGCGGGAAAGGGGGCAGAGGTGGTGTTTGGCGTCATTCTGGGTACCGGCTGTGGCGGCGGCCTGGTTCTGCGCGGTTCAGTACACGCCGGACCGAATGGGCTTGCGGGCGAGTGGGGCCACACGCCCTTGCCCTGGCCTTTTCCCGACGAAGTGCCCGGGCCGCCATGCTACTGCGGACGCAGCGGCTGTCTGGAAACGTGGATCTCTGGAACGGGCTTCGAGCGGGACTTTACACGGCACACGGGCCAGCTGCTGCGTGGCCGCGAGATCGCGGCGCAAATGCGCCAAGGCGACTTGCCGGCCCATGCTGCTTTTGAGCGGCTACGGGACCGGATCGCTCGAGGGTTGGCCGTGGTAGTAAACCTCCTCGATCCTGATGTAGTTGTCTTCGGAGGGGGTCTGTCCAACCTTGAGGAGTTATATGGGGAAGCCTTGCAGGGCAGCTTGGCGGCCTACACCTTTGGCGGAAAGTCGCGCACCCGGATCGTCCGGAATCAGCATGGCGACTCAAGTGGGGTGCGCGGGGCGGCCTGGCTCTGGCCCGCAAGCGAGATCGCTGCTCAGCATCCCTGAATCCCGAGAATTTCCGGCCACTCGCTCGGACTGCTGCAGAACCTGTCGGGTTGGGCCGACCGCAGCGACTGTGGTGCAAGGCCATACAGGCACCCTAAAGACAGGCACCCTGCGCGCCGGGCTGTCAGGACATCCGCCGGCGAGTCGCCGACCATGACCACCTTGCCCGGTACCAGCTGTGCGGCGTCAAGACCGATCTTCATGCAGGCCGCTCTGGCCTGCTGCATCAGCGTCAACAGGCCGGTTGGTTCGGGCTTCTTGGTTTCGAAGGAGTTGCCGCCATAGTTCGCGAAAAAGAACGGCGCAATCCCAAGGGCCGCACAGATCTCTCGCGAGGGGCGTTCGGGCTTGTTGGTGAGTACGGCCATGGGCAATTGTGGAGCTGCCCCGCGGATCGCTTGCAGGGCCGTTGTGACGCCGTCATACAGGTGAGTGTTGTCCAGCTTGTGCTCGCGATAAAAGTCCAGAAAGTAAATGAAGGCACGCTCAAACCGGTCGTCTACTCTGCCCGATTGCATTCTGAAAGGGAGTGCAGCGCCAGATTGATCCAAGGCCTTGCGAATCAGCATGGCCGCGCCATCGCCAATGTAGCCCGTAATCACCTCGTGCGAGAGTTCAAGAGCTCCAACGTGCCGCATGGCTGCGTTGACCGCCAGACAGAGGTCGAGCGATGAATTGATCAGGGTGCCGTCCAGATCGAAAACAACGAGCCAGGGCGAGAGAAACGCTCGGCTGTCCCGATGCCCCCCGACCGTTGAGGTTGCTGCGCTGCCCATGTTGCTGCAGCGCTCAGGCGTACTTGCGCAGGATGCCAAGAACCCGGCCCTGAATGCTTACGTTTACTGCTGGAGCGTAGATGGGTGTCATCTCCGCGTTGGAAGGCTGAAGCCGCACAAGGCTGCCTTCGCGGAAGAAGCGCTTCAGCGTGGCGTCGGAGCCATCCACCAGAGCCACTACGATCTCTCCCTCGCGAGCGGTCCGGGTCCGCTCTACCAGCACAAAGTCGCCAGAGACGATGTGCTCATCGCGCATCGAGTCGCCCCGGACCTCTAAGGCAAACACTTCGCGGGAGCCAATGATGTCGTTCAGCGAAATGGTTTCTGCCGTCTCGATCGCTTCCACTGGCCGGCCTGCGGCAATGCGCCCCAGCAGCGGCAGACGGTCGCTGCCCGTCCTTCGCGCCGTGCTGCGTTGCGGCAGAACGTCGATCGATCGGCTCCGGTTGTGCGCGCGCTGGAGTAGGCCCTTGCTCTGCAGATTGGTGACGTGCTTGTGCACCGTCGCTAAGGAGTTCAGGCCGAGTCCGGCCGCGATCTCCTCGTAGGAGGGCGAATATCCATTGCGCGAGGTGAACCCGGCTAGGAAGTCGAGGACCTCCTTTTGGCGACGTGTAATAGCCATGCTCGCCATTCTAGCGAATAAAAGGCGAATTGCCCTAGCTTTTTCTCGTGAATCTCGATCCGCAACAGTTCCAAAATGGAACTCGTTTTCGCCTTCTTTTCACTTCGGGAATAACCCTACTGCTTTCCCGCATTTAGACATTGCGAAAGCGAACGTAACGCGAAATCTTTAGTGCAGGTCACGGAGGCCAGTGACCCAACAACCTCGCAGAGAAAGAGCAGGACACCAAAGATGCGCACACAAACGATCGCCCCGAAGCAGATGAGTAGCTTTCTCCCCTCCGCCACCGAGTTCCCGGGTATGGATCCTCTTTCTCCGGAAGAAGACACGAGCTTTAGTGATGACACGCGGGGCCAGGATGCCGCAAAAACCCGGGACGAGCTGATTCTCGAGCACCTGGCGACCGTACGCTTTGTGGCGCGACGCGTCTTCGAGCGCGTACCGCAGCACGTGGAGTTCGAGGATTTGGTCTCGGCTGGACTGGTGGGCCTGATCGATGCAGCAGCCAAGTTTGACGGGAGCAAGCAGATTCAGTTCAAAAGCTACGCCCAGTTTCGCATTCGGGGCGCCATTCTGGATTCTTTGCGCATGCTGGACTGGAGCCCTCGCGAGTTACGCCGCAAGGGACGGGCCATGGCAGAGGCCATTCGGGTACTGTCCTCCCGGCTCGGCCGGACACCCGGCGATAGCGAGATTGCGCTGGAGATGGAAATGGACCTGTTGACGTTTCAGCAAATGACGGGCGAGCTGAAGGGCCTGGAAGTAGGCAGCCTGCACTTGGACCGTACCGAGGAGGTCGGCGAAGAGGAATTGGATTTCGTTCCGGCTCCGGCCGCGGACAACCCACTGTCGATCTGCATTGAAGGCCAGACACGCGAACAGTTGGTGGAGGCCATTGAAGCTCTCCCTGAGAAAGAGCGCCTGGTGCTCACTTTGTACTACTTCGAAGAGATGACGATGAAGGAGATTGGTTTGACGCTGGGCGTTGTGGAGTCACGGGTGTCGCAAATCCGGTCTTCCGCGATTGCGCGGCTACGGACCAAGCTGACTGCGCGTCCAAGTGCACCTGCTAGCAAGGGGGCAAAGAAGAAAATGCACTAAATCGCAGATCCGGAGAAAAAAGTTCCAGAACGATCTAAAGTTTTCCCAATCTGGGCCGATAGGGGATCTAGGGAGACGAGATCAGTATGTTTTGGGACGAAGCAGTCGCATCCGGAGGCAGGACCTTTGAGGCACTCGCGAGGAAGATCGAGGAGGAAGGCTCGGTTGCCGAGAACAGCTCTTCGTGCCACGCCAATCTGACCCCCGAGCCGGGGCAGGGCGCGGTGCGGCTCGATCTAGTGTTGCGAGTTCGCCAGGCCATTGCTAACGGAACTTACCATGTACCTGCGGAGCTGGTGGCTGAGAGCATCTTCCGGCACAAGCAGCGGGCAGACAGGGCGGCAGCCGCGTTGTACTCTGCATGAGGACGCGAGGGACCTAGGCGGAATACCCGTTCTCTCTGGCGCGGTCCACCAGGAGGGGCAGTCGGTATGGGCAGTTGGACGGAATTGACAGCGAGTGATGGACAAAGGCTGGCGGCGTATGTTGCGAATCCGGCGAGCGTTGCCAAGGGAGGGCTGGTTGTCGTTCAGGAGATCTTTGGAGTGAACGCTCACATTCGCAGCGTGGTGGACAGCTATGCCGCTGAAGGGTACGTCACGATCGCTCCGGCGCTGTTTGACCGAACTGCGCCCGGGGTGCAGCTCAGCTACGACGCTGAGGACATGCAAAAGGCGTTCGCGCTCTTCGGCAAGCTGGATCCGCAGACAGCTCTTTTGGACGTGGCTGCCGCGTTTTCGCACGTCAGCAGTGAGGGTGCTGGTGCAGGGGTTCTGGGCTTCTGTTATGGCGGCTTCATGGCCTGGCTGTCGGCGACCCGGGGCAAAGCCGCTGGATTCGTGCCGAAGTGCGCCGTAGGGTATTACGCGGGTGGGATCGGGAGTGTGGCCGCGGAGCAACCTAACTGCCCCGTCATGCTGCACTTCGGGGCGCAAGATAGCCATATCGGTGCGGAACAGGTCGAGGCTGTGCGGAAGGCCCATCCTGAGGTCCAGATCTTCATATATGAAGGGGCGGCTCATGCCTTCAACCGCGATGTCGATCCGAAGAGCTACCATGCCGCCGCAGCGGCCCTGGCGCGCAAGCGCACCGTCGCATTTCTAGCAGAAATGATTTGTTGAGAGGCGGCGGGGCCGAGTGAGCCCTGGACATCTGAACCGGCGCGAGGCGTTCCAGGGCGAGCGCAGCGCGTGGTATTCTTTGGACTGAAACTGCGAAGAAGCGATTTAAAGCATAAAGAATCAGGAGCACGTACCCGCTGTGTTGGCACCTGCAAAAAAGACAGAAATTATCAGCACCTATCGCACGCACGACTCGGATACCGGAAGTCCTGAGGTGCAGATTGCGATCCTCAGCTCGCGCATTGGTGAGCTGACCGAACACTTTCAAACACATAAGAAGGATCACGGGTCGCGACGCGGTCTGTTGATGTTGGTGTCCAAGCGCCGCCGGCTGTTGGACTACCTGAAGAAGACGGATTCGGATCGGTACCGGGACGTCATTGGCAAACTGGGCATCCGCAAGTAGTTCTTTACGGCTGCGCGCCAGTGCAGCTGTCCGGAGTCAACGGCATAACGACGTCTTTCACTGCGCAGCGCTTTTTTATTCCGCAAAGGCCCGGCTTTGCCCTTCCCCGGCAGGCCGCGGCTACGGGCCGGAGCGCTGGACCGGCGGCTTTCGGGTATGGTTCTGCAGGGCAGCCCCGCCGACGGACACGTCGAGCGGGGCTTTCCCGTTCCCATCTCTGGCGACGGGCAGCGAACGGCGCGAAGCTGATTACAAGAAAACAGAGGATTCATGATGCAGGACATCACGGTTGAGCTTGCAGGTGGCAAGCAGATTCGATTCGAAACGGGCCGCATTGCCAAGCAGGCCTCCGGCGCCGCCTTTGTAACCAGTGGCGACAATGCTGTGCTGGCGACTGCGGTCGCAGCCCCGGAGCCCAAGGAAGGCCTGGACTTCTTTCCGCTGACGGTTGAATACCGCGAGTTCACCTACGCGGGTGGGCGGATTCCAGGCGGCTTCATCAAGCGGGAAGGACGGCCGAGCGAGAAGGAAGTGCTTACCAGCCGTCAGATCGATCGCCCCATCCGGCCGCTCTTCCCCGAAACGTTCCGCAACGAGACGCAAGTGGTCGCCTTTGTGTACTCGGCGGATCGGGAGAACGATCCTGACGTGCTGGGCATTAACGGTGCGAGTTGCGCGTTGGCGCTTAGCGACATCCCCTTCCATGGACCAGTAGGGGCCGTGCGGATTGGCATTGTGGAGAACGAGTTCATCGTGAATCCCACCTATGCGGAACGGCTTGTGAGCGCGCTGAACATCATGGTCGTGGGTACGGACGAAGGCATCACGATGATTGAGTCCGGCGCAAAGGAGATTGCGGAGGAGCGCGTCGTCGATGCGATCGAGTTCGCACATGGCGAGATCAAAAAGATCATTGCCGCAATCAAAGATCTGGTAGGTCGCGCCGGAAAGGCGAAGCGCCAGGTGGCGGAGGCGGACCTCGACCAGGCGTACGCTGAGGAGTTACAGACCAAGGTGGGCGAGCGCCTGAAAGCGGCGCTGGATACCCAAAAGAATCCAAAGTTTGAAAGCTACGCGAAGGTTCGTGAGATCAAGGAGGAGCTGAAGAAGTCGCTTCCGGAGGGCGATGCCGGAGCCGGTAAGAAGCTTTCCAAGTACTTTGAACTTTTGCGCGAAAAGATCTTCCGAGATCAGGTACTGCAGGACCGGATCCGGCCGGATCACCGCGCCTTCGATGAGATTCGGAAGGTATCGATCGAAACCGGGGTGCTTCCCCGTGTGCACGGTTCAGCGCTATTTACGCGTGGAGAGACCCAGGCGCTGGTGTCAGCCACGTTGGGTACAGGCGACGATGTGCAACGCATGGAGACGTATGAGGGCGAGCAGAAGCGCCGCTTCATGCTCCATTACAACTTCCCGCCGTTTTCTGTCGGTGAGGTAGGGCGTATGACGGGCGTAGGCCGTCGCGAGATCGGCCACGGCGCCCTGGCATGGCGGGCGATCGAGGCGGTTCTGCCGAGCGAAGAGGAGTCGCCGTACACGCTGCGCGTGGTTTCGGACATCCTGGAGTCGAACGGGTCCTCGTCGATGGCCACCGTTTGCGGAGCGTCGTTGTCCTTGCTGCAGGCCGGTATCAAGCTGAAGGCGCAGGTCGCCGGCGTGGCGATGGGTCTGGTGAAAGAAGGCGGCAACTACGCCATTCTGACCGACATCGCCGGTGCCGAGGACCACTACGGCGACATGGACTTCAAGGTAGCCGGGACGCGCAAAGGCATCACGGCGCTGCAGATGGACATCAAGATCATGGGCATCACGCCCCAGATCATGCGGGAAGCGCTGGCCCAGGCGCAGCGCGGCCGCCTGTTCCTGCTGGACACGATGGACGCGGTGATCTCCGCCCCCAGCGAGCAGACCTCGAAGTATGCACCCCGCATTCACACGTTGCAGATCCCGACCGACAAGATTCGTGATCTGATCGGCCCGGGAGGCAAGGTGATCCGCGGCATCATCGATGCCACAGGCGTGAAGATCGACGTGGAGGATACGGGCCGTGTGAACGTGGCCTCCAGCGATGCGGAGGGCTTGAGCAAAGCCATCCAGATGATCAGCGACCTGACTGCCGTACCCGAAGTAGGCAAGACGTATCTGGGCAAGGTCGTGCGGTTGGCGGAGTTCGGGGCTTTTGTCGAAATCTTCCCGGGCACCGACGGTTTGCTCCATGTGTCGGAGATCGCCGAGCACCGCGTGAAGGAAGTCAAGGACGAACTGCGCGAGGGCGATCAGGTGCTGGTCAAGGTTCTGGCCATCGAGGGCAACCGGATCAAGCTGAGCCGTAAGGCAGTGCTCCGCGAGCAGCGGGCGAAGCTCGGCCTGCCCGAGGTGCCCGAGGGCGGCGCGCAGGATGGCGGGCGCGGCGGACGGAGCGAGCGGGGAGACCGTAGTGAACGGGCCGACCGCAGCGAACGCGGGGAACGGACTGACCGCGGGGAGCGAACGGATCGAGGCGAGCGGACTGCGGCGCCGGAGGCTCCCCGGCATGAGGAGACGATCACCATCGATGGAGGTGCGGATGACTTCGACGACGAGGAGGATTTCGACGGCGAAGAGGAGGGTGATGGTGCCGAGGAAGGTGAGTTGGTAACGGCGCAGCCTACAGAAGGGGCACCTTCTACGCAGGCAACTGGTGAGGGGCGGCCGCAGGGCAACGGCACACGCCGGCGCCGGCGTCGCGGACGGCGTCCGGCAGGGAATGGCGGAAGCGCGCCGCAGGGTGGCGCTGCCCGCTAACCTGATCAGGTGCTTGCTGCAACCGAGTCGATCACCAAGCAGGAAAGCCGCGCTGACAGCGCGGCTTTCGTTTGCTCCCACCGTTGTCTGAGGCCTGTCAGAAGACCATGTACGAGCGAATGCGAAGCGGATGGGGGCGTATGTGGCCCCTGCTTTCGCTGTGTATGTTGATGGCGAGTCGCTGGTTGTTGGAGGGAGCGCTTCCTGGCACCGCGTCCACCCTCGTCTCTGAGGGCGCGGGCTGTGTAGTGATAGGGGGATCGTTGGCGCTCTACGCGGGTCTGCGACGAAAGCTTCCATTTCGGGGCAGCGTAGGCGGGCGCGGCTTCCTGGTGCGGGTAAGCGCGGTGGTCTCGATCCTTCTTGCGCCTGCACTGGCGGCGCAGGTATCTGGACGGCACATCAGTTCCAACAACGCGACATTGGCATTGGCCCTCACACCGGCGGTGGTGGCGGTGGCAGATTCCGTGCTCGGCGAAGTGGGGCAGGGCGATCTTTCTGGGCTGCTGTGGCCCGGGCTGGCCGGGATCACGGGCCTGCTCCTTCTGTTACCGCAGCCGGCCTTTGCGGGGTGGCGACCGTGGCTGGGCCTTTTCGTGATGCCGTTGTTGGTGGGAGTCGGAGCGGTCGTCCTTTTGCCGGATCACGCCGCGGTTAAGGGAAGCTCCGACGTCAGAAGCGAATTTTGGTTTCTGGTCTTCGGATGTCTGCTGGGAGGCACTGTCCTTTGCTTTTGGGGAAAGCAACAGGGTGAGTTGTGGCGTGAGGCGCAACGCGCCTGCGCGCTGGACGTCGTCAGCCTGACGCTTATGTTTCTTGCGCTGTACCGGCTGCGGGCTGTGCGTTGGAGTGCGCAGTTTATTCTCATTCCGCTGCTTGGACTGATGGAAGGCATGCTTTTTCTCCGTCCCATTCTGGATCTGCGATCCTGGATCGGAATGGGCTTGATCGCGCTGGGCGCGATCCGGCAGGTTCTGCCGAGAGCCCGCGCGACTGAGGGATGGCAGCGCCTGCACGAACCTGAGGCGTGACCTCGTCGTCGCCTGCAAGCGAAGCGACCGCCGGTGTTTTGTACACTCAGGCCATGGCAGCTTCCATGTACATCGTGGTTGAGGGTGAGGACCCGGGCTTTGACATCTTCGTAAATGGCCGGGCGCTGGCGCGGCAGGAGGCTGCGATAGAGCGGCTGGCGCATACATTGGGCGTGCGCCCGCTGTTGGAGTTTTTCTCGGCCGATGAGAACTCGATGGCGCTGCTGATTGAAGAGGGCGCCGGGAACCCGGAGTTGCTGCACCGGTTGCCGCCGCCGCAGTGGTATCCGCCCGAAGAGGGCCTGGCGACGGTGCGCGGCTTGATCGACGCGCTGGAGCAGGAGCCGCGGCGGTTGGGCAAGGAAGGTTCGGGCATCCTGAGCGAGCTCATGGAATATGAACGGGTGCTGCGGAAGACGGCCGAGCGGGGCCTGCGGTGGCATCTCGCGTTCAGCTGGCGCTGAGATCAGCGCACGTTGAGCTCTCCGTCGACCTCAACCACAAGAGCATCGCCGCTCACCTGCATGGAGCGAATCGTGAGGGTTTGGAGGCTCAAGTCGAAGCCTGTGGTCTGGGCGGAGCTGGCCAGCGCCTTGCGCAGAAGATCGGC
This sequence comes from uncultured Acidobacteriaceae bacterium, assembly GCA_964250995.1. Taxonomy (GTDB): domain Bacteria; phylum Acidobacteriota; class Terriglobia; order Terriglobales; family Acidobacteriaceae; genus Granulicella. The sequence goes on from CAXUIF010000063.1 coordinate 12,023, forward strand.
TGCGTTGAACTGCATCTGCTGCGGCAGCTTGCGGCGAAGAAACGGGTCAAGGAAGACGCTGAGCTGCCTGGAGGCGACCAGATTTTCGATCTGCGCGTCGTGAAAGCCGATCGTCTCGCCATCGGCTTCGGGGACCAGGGTGACGTCCGCCTCTGTGTGCAGGCTAAACCCTAGGCAAGCACCATGCAGCGCGGTGCCTAGGCGAGCACGGGTTCGTACATGCACGACCACGCGCTCGTCGCGAAAACTGACTTTGGGGTCCTCGGCATACATATAGCATCCCGCGTCGTTGTGACCGCAGAGAAAGTAGCGGCCTTGCGGGTCGTTAAAGAGCTGCTTGCGGAGAGTGCGCTCCAGCGCCGCAGATGAGAGGCGCACCGTGATCGCGCTTGCCGTGCACGACAGCAAACATACGGCGAGACTGGCCAGGACGGGCGTGAGACGCTTCACCTGGCCAGCATACCGTGCCGTCAGGACGCTTCCGCTGCGTGAAATGAGGGCGGGGCCGCATCGCCGAGCCGATATGGGGCATCTGCTCGGCAGGAGGCAGACCATGCCAAAGGGAATACGCTTCAACAAGCTGGGTGGGCCAGAGGTGCTGGAATTGCAGGACGTCACGGTGCGCCAGCCCGGCGAGGGCGAGGTCAAGATGCGGGTGGAAGCGGTCGGGCTGAACCGGGCCGAGAGCATGTATTTCCATGGACACTACATGGAACAGCCGCAGCTGCCGTCCGGACTGGGGTATGAAGCGGTTGGCGTGGTGACCGCGGTGGGTCCTGGAGGCGATCAGGGGACCGTGGGCAAGCGGTTTGGGACCGTGCCGGGATACTCGCAAAACAAGTTCCCGGTGCTGGCCGAAGAGGCCGTGGTGCCTGCAAGCTCGTTGGCGACTGCGCCGGAAAGCTTGTCCGCCGTGGAAGCGGCTGCGGTCTGGATGCAATACACGACGGCGTACGGCGCGCTGGTGCTGTTTGGCAAGGTGACCAAAGGCGATTTCGTAATCATTACGGCGGCGTCGAGCAGTGTGGGGTTGGCCGCGATCCAGATTGTGAAGGCGGAAGGCGGAACGGCGATCGCGACCACGCGCACAAGTGCAAAGAAGGAGGAGCTTCTGCAACTTGGGGCCGACTTCGTGATCGCCACAAGTGAAGAGGACCTGCCAGCGCGCGTAAAGGAGATTACTGGCGGCAGCGGAGCGCGGATCATCTTCGATCCTGTCGGAGGGCCCTATGTGGAAACGCTGGCCAAAGCTGCCGCAACGGAAGGGATCATCTACCAGTACGGGTTGCTGTCCATGCAGCCCACGCCGTTCCCGCTGATGGAGGCGATCGGTAAGGGGCTCAGTCTAACCGCGTATTCGTTGTTGCAGCTCACGGCCAAGCCCGAGGCATTCGAGCGGGCTAAGCGGTACATCTACGAGCGTCTCGCTGATGGACGTTTCAAGCCGAAGGTTGCTAAGACGTTTAAGCTGGCGGAGGCGCAGGAGGCTTACCGTTATCTTGAGTCGAACCAGCAGGTGGGCAAGGTGGTGATCGAGGTCCGCACGTCCTAGCGGGTAGGCCTGGAGGAAAAGGGAGCCGGCGACGGCTCCCTTTTTGTTTCGGCATGCTGTCAGCCGTTCATTTCGGTACGCTCGTTGCGGATCTTCTTGCGGCCAGCGGCGTTGCGGTCCGAATGCGGAGGCCTTAGTGGGCTCAGCATGACGGACGGGGGTCGCGTGGAACCTAGAAGGTGTGTGCAGGGGATTGGAGGGCGGCTGAGGTGGTGCTCGGTGCAGGGTCTTTGCTGGGTCCCAAGCCGAGTTTAATTAGCGCGCGGGAGTCGGGAACAAGCTTGGTCTGCCAGCCGTTGTCGAACTGCAGCTTCTGCATCGCTCCGGCCGAGGCCGAATCCCATGTGCCGGTCGGCTCGCCAGTGAGGTAGCCCCGCTGAATCAGCGCGGACTGGATCTCCGTAGCGCGCTCGGCGCTCATGCCGCTGTAGGGGCTGTGCTCTGTGAAATGGCCTGCATGGGAAGACCGTGCGGACGCGGTACGCCGGACCATGGCGTGCGAACTACTGTGGTGATGAGGTCTGACCGCGGCGAAGGCTGCGGGGCAAAGCAAGAAGAGGCTGGCTGCTAGGGGGAGGGCGGGCAGACGCATCAAGTAGTGGACCTCGTGCACGAGATTGGGACGGCGAGCCTGCCCCAGGTTGGGTTTCAGGTTACTCCCGGGGTGTGCGCATCGACAACCCCATCTACCTCGAAAGAGGTATAGAAAGTGACACAATTCCCAATAAAAAGGTGCGCCCCACACGGGACGCACCTTTTGTTGGGCGGCTTGGAAGTTACCGCAGGGTGCCACCAATGTAGGATTCACCACCGGAGCTGTTCCGTGGATCGCGTACGACGAAGACGACATCGTCACCGGTCTTCAAGCTGGAGGCGATGGCACGGAAGTCGGCTTCGCTGGTCACAGGTTTGCGATTGATCTCGACGATGACGAGGCCGGGCGCAAGCTGGATATCTTCAGCAAAGGAACCGGGTCGAACGGCAGTGACGATCACGCCACCCCGAATGCCCAGCTTGGAGGCCTGGGCGGCAGGAACAGGCTGCTCGCTGATGCCGAGCTTTGTCTGCCCGGCGTCGTTTTGGTCAGGGCTGGCGTCCTGCTCCCCTTTGCCCGCGTCGGCAAAGAGTTGAGCGCGATCGGTGATGCTCACTTCTGCGTTGTTCGGCTTGCCGTCTCGGGTGTACCCGAGGCGTGCGGTGGAGCCCGGCGCCTTTTCCGAGATAATCGCGACCAGTTCATCGCCGTCCTTCACGGGCTTGCCGTCGATAGAGGTGATGATGTCCCGGGGCTTCAGGCCGGCTTTGGCAGCGGGCCCGTTAGGCCGCACGGTGGAGATGATGACGCCGCCATTGGCGAAGCCGTATTCACGGGCCACAGCGGAGTTTTGCGCTGCCTGGAACTCGATGCCGATGGAGCCACGGGTCACCTTATGGCTGGGTCCGATCA
>CAXUIF010000064.1:0-14969 GCA_964250995.1 uncultured Acidobacteriaceae bacterium
ATCTGGCCCAGCGGCGCGCCGTGCGTGGGTACATCCTGTTTACGTTGCTGGTGCTCCTCACCCTGGGCGTGGCGTGGCGGCTACGAGCGGTGCTGCAGCTCCTGTACGTCAGCGCCCTGTTTGCCGTCGTCCTGACCCCCATCGTCAAGCGCATCGAAGGCCTTACCCTTGGCCGGTACCGGCCGTCGCGTTTCGTCGCCATCGTCACCCTCATGCTTTCGGTGGTGTCGGTGCTCTTCCTGCTGTTCTTTTTCGGATTGCCGCCCGTGTTGCGCGATCTGGAGCACTTTGCCGCAGACCTCCCCAAGCGCCTGCCGGAGATCGTTGCCCGGGCCAAGCGCCTTCCGCTGATGGACAAGATCGGCCTGGACAAGATCGCCGTGCGGGGCGAGGCGCTCGCCGCCGGGTTTGCCGGCTTTGTCGTCTCCTCCGCGCCCAAGTGGCTGGGCCACATCTTCGATCTGGCTACCGGGCTGATCCTGTGCGTGTACTTCATGCTGGAAGGCGAATCGGCCTACCTGTACTTTCTGGCCATGGTGCCGGAGGCGTCGCGCGATCGGCTCGCGCGAGCGCTCGTGATTGCCGAAGCCCGCATGAGTAAATGGCTGCTGGGTCAGGGGGCGCTGATGCTGATCCTGGGCGTGTGCAGCACGGTGGTCTTCGGCCTGCTGCAGGTTCGGTACTTCTTTCTGCTCGGTTCACTCATGGGCTTGTTCAACATCGTTCCCGTCGTCGGCGGAGTGATCACCATCCTGCTCGCCGCTGGGGCCGCGGCACTGGATTCCTGGTCCAAGATGGCGGGCGTCCTCATCTTCTACGCCGTCTACGTGCAGGTGGAGAACGGCTACCTCACACCGCGCATCATGAAAACCAGCGTCAATCTCATGGGTCTAACCGTGCTGATTGCCTTGCTGGTCGGTACCGCGCTGGCCGGTATTGTCGGCGCGCTGGTGTCCGTGCCGACCGCGGCGCTGGTCGCCGTCTTCGTACAGGAGTACCTGGTCCAAGGGGACGCGGAGGCCAAAGCGCTGCAGGAGATGTCCGAGCAGGCGCAGGAGTGACGAGTTCCTGAACGCGTATCTGGACCAGGTTTCGGCGAAGCCCTCCGCTGCGCTTCACTCCCGACGAACGCTCACCATCCACACCGTGGTGCTGCGGAAGGTGTCTCCAGCGCGAAGTACGGTGCTCGGAAACGCGGGCTGGTTCGGCGAATCGGGAAAGTGCTGGGTCTCCAGGCAGAGCGCGCTGCGCCAGCCATAAGGCCTGCCCGACCGGCCCTGGGTGGTGCCGTCCAGGTAGTTGCCGCTGTAGCACTGCACCCCGGGCTCGGTCGTGGCGATCTCCAGCAGGCGGCCGCTCGGGCGGTGATGCACCGCGGCGGCTGGATGCAGCACCCCCCGTTCGCCACGCAGAACGAAGTTGTGGTCATAGCCATGCCCGTTCGCCAGTTGCGGATCTGGATCGTGGATGCGCTCGCCGAGGGCGCGAGGTACGGTGAAGTCGAACGCCGTACCGGCCACGGGCTCATGATCCCCCAGCGGTATGGCCTGTGCGTCGATCGGCGTAAAGGCGTCCGCGTGGATCTGCAACTCGTGGTCCAGGACGGTCGCGCTCCCCTCGCCTGCCAGGTTGAAGTAGGCGTGATTGGTCAGGTTCACAACCGTGGTTTGGTCCGTCGTGGCCTCATACTCCAGCGTGATCCGGTTGCCATGAAGCCGGTAGCGAGCGACAACGGAAAGCGTGCCGGGAAAGCCCCCCTCACCCGCTGGGCTGGTGACGTGAAAGGCAACACCGTCCGGCAAAGACTCAGCGGCCCAATTGCGATGCCAAAGGCCATCGGCGCCTCCATGCAAGGTGTGCGGACCGTCGTTGCGATCCAGCTGATAGGTTTCGCCGTCCAGCCTGAAGCGGCCCTGGGCAATGCGGTTGGCATAGCGCCCCACAGTGCACCCGAGAAAGGCCGTGTCCTCCACGTAGGGCGCCAGCGCGGCAAACCCGAGCACCACATCGGCCCGCTCGCCGTCGCGGTCCGGCGCCAGCAGCGACGTCACCCGGGCGCCATAGCTGAGCACCTCCACCGCGAGCACCTCGTTGGCAAGCGTAAAGCTCTGAACGGCGGTGCCGTCCGGAGCAATGCCCCAGGGGCGCGTGGTAAGGACAGTGGTGGACGAAGGCATAGGAACCCAGCATAATCCGTAGCAGGCGGCGCGGTCGTTGCCGAGCGGGGTCTTGACTCTGCCCCGGAAAGGAAAAGCGGAAGGGCCTCTAACGCAAAACGGCCCTGCCGTGTGGCAGAGCCGTTTCCACCAAAGCCCCAGAAGCTACTTCAGTTCGTAACCCGCGAAGAAGAAGCCAATCTCAAACGCAGCCGTCTCCTCGGCGTCGGAGCCGTGCACCGCGTTCTCCTCAATGGAGTCGGCAAACAGCTTACGGAGGGTGCCGTCTTCCGCGTTGGCCGGATTGGTTGCGCCCATCAGCTTGCGCAAATCGGCAATGGCGTTTTCCTTCTCGAGCACGATCGGAAAGATCGGTCCTGACGCCATGAACTTCGTCAGAGAGGCAAAGAAGGGGCGCGTCTGGTGGACGTGGTAAAAGCCCTTTGCCTGCTCTTCTGTGAGGGAAAGCTTCTTGATCGCCACGATTTTGAAACCCGCCTTTTCCATCTGGGCGAGAATGGCCCCGGCCAGGCCTTTGCGGACCGCGTCGGGCTTGATGATGCTGAAGGTACGTTGTGACACGAAGATCTCCTAAGCGACAGTGTCTTCAGTCTACCGGACAGCTCGTCGGGTAATGCGCCCGGCGCCCCCCGGCACACGCAGCAGGAGAGCTAGGCGGCTTTGTCCACCCGCACGTCACTTCGAAGGTCATGCGCGAGATGGCGGCGGACCCTGTCGATCGAAATCGGGCTGTTTGCCAGGTGCGGCACCTCCTCCGTATCGTGCAGGCAAAACGCCACAATCGTTTCCACCAGAAACACCAGAGCCGCACAACCCGCGATGCCGGCAAGGCAGACAAGCAACACAGTAGCGAAGGTCATGTGCAGTCAGATGCGCCTCGGCCCGGGGTTGTCCGGTGACTTTACGTTACGAAAGTCGCTACTAATGGCTGACCTGGTTCCACCCTGCCGCGCGTCCAATGGACCATGAGGCGTACTGCCTGGATCTGGCTTCTTGGCTGCATCGCGTGGGCCGTCGATGGCGTCGTCAACGCGACCCTGCACGCCGTGCAGCACGCGGAGCTGGCCTTCCTCATGGCGCTGCTGTTCGGGATCGCGTGGCTCTTTTATCGCGGGCAGGCACGGTAGCTGCCTGGAGAGTGGCCGCGGCTTAGAGGGGTGGCCGCGGCGCTCGTCACCATTGAGCCAAGCCCCCTACTTCTGCCCGGCTTCGATGTCGAACGTCATTTTGACGTCGTCGCCCAGCATGGCATCGCCGCTTTTGAGAGTCCCATTCCAGGTGAGGCCGAAATCCTGACGGTGAATGGTGGTACTGGCGGAGAAGCCGCGGTGGGCCTTCTTGTCCATCCCGATCTGCTCCTTGCTGGGTGGTTCCATGTGCAAGGTCACCGGCTTGGTGACGCCATGAAGCGTCAACTCGCCCATCACGTCATACGCATCGCCGGACGGGGTGATCTTCGTGCTCTTGAACGTGGCCGTGGGGTACTTGGCCGTGTCGAAGAAGTCGGGGCTCTTCAGGTGCGCATCCCTTTGCGCGTTGCCCGTATTGACAGACGCCACGTCCAGGGTGGCCGTGACCGACGACGCCGGCAGATCCTTGCTGTCGAGCTCGATGAGGCCCTCTTTGATCGCAAACTGGCCGTGAACGGTCGAAATGGCCATGTGCTTGATGCCGAAATCCACGGTGGAATGGGCCGGGTCCACCACGTAGGCGATGCGTTGCGCATACAGGTGCGGGCCGGCGAGAAGAGTCGTTATGAGGAAAGTAGTCGGGGCGAGGGCGAGTTTGAGAGGACGCATGCAGGAAGTTCCCTTTCTTTCTTGCAGAGGCCGCGGCGTACAGCAGAAAGCCACGGCACGGGGTATTGCCCCGCGGTGGATCGGCTGCGCCAACGGCTTAAATACTGCAGAGAAGATGTGCAGCGCCCACCGAAGATGCGGGAAAATCCTGCGCACGGCTGCTTACTTTCCAGTAACTAGTTACCTCAGAAGCAGTTATATGCTGGGTAACTAGCGCCCTAGTACACGTGCCATGGTTTCGCCGATCTCAGCGGGGGACTTCACGACGTGAATGCCCGCCGCGGTCATGGCTTCCATCTTGCTTTCCGCGGTGCCTTCCCCACCGGAGATGATGGCGCCGGCATGCCCCATCCGGCGGCCAGGCGGCGCGGTTTGCCCGGCGATGAATCCAACGACGGGCTTCTTGACATTGGCCTTGATGTAGGCCGCGGCCATCTCCTCGTTGGTCCCACCGATCTCGCCGATCATGATGATGGCCTCGGTCTCAGGATCTTCGTTCAGCAGCTTGAGGGCATCGATGTGCGTGGTACCGACGATGGGGTCGCCGCCGATGCCGATGGCCGTCGACTGCCCGATGCCGCGCTGCGTGAGCTGGTGAACCGCCTCGTACGTCAGCGTCCCAGAACGCGACACGATGCCGACCGAGCCCTCCTTGTGAATGCGGCCCGGCATGATGCCGATCTTGGCCTTGCCCGGAGAGATCACGCCGGGGCAGTTCGGCCCGATCAACGTCGAAGGCTTGTGCTTGATCGCCGCCCACGTCTTCACCATATCCAGCACGGGAATGCCTTCGGTGATGCAGACGATGAGCGGCAGACCGGCGTCAGCAGCCTCGAGGATACCGTCCGCGGCCGCGGGCGGCGGCACAAAGATGACGGTCGCGTTCGCCCCTGTCGCCTTCACCGCCTCCGCCACCGTGTTGAAGACCGGCCATCCCTCATGCAGGGTGCCGCCCTTGCCCGGGGTCACGCCGCCAACAACCTGCGTGCCGTATTCGGCGCAGCCTTTGGCATGAAACGTGCCCTCGCGGCCCGTGATGCCCTGCACAATGAGGCGGGTGTTTTTATCGACAAGCACTGACATAGGTATGTGTTCTCCGTAAAGTCTAAATCTAGGCGCCGGCTCCGTGCTCCGCAACGGGTGCGGTTCCTCGCTCAACCATGAATTGCTGGAACATCGCTACAAGCCGACTGGCTGCGTTGGGTGAGTGGAACATTTCTGTGTTCTCCATCGTCATCTTCGCAATGCTGGATGTGCGCGCAAACATTTCCCTCTCGTAAGCAGCGATGGCCGATTGTGTGTCGCTGTGATCGTCACTCAGCAGGTGCTGTGCAAGCACCAGGGCGTCGAGCATAGCCTGGTTCACGCCTTCGCCGGCGTAGGGCGGCATGACGTGGGCAGCATCGCCGATCACCGTCATATCTGGCTTGGCAGGCCAGTTCTGGTCGAAGGGACAGACATACTGTGGCCGCACAACGAGCTTGTCCGTATGTTCAAAGAGAGCGTCCCAGCACTCGCTCCAGCCTGGGTAGGTTGCGTGAAACCACCCTAGCCGCTCGGCGGGACTGGAAAAATCGACACCCGGTGCCTGAGCCCAGGACTCCTGCACCTTGAAGCCGCAGTAGAACGCTGCGCTGCCGTCGCCTTTGGTGCCTATGGAGAGGCTCTTCTTGCCGCCAACGGCGAAGATCGCCCGGAAGCCGCCGCTGAGCATCGCTACAATCGCCGGCAGGACCGTGGCGGCGTGGGCCACATTGCCTTCCACGATCGTCACGCCGGAGTACACGGGGCGAATCGACGTGATAGATGGCCGCAAACGCGAGTTGGCCCCATCAGCCGCGATGACAAGGTCTGCCAGAACACTCTCGCTTCCGGAAAAATGGAGCCACACTTGTGCCCCCTCTTCCGTCGATCCCGCCAACTTGTGATCCCAGCGCACGGTGTCCGCGTGGAGCGAGGCGAGAAGCATGTTGCGCAGAGGGCCGCGGTCGATCTCGGGTCGTTCCTGTGGCGACCCTTCGCTGCTGGGATCGCGGTGCAGCACGCTTGCTTGATCGTCTGTGATGAGTAGCCGGTCGGCTCCAGGCCGATAGCTGGCGCGAAAGGCCTCCATCAGCCCGGCGGCCGCTAACGCAGCAAGGCCGGAGTCGTGGTGCAGATCAAGCGTCGCACCCTGATTGCGGGAATCGCGGCTGCTGTCACGTTCGTAGACGGTTACCTCGGTACCGCGCATCTGTAGTAGTCGCGCGAGCGTCAAGCCGCCCGGCCCTGCGCCAACGATTGCGATTTTCTTGTCTCTGATGAGGCTCATGTGTGCTCTTCGGACAGGTGCGAGGTCTACCTTCGATTGCGTCGTCAGCGTTCGAATTGTTTAGTACTCAGCAGCTAGGGCTTCGCCTCAGGCTAGGATGAGAATGGCCCTTGATCCTGGAGCGGGGCAAAGGCAAAAGCAAGAACACATGCTTTGCTTGGCGACGACATCCGGAGCGCCCGAGGATGGGGGACTAACCCTTCGCGGCGGTTACGGCCAAGTCGGCGGCTTCCTTCATGGTGCTGCCGATCTGGCATTTCAGGCCGGATTCGGCGATGATCTTGCGGCCTTCTTCAACGTTCGTGCCTTCGAGACGCAAAATGATAGGAAGCGTCACGTGGAGCTTCTTCGCCGCGGCAACGACGGCGGTTGCCAGCACGTCGACGCGCAGAATTCCCCCGAAAATATTGATGAAGATTGCCTTCACGTTCTTGTCGGAGAGCAGGATGCCGAAGGCGTTTTCAATCTGTTCCTGGTTCGCGCCGCCGCCCACGTCGAGGAAGTTCGCTGCCGAGCCGCCGGCGTACTGAATAATATCCATCGTCGCCATCGCGAGACCCGCGCCGTTGACCATGCAGGCGATGTTGCCGTCGAGCTTGATGTAATTGAGCGCGAACTTTGAGGCCTCCACCTCAAGCGGGTCCTCTTCCGCCAGATCGCGCAGGTCCTTGAGGTCCTTGTGACGGAACAGCGCGTTATCGTCGAAGTTGATCTTGCAGTCCAACGCCGCGAGCTTGCCGTCTTTGGTCACGATGAACGGGTTGATCTCCATGAGTGTGCTATCCGTTTCCAGATAGGCCTTATACAGGCCCGTCATAAAGCGGACAGCTTCGGTGATCTGCGAGCCTTGAAGGCCTAGCTGGAAGGCGAGGCGGCGTGCCTGGAACGGCGCGAGGCCGATAGCCGGATCAATTGTCTCTTTGAAGATGGCCTCGGGCGTGTCATGGGCGACTTCCTCGATCTCCATACCCCCGGCCTGCGAAGCCATAAACACGACCTTGCCGGTTGCCCGGTCAAGCACGATGCCAAGATACAGCTCGCGCGCGATTGCTGAGCCCGCCTCGACCAGCAGGCGCTGCACCTTCTGCCCTTGCGGGCCAGTCTGGTGCGTGATGAGCTGCATGCCGAGGATGGCTTTGGTGTGCTGCTCGGCCTCACCGCGGGACTTGGCCAGCTTCACCCCACCACCCTTGCCACGGCCCCCGGCGTGAATTTGTGCTTTCACGACAACCACGCTGTGGCCCGCACCAAAGAGCTGCTGCGCGGCCGCATCCGCTTCTTCAAAGGTGACCGCGACCTGACCCTCCGGCACGCTAACCCCATAACGGCGAAGGATTTCCTTGGCCTGATACTCGTGAATCTTCATGGACGTGCTCCTGCGCGGACCGAGACGATCGTTCTGCGACGCTGCGCTGCCATGGTAGCGAGCGGCTCAAAGCCGGGGCAAGCGGTGCAGGCGATTACCGGTTGCAGCGGACGAAAGTGGCACACCAGCCCCTGGTTGCCCGATCACTGCGCGCTCACGCGCGCCTCGCCCGGCACGTGCGGAAGCCCTGCGCCACGGGTCTCATGTAGCCTCGGTACTGTGGCGATTACCGCTGACTTGAAGGCCGTTACAGAGGACCGGCAAACGCTCGACCTCGAGCAGGCGCGCACGCTCATGGCGCAGCTGCTCGCAGGCGCGGCCTCTGAGCTGGAACTGGCCGCTCTGCTGGGTGCGCTGGCGGCACGGGGCGAAACCGCGGCGGAGATCGCAGGCTTTGCCCTGGCTATGCGCGCTGCGGCCACCACCCTTCCGCTGACCGCTACCGAGCGGGACACGCTCGTGGACACCTGCGGTACGGGCGGCGATGGGGCAAATACCTTCAACATCTCCACGGGTGCCGCGCTGGTGGCCGCGGCGGCAGGGGCCAAAGTGGCCAAACACGGCAATCGGGCGGTGACCAGCCGCTTCGGCTCAGCCGACGTGCTGGAAGCGCTCGGGGTGCCGATTGGGCTGGCGCCGGATGCAGCGGCCGATGCTCTGCGTCGCCATGGGTTCTGCTTCCTTTTGGCCTCGGCGCACCACCCGGGTATGCGGACCGTTATGCCGGTACGACGGGGGCTGGGCGTGCGAACGATCTTCAACGTTCTGGGGCCGCTGTTAAATCCCGCCGGCGCGCGGCGGCAGGTTATGGGCGTATACAGCCGAGCGGTGCTGCGTCCCGTCGCCGAAGCCATGCCTCTGTTGGGGGTGCAATATGCCATGGTGGTCCATGGTGCGGGTGGGTTGGATGAGCTGTCCCTCAGCGGGCCAAGCGAGGTGATGGAGGTGCGGGAAGGCCGGCCCGGCTTCAGCCTTGAGGAGCACACCATCGACCCCAGGACATGTGGGCTGCCGGTTGCCGGCCTGGCGGAGCTGGCCGCCGGGTGCGACGCACGCGAAAATGCGGCCATTCTCCATGCGGTGTTCGGCGGACAAAAGGGGCCGCATCGCGATGTTGTGTTGTTGAACGCGGCGGCGGTGCTGGTGGTGGCGGAACGTGCGCCGGACCTCGCCACGGGAGTCTCGATCGCGGCAGAGGCGATCGACTCGGGCGCGGTGGTACGGCTGGTAACCGCGCTCTCGTGTTAGCGTGGGGTGCGTCTGGAGCGAGCGATGACGGACAATCTGGCAACGCAGCCTCGAGTGAGTCTGGCAAGGGTGACCACAGCCTTTGAGCTTCCCGGTTGCCGCACGGTGCGCAACCTGGGATTGGTGCGCGGCATCGTGGTGCGGTCGCGATCGGTGTTCGGCAGCATCGGCGCCAGCCTTCAGACGATCGTCGGCGGCAACATCACACTCTTCTCGGAGCTCTGCGAAAAGACGCGCGAGGACGCGCTACACCTCATGCTGGAACACGCAGCAGCGATGGGCGCCAATGCCGTGATCGGCGCCCGTTACGATGCGAACGAGCTGATGCAGGGTGTCACCGAGGTCCTGGCTTATGGGACCGCCGTGGTGGTTGAAGAGATCTAGCGAAGGCATGTGCTGTAGGCGTCGGCGAAGTCTTTCTCTGAAGACCGGCTGCAAGCGAAGATGCGGACCGTAGTCCTGCTAGTTAGGGAGTCCTCGCGTCTGCGACGGCGCTTCTACTTGCTAAGCTCCATCGAGAGGATCTGCCCTGCTACGGTGGCGTCCTTTACCTCAGCGTAGGTTACCTTGGCTTTCAAACCGTTGAAATCCTGGCAGGGATTGAGGTCTTTGGTTGGGGTAAAGTTCCCCGCCGTGTAGCTGATGGCGTACATGTCATTGCTGTAGAGCGATACTGGACGACCGGGCGCCTCCACCTTTAAGGTCAGGCCTTTCGGATAAAAGCAGCCGACATTGTGAAGCGTGCCGGTCGCTGTATGTTTCGGACCCGTCGCCGGCCCTTCAGGATATTTGTGGTCCGAGTCTTCCAGCGTAACCGGATGAAGAATCCTGCCACTCCCGTCGCGAACGGCAGCGGGGCCGGAGGGCTGGGGCACCTTGGCCTCCGCCGCTATCTCCGTGGCAGCCTCGGTCCGCAGGTCCGCCATGCGACGGTTCTGATCCTGGTAGGTCTGGAGCTGTTCCAGTCGTGCCTGGACGCGGCTGCGCTCTTCGGCGGTCCGGGCAAGTTTGGCGGTGGCTTGCAGCCCCGAGATCGCCGACGACAGCTCCTTTCGTGTCACGCGGATTTCAGAGGCGTTCAATCGGTACTCGATGTTGTGAGGGTCCAACTGCACGGCTCGGAGGCTCATCTCCAACGCCTCATCGAGGTTTTCGTTATGCATAGCGTCGCATTGGGCCAGCGACTCGAGCGCGGGTGCAAAGTGGGGGTTGAGCTTAATAGCCTCTCGGAGAGAGCCGGCGGTGGTCTCCGGGCTGGAGGCCCCATCCTGCAGAGAAAGAGCCCCCGCATAGTAGAACGCCAGGAAACTTGTGGAATGCAAGCCGACGGCCTCGTTGAACCACTTGCCGGCTTGCGCCGTGTCGCCTTCGCGAAGCTTGATAAAGCCCATGCTCTCGTGCGCCTGCGCGTTGCCGGGCGCCTCCGCCAGCACGGCCCGATCCAGGGCCTCCGCCTCCCTGGTGCGGCCGTTCCGGGCCAAAACATCGGCGCGCACCGCATCCGCGTCGGTCGTCGCAAGGGGTTGCACTTCGAAACCTTTTTCGTCGACCTCATCCTGGAGCTTCATACCCAGAGCTTTGTAGTCGCCACTCTGGATATACAGGGCCAGCTGCGCCTGCAGCGTCCTGAGATCGCCAAAGGCGTGCTCCGCGGCGGCCACTGAGCTCTCGCCTTGCTGAAGATGCTGCATGTAGGCTCGGATACGTCCGTTCTGCTTCCCGAAATCCTGCATAAACAGGAAATGCGTGAGCGCCCAGGATTCGGCGTAGAAGATGTTTCCCTTACTCTCTTCGTGATAGTAGGGCGAGTTCGCATCAACCCGGAAGAGCGTCTCCAGAGGGATCAGCTTTTCCTGCCGCAAGAAGAGAAGACTATTCACGTCCGCCTGTCCTAACCGCACATCATGATCCAGAATATCGGTGTTCTGAAAGAACTCTGCTTCGCCTTCATTCAGCCACACAGGCAGGAAATCGATGTGGCGCACCATGTAATGCGTGTACTCGTGGTACACGGTCGCATAGGGGTGGTCGCCGGCGCTATCCAAACGGAGCAGGATGTAGTTGCGGTCATCCCCTCGCATAAAGAGGCCCGCCAGATCGAGTGTGTTTTTCGCCAGATACGAGGCCGGTTCAACACTTTGAAAGTCCTTGCGATCGCGCAGGGCGAGCACCACGATGCGCGAAGCAGGGTCGTCGGTGGCATTGGGCAGCAGCTTCGCAAAGATGGCATGCATGCGCTCCAGCTGCCCCGCGGTGTGCCGGACCTGGCGCTCACTGCTGTCCGTCAGCACCGTGAAATGGTCTGTCTTCACCTGCAGCCAACGAGGGGATGACTCGGCGAAGGTCGGCGCCACGAACAACAAGAGGCAGAGTGCGGCGAAGAACTTGCGCATGATCGTGGGCACAGCCTACAAGAAAGCACGCGGAAACGCAGCGTCACGTTGGTACCTACCGAGGTGTAACGAAGGTGGGAGTGGAAATGCGCGAGAGAAGGATGGTGGCGCCCTTTTCCGCTCTGTGTGGAAGGCGCTATGCTGGCCCTGTCAGGTTCCAAAAGAAGATCGAGGAGCGTTCATGAGAATGGGATGGAAGTCTGCTGCATGGGTGGTCGGCTGCGGTCTTTTGGTGAGCTTGGGCGTCGCGCAGGGAGGAAAGCGCGTGAAGGAGATCAAGGTCCAGCTGAGGAGCAGCCAGGGCGAACCGGCTGGGACCGCGACCTTGAAGCAAAAAAAGAACGGCGTGGAAGTGAAGGTTTCTCTCGAAAATGTGCCATTTGGCGAGCATGGCGTCCACATCCACCAGAATGCCGTGTGTGAGGCACCGGACTTCAAAACCGCGGGCGGGCACTTCAACCCCGAGGGGAAACAACACGGGTTTCAGAACGCCGGTGGCCATCATGCGGGCGACACCCCGACGAATGTGAGCGTCGGGGAAGACCATCGGGGCACCGCCACCTGGATGCTCACGGCGGTGACGCTACAGCCGGGCGCGGCCAACTCGCTGCTGTCCAATGGTGGGACAGCGCTCATTGTGCACGAGCATGCGGACGATATGAAGACTGACCCAAGCGGCAATGCGGGAAACCGCATCGCTTGCGGTGTGATCAAACCGTAGGCAATCGAGGAGGCACGGGAGCTGAGCCGGGGGAACCAAGGAGGGTTGCGCTGCGTATGGGTGTGCATGGCTTCGACGGTGGTGAATCCGGCGCTGATCGGGCTGGCCAGGGCTCCGGGGCGGCCGTACAGCGGGACGATGCACGGGTACGCCCGCGCGGGGCAGGGCGCGGTGCTGGCCCAGCCTGAGAAAGGCTCGCCCGCGCCGGGGCAGGTCGTGGCCCTGCCGCGGGATGGCGCGGCTGTGCCATCGATTCGGGCATCAACTCGGCAGGGCCAGTCACATGGGCTTCCGGAGAACGATGCCGTGCCGACGGCGAGTGCCGTCGCGAGCACGGCGGAACACCAGCGCATGGCGGAACTGGCGTACAGCTGCCTGCTGGGCGACACCTACGCCTGGGAGGCGCTGGTCCGCAGCCAGCAACGGCGCGTGTATGCGCTGTGCTACCGGTTTACCGGATCGACGCAACAGGCGGAAGACCTGACCCAGGATGTGTTCTTGAAGGTCTACCGCAACCTTCGCAGCTTCGACCCGGGCAAAGCGAGCTTTGGGGTGTGGCTCACGGCGCTGACGCGCAATCTGTTAGTCGACCACTACCGCCGTTCGCGGATGGACCGCGCGAGCGAGTCGCTGGACGAAAGCGCGAGTGCGGAGGAAGATGGCCCAACGCGCGCGGAGCGGCTAGCGGACAACCGGAGCGGCGGCCAAGAACGGCATGTGGCCGGCCTGGAGCTGCGCGCCAGAATTCAGGCTGCCCTGGCGCAGGTCTCGCCAGAGTTGCGCGAGGCCGTTATCTTACGAGATCTGGAAGATATGGACTACCGGGAGATTGCCGAGACGCTTTGCATCCCACAAGGCACAGTGAAGAGCCGCATCAGTCGCGGCCGAGCCGAGTTGGCGCGTCTACTGAAGGATATGGAAGGGCAGGTGGTATAGCCATGACGTTCAAGTACCATCGGACCATCAGAACAGGAGGAGGGGGAGGAGGAGGCGTGCGCTCCCACCGTCCCGCATCCGCCTGCGCACCCTGGGCCATGCTGCTGCCGGACGCGGCAGAGGGTCTTCTGAGCGAGGGGGAGCAGCGAGCTTTGGACGGGCACCTGGCGGTTTGCTCCGGCTGTTCAGAAGAGCTAGCCGCGGCGCAACGTGGGTTAGCTTGGCTGACCGTACTGAAGGATGCGGCTCCAGAGCCGCCGAAGCACCTGCTGGCGAACATTCTTGCGCAAACGACGGCGATGGCCGAAACAGGGGTGAGGCTGCCCGAGTTGCTTCCCTACGTGGTTCCCGTGGGGGGAGCAGCCGGTCACGCTACGCCGGGGGAATGGGGATGGATGCAGGCGGGAACGACGCTGCGGGGCTGGTTGCGCGGTGATGAGGGAACCTGGTCAAGCCTGCTGCAGCCGCGGCTCGCGATCACAGGCGCAATGGCGTTTTTTTCTATTTGCATCACGCTCAACTTACTGGGGATCTCCGTAAATCAGCTGGACGCACAAACCTTTCGCAAAGGCGGTTTGCATCGCACCGTAACCAATACCGGGGCCACGATCGTGCGCTCCCTTCAGGGATTACAAGTGGTGTACCGTGTGGAGTCACGGGTGAACGAGATGCGCGCAGGCATGAGCGACACGGAAGGCGTACCGTCCGCAAAATAGAGTCGTTGCTTGATCTCGAGCACGGCAGCAGCTTCGCAGCAAAGTAGCCACGGCGCCCTTTGGGGCGTGAGAAACGGGAGGGGCCATGATCGACGACAGCAAAGGACCTGGTAGCCAAGCCCAGACCGTGGCGAGCCCCGGAGAGGGTGCGGACGCTCCCGCAGGCTTCTGCCAGGAGTGTGGACGGGTTTTGTTCGCCGGCAGTCTTCGCCGGGTAGATGGCGGGGTCTTCTGCGCGCCCTGTGCCGGGCAACGGCAAGCCGCAACCGGCTGGCACACCGTGCCTCCGCACCGTGCTCCCGGACCTATACCAGGCACAGCGCCGGGCGCCACTTCGAGCGAGCCCAACCCAGTCTTCGCAGGCATCCTTGGCCTGATCCCCGGTGTAGGCGCGATGTACAACGGGCAATATGCCAAGGGAGCCCTGCACCTTATCGTGTTTGTCATCCTCGTAACCCTCGCCGACAACCTGAACTGGGTTTTGTATTGGTTAGTGTGGGGTTGGGTGTTTTACCAGGCCTTCGAGGCCTTCCATACGGCACGCGCCCGCCGCGACGGTCTGCCCCTTCCGGATCCGTTCGGTTGGAACGGCGTGGGGGAACGGCTGGGCTTTCACCGCACGTCCCCGCCTATGCCGGCGGCAACCGAACCGAGAGCTTGGAGCGCTCGCCGGGCCGGAGCCAACTGGGCCGGGTATGTGCCTCCGGGGCCCCTTGTGGCTCCTGCACCTCCGGTTAGTTCTGTCCCTCCTGCTCAGCCCGCCTACCGGCCGTACGCCGACGCACCCAGCAGCTACCCCGATTCCACCAATCCCTACACCGGACCGTATACAGCGCCTCCAACGTCGGTTACTCCAGGGCCGTTTCCGGCAGGGGGTGCCCCCTATGTGCCGTATACACCGGCGTATGCCGGCGCAGCGCAGAACCAACCCGTCAACGTCCCCACCTTCGTTGGAAGCACGCGCCGTTTTCCGATTGGGGCGCTCTGGCTGATCGGGCTCGGCCTGCTCTTCCTTATGGGCAATCTTTTGCCGGAATGGCGGCTGAGTGGCCGCTGGCTGGTGCCGATCCTGCTCGCTGCCCTGGCTGCCTGGAGCGCTCTGCGCCGCTGGGAACAAATGCAGGCGGTTCAAGGAGCTGCGGGCCTCTCCTCGAGCTTCGCGGGGGCAATGCTTGGACCGGTTGTCTTGTTCACGGTGGCGATGCTGCTAGCCTTGCAGTCCGGACGTGTGCTCACCTTGCGCCACAGCTGGCCGGTTCTGCTCGTCGTTTGGGGCAGCATGCTTCTTCTGCAGCGCACTGT
>CAXUIF010000065.1:0-14966 GCA_964250995.1 uncultured Acidobacteriaceae bacterium
GCTGGCGGTTCTCCGTCTCACTGGTCAGCGCCCCGTAGCTGGCGATGGCCTCGTAGCTATGGATGTCTTCCAGCCGGTACTCGATGAAGTAGGGCCGCTGCATACCGGGCAGCACGAGCTGTCCGCGCTCGCGTGCCAGTTCTTCCTGCATCGCCTGCAACAGCGGATCGCTCGCGTCTGCCTTGGCCTCGTCCGCTGGCCGGCTGTCGTGGTCGCCATGCCGAAGCTTGCCTTGGGAACCGTCTTCGCGCCGGGACGCGGAAGGATCGGCTCCCTGCTCCAAAGCCGTGGGGAAGCCGGGGCGGGCTTCGCGAACGTGCGCTTGTGCGAAGGGAACCAGACCCGTCGCAGCCATCACAAGCAACAGGTCCTTCGCTCCGCTCAGGAGGCACACCCTAGAACGCCCCACCTACTCACTCCCTTTCACAGCCGCACCCGCGCTGACGGCCGCCCGCTTCATCACCGCCGGTGGGGGCAGAATCGGCGGACGCGCCGTGCCCTGCGACTGCCGCTGGGTTTCGATCTCGCTGACCAGCATCGCCGGCGCCACGGCGCTCACCGGCACCGTCCCACTTTCCGCCCCACACTCGCCGTTAAACACGTCGGGATGGTCGTTGGTGGCCACAATGCGGCTCAGCGCCGCCTGCGGTGTGCCGACGATGCTCACCCCGCGCACCAACTCATCCGGGCGGCCGTCCACGTAGACGCGGTACACCACCAACGGGATCACCTGAAACGCCTGCGGCGAGCTGCGCGTCGTCACCGCAAAGCCCGAACTGATGTCCTCGAAGTAGAGACCGTAGGCCTTGCCTTGCTTCTTCGCTTCCGCCTTCAGCATGTCGCGCAGTGCAGCGTCACTCACCGCTTTGGTTGAGGTCACGATCAGATTGCCCTGCCGACCGGTCGGCATCTTGCCCGACTCCGCGCGGCCGTGCCCGTTGGTGTTGGCAAAGCTCGCCACCGGCAGCCGCGACATCAAAAAGGTCTTCAGCACCCCGTTGTCGACCAGTTGTACCCGTTGCGCGGGCGAACCCTCATCGTCGAAGCGGTAATACCCACTCAGCGGCTGGCCCTTCCAGTCGCGCAACGTCGGGTCGTCCACCACGGACATAAACGGCGGCAAGATCTGTTTGCCGAGCAGCTTGGTAAAGGTCTGCCCTTCTTCGTCACCGCGCTGCCGCTGCCCCTCCAGCCGATGCCCGAGCACCTCGTGGAAGAACACCGCCGCCGCCCGCCCGCTCAGGATCGCCGGCCCGTTGAAGGGCTCGGTGATGGGCGCTTCGCGCAGGTCCTCGAGGTTCTTGGCCATGGCCTCCGTCTTCGCCAGCACCGCGGCCTGATCGGGCAGATGCCCCGTCGCATCGGCCTCAAAGGTCTCTACCCGGAACAGGTCCATGCCGTCCGCGGCGCGCGTGCGTGCGACTACGACCAGGCGTGCCACCTGGTTCGGCGCCGCCACCTTGGCGCCCTCGCTCGAAACGAAGTAGTCCGTCTCATGCGAGGCCTGCAGGATGGCCATGTCGTAGGTGATGTGCTCGTGCCCGCGGAAGACCGCGGTCACCTCACGCAGCCGCCCTTCCCACAAAGCCCTGTCCAGCGTTAGGGCTTGCTGGCCAACCAGCACCTCGCTTTGCGGCGTTTCCGCAGAAAAATCGGCCGATGTGTCTTCTTCCTTCGCGCGCACCTGCTGCTCGGTCTTTACCTTTTCCAGCGCATCCAGGGCCTTGCCGTAGCCGCGGTTCGTCGCGTACCAGAGCGTGCGCTCGATGGCGGCGCGATCGTCGGTCAATGGCAGGGGCAATGTCGTCAACGCGCTCGTCCGGTGGGCCCCATGGGTGTTGTCCAAAGCCGGCGACCCCAGCCGCACCTGCACATCCGCAACGCGCGTGTGATTGCTCGTAGACTGCGTCACAGCGCCAAACTGCGCGGTGATGTTCACCGTCTCCGCATCGGCAACCTGATAGCTAAGAAAGTAAGGCTTGGGCGAACTTGCCCCGGGAGCCGTCGCCGGGGAAACCGGCACCATGGCGCTGCCCAACGCACCTGCCGCGCGATGCAGTTCGCTTTCCATCGCCTCAATCAGCACCGGATCCCTGGTGCCTGCGGAAGCCTCAGGCGCACCTTTCGCCGCCAAACTCTGCGCGGAGCCCGGCATCGCGCACAACGCGCCCAGCACCGCGCCAAACGCGGGCCCTTTCCATCCAGAAAACCGTCGAAACAAAGTCGTCACACGCACCACCACAGGCCTACGTCCGGGCGCAATCGCGCCTACCGTCAGTGTAGCTGACGGTGCCTCGCGGGCCGTGGTAAGCGACATCCCGGCGCAAAGAGGAACGGGGCCTCGTTAGCCGCGCAACTCGCGCTCGGCCTGCTGCCAGTAGCGATCGTGATGCCCGTGCTTTTTGCCGTCCCGCTCCCAAAGCAAATACGCCTGCACCTGGATGTCATGTTGCGTAGGGTGTGCCTTGGGGGCAGCTTTGGCTGCGGTCTGGCTGCTCGCCTGTGGGCCTCCCTGGGCTACCGGCTGTGTGCCAGCCTGGGCCGCCGGCTGTGTGCCAGCGTGGGCCGCCGCCTTCGGCTGCTCCCCGCCGCTGGCCTGCAGGTCCACCGCCATGTTCGCCGGTGCTTTCTTCGCCGCGGCTTTCACCGCCGGTTTTTCCGCTACCGTCCCGCTCCCCGCCGCTTTCTTCCCTGGAGCCTTCTTGGTCGCCATTCGTGCTCATCCCCCTTGCCCGCTCAGAATACCTGCAGAACTTCGTCCCGGACCCAAAAATCACCTCGCTTGGTACACCCCGCGTCGCGGTACGGGGGCCGCCTCTCCGCTCCCAAACCGTGCGCTTGCGCTGTGGCGCGCGTTGGCACCACACTCAAGCAGCCTCTATGCGATCCCTTTTGCTCAGCTTGGCCCTGTTCGCTTTCCTCCTTGCCGGCCGTGCCTGCGCCAGCGAGACGGCTGCGGAACACAGCGCCAACGTCTACGCCGCCAACGAGCTTGCCCGGGCTCCCCTGCATGGCAACCTGCCCGACTACCATCTGCCCCCCGCCGATCTGGCCAAGGCGCAGCACCTTGCCACCGTCTACCGCACCTCGCACTTCGCCGAAGAGTTCTGGGGCATCCTCCAGCTTGCGCTGGTTCTCTTTTCCGGGCTGGTTGCCCACATGCGCGACCGCGCCGTACGCTTCAGCCGATATCGCTGGCTTCAGGCCTACGCCTTCAGCTTCCTCTTTCTGCTGGCCGCCTTTCTGCTGAACCTGCCACTGGCCCTCTACCTTCACCACATCTCGCGCCGGTACGGCCTTTCCGTCCAACACTGGCCAGGGTGGTTCGGCGATCAGGCGAAGTCGTTTCTGCTCGCCTGGCTGATCGGCGGGCTGCTGCTGATGCTTCTTTTCTGGATCATGGGTAAGCTGCCGCGCCTTTGGTGGCTCGCCTTTTGGGCCTGCACAGTCCCGCTCTCGCTGTTCGGACTCTTCGTCATGCCCTATGTGGAGCCGCTGTTCTTCCACTACGAACCCCTTACCCAATCGCACCCCGAGCTGGTCCAGCGCCTGGAGCAAGTGGCCGCCAGGGGCCAGATGGACATCCCCCCCGAGCGCATGTTTCTTATGCAGGCCTCAGCCAAACTCACCACCCTCAATGCAGACGTCGAAGGCTTTGGGCACTCCAAGCGCGTCGTCGTTTGGGATACTGCGATCCAGAAGCTCACCCCCGATCAGATCCTGTTTGTGTTCGGTCACGAATCCGGCCACTACGTGCTGGGCCACATCTTGCGCGGCCTCCTGCTTAGCTTTATCGGCAGCTTTGCGCTCTTCTTGAGCGGTTCCTACGCAATCCGTTTCGCGCTTGCCCGTTTTGGTGCGCGCTGGCGGATCCCAGCGCTCCAGGACTGGGGTACCGCCGCCGTGCTGCTGCTCATCTTCGCTCTGCTCAACGCGCTCGCTGAACCCGTTGCGGCAACCATCAGCCGCGCGCAGGAGCATGCCGCCGATGTCTACGGGCAGGAGGCCATCCACGGTCTGGTCGCCGATCCGCAGCTCACCGCGCAAACCGCCTTCGACGTGCTTGGTAGCACCTCGTTCGACGACCCCCATCCCAGCCGCTGGTACGAGCTCTGGACCTTCGACCATCCCGCGATTGGACGGCGCGCCGCCTTCGCCCATGCCTATAATCCGTGGGCTGCGCCTTTCACGCCGAAGTACCTTGCCGCTTCCCCCAAAGACGAGCGCTAGAACCAATCTCATGCTCGAAACGGCACCGTCAAGGGCGCGCGAAGGGCCGGTGGAGATCGCTTCCAGGCCAAGTCCATCCTGGTCACCACTGCACGCCCGGGTACAGGCTCGGCACACGATAGCCTCGGTACGTAACGTAACCGGAGTGCATGTGCCAGACCGTTTGCGGGTTGCTGCCCGGCGTTACCTCGAACAGATCGGCGCTGGTGCCGTTCGTTGCCGCCAGGTCGTACTCGATGTCTCCGTTGGCCAGCAACTCCGCATTGCCGCCGAAGAAGCTGTAAAGGCTAGCCGGAAGGATCTGGTGGAACGTGAGTGTCGCGGTTCTCGCCTGCTCGTCAATCTGGAAGACCGGAACGGTTGTATACAGGCATACCGGTTGGCCGGCGCTGTTGCAGACCACGCCGCTGGGGAACTCACGGTCGTCGCCGTTGTCCAGCATCCCCAGCGAAAACACCCCGGCCGTATTCGCCGAGAAGAACGAGGGCCCGTGCTGCGCGAAGTTCCAGTCGGTGGGATCGGTTCCGCCTACCAGGGCGAAATCGCCACCCTCGCCCAGATGCCACAGAATGTTTCCCGATCCCGCGCCGTCACGATAGTCCACCTTCACCACCCAGTTCTGGTGCCGCAGCGACACAATCAGGTTCCCATCGGAGGGCGAGTACAGAAGAGCGTTGGTGTGCGTCCAGTCTGGAAAGTTCCACGGATGACGGTTCACATCCATGTGGTCGAACTCATTCCACACCCACACAGGGTTCAGGTTTTGGTCCAGGTCCACCACCACGTCGCCTAGAACCGAGGTCGTCCCGGGATAGCCGGGAAGATCAGTGAAGTCCTGGAGAATGTTGGCCAGTACAAGCCAATGCCCGTTGGGCAACTCGGTCACGTCATGGTGGAACTGCTGAAGGGTCAGGTTGTGCCCCCCCGCTTGCAGCCGCGCGGTCAGGTCGTCGATCGTGAGCTCGCGCACGGTGTTGCCGGCCAAATCGATCTCCCGGATGGCGGTCTCCACGTCGGGCCGGGGCGTCGGGCTTATCAGGGGGTACGCCGAGCCTTCGCCGAGAGTTACCAAAAAGTTGCCATTGTGCAGCAGCTTTGCGCCTTCAATTCCGTAGCCTCCTGCGTTGCCGGTCAGCGCATACGACCAAAGCACGTTGCCCGCCAGATCGGCAAACACCAGCGAGAAATATTGCCCGTTGCTGACCGTCATTTGCTCGATGCCAGCCTCCGGCGACATACCGGGCGTCGGAGCAACCGACAACGCCGGCCCGAAGGGCGGAGCCCCCGTTGTGAAGGTGTGATCCGTATCGGTGCCGGCGTTGCCGGAGTCGAGCTGCACCGCAGCTTGCAGGTGGTATGTCGCGTTCGGCAGCATGCCCGCGACGTACAGCGCCAGGGGCTCGTTCGCTGCGACAGCCTTGGTCCAGGTCTGCCGGCCATAGGCCGTTGTGGGGCCGAACAAGACCGTTACCGTGCCCGGGTACGGAAGCGTGACGGTGTACAGCGCAACCTGCGGATTGTTGGTCGCTGCAACGCCCGTGGTCATCGCACCCGCCTCCCCCGCCAGCGCCACCGTTTGCGGGCTGGTGCCGGCATTGGCGAAGTGCAGGTCCAGGCTGGACGTCTGTGGCGAAGCACCCGAAGCGGCTGTGGGGGCATAGCTCACGCTGACGGAGCAACGTGCGCCCGCGACCAGCGCTCCGGCGCACGTGGAGCCCGCAGCGATGTGGTAGCTCGGGTCTCCGTCCAGCGCGGGCTGGAGGTACAGGGTCGCAGCGCCGGTGTTCCTCACGGTCACGACCGGTTGCGTGACCGTAGAACCCACCAGACTCGGCCCGAAGGCAAACGTTGTGGCGCTCAAGACGGCCGTGGTCGGGGCAGCCGGAGCGACGGTGAAGCTCGCGGTCGCCGTTGCCGCTGTGTAGTTGCCGTCCGCCTTCTGCGTCGCCGAAACCACGACCGTACCCGCACCGGTGAGCGTCACCGTCCCGCCCGCAAGCGTAGCGGGCCCGCCTTCGACCGCGTACGTCACCTGCCCCGCCGAAGCGGAGCTCGCGACCAAGCTGAACGGCGCATCCCCAAAAGTCTTCGACGCGACCGGAGCGAACTGCAGCACCGGCGTCGCGGGATTGACCGTAAAGGTCGTCGAGGCTGTCGCGGGGCCGAAGTTGCCGCTTGCGGCCTGTGCCGCCGCAAGCACCACCTCCCCCGCGCCCGTCAGGGTCACTGTCGAACCTGACAGGGTTGCGGGCCCGCGGGTGACCGCGTAGCTCACCGCGCCCGGCGACGCGGAACTGGCCGTCACCGCGAACGGCGCACCTCCGTAGGTCCGAGGTCCGGGGCTCGCAAAAGCGAGGGTGGGTTGGATGGGGTTCACTGTCAGTACCGCCGGAGCACTCACCGCCGTCCCGCCCGGGTTGGTGACGGCCACCGCAAAGGCGACGCCGGAGTCGGCAAGCGTTGTGCCCGGCACGGTGTACGAGCTCGCCGCGGCTCCCGGGATCGCCACGCCATTGCGGGACCACGCATACACGAACGGCGCCGTACCCGAAACGCCCCCCGTCAGGGTAGCCGGCTGGCCCGCTGTGACGCTCTGGCTGGCCGGCTCGCTCGCGATCACGGGAGGTATTCCCTGCCAGCTCGCACCGCAGCCCGTCAGCATCAGCGGCAAACCGATCAGCGCGGTCCACCTGGCGAACCGGGACGCCTGGCCCGGCAGCCCATCGAGCCAGCACCGATTTGAGCAGATCGAGCCCCGCGCCGGGCTCTTCGGGTCCTTGCCCTTCCGCCAAAGGCCTTGCCGAATGCCGGCACTGGCGCTAACACCCTTCCAAACAGCGTGTGCACACACGTTCACCTGGAACGTTCCTTTTAAGTCCCAAACCGCCACAGGCACAGCAACGCCGGCGCGACCGGCGCGCGCTCCGGAGCTCGGGAATGAAGTTGAATGTGAGTCTCTGCTGCAGGGAGGACGACGAAGGGTGCCGATAAGTTTCGCGTGGTCTATGATCTCGTCAAAATCAACGCACCTGATGCAGGAAACGACGCGCAGGCAAACTCGCAGTGCAGCGGCAAACGCACGGCGGAGCGCAGTCTTCCTCCGCGTATCATGCCCCCATGCCCGACGCCTCCCCCGATTGCCTTTTCTGCAAGATCGTCGCCGGCGTGATCCCGGCAAGCCGCCTCCATGAAACGTCCGACGTTCTGGCCTTTGCGGACCTTCACCCGCAGGCGCCGGTCCACCTTCTAATCATTCCTAAACGCCACATCGCGTCGCATGCCCACACGCAGTCGGCGGACGCCGCCCTGCTCGGCACGCTGCTTGCCGAAGCGGGCGAGCTCGCACGCGCGCAGCACCTGGACCGGGGCTATCGCCTCGTGGTGAACACCGGCCCAGATGGAGGCCAAACAGTCGATCACCTCCATGTGCATCTTCTCGGCGGCCGCGCCCTGGGCTGGCCCCCAGGTTAATTCCTGGTTTCCTCACGCCCAGAGGTAAAACAAAGAAGGCCTCCAGCAACGTCTATGCTTCTCAGAGTTCCCCCAAACCTTACCTCGAAGGAGCTGCCCCGTGAAGGCGTCTTCTCTCCTCTTTCGCATCGCCTCCGTGTTGATCCTGCTCTTCGCCGCCGGTCATACCCTGGGCTTTCGCAAATCCGACCCGGGCTGGGGTACCCAAACCCTGCTGGAGACGATGACGCGCACTACCTTCAACGTCCAGGGCTTCCAGCGAAGCTATTGGGATTTCTTTGTCGGCTTCGGCCTGTTCGTTTCCGTGTTCTTACTCTTTGCAGCCGTCTTCGCCTGGCAGCTCGGACGTCTCACCCCGCCCGGGTTCGCCCAGATGCGCTGGGCTGCCTGGGCTCTCACCCTCTGTTTCGGCGCCGTCGTTCTGCTCAGCTACCGCTACTTCTTCACCGCTCCTGTCGTCTTCTCGTGCCTGATCTTCATCTGCCTGCTGGCCGCGACCCTCCTTAGCCCCGCACAGTGATCTAGCAAGAGATTCTCTACAAAATATTCACCGCTCGCGCAGCCAACAGCGCCACCGTCGTGAACGAGATCAGCGACTGCACCATCATCAGCCCCTTGGCCCAGCGTGACAGCACCGGCGCGTCCGTAGGCGAGAAGGCCGTGCTGGTGTTGAACGCCAGAAACAGGTAATCCACGAAGCCAGGACGCCACCGCTGCAGGTTCATCGCCGCGCGTGCGGCATCGCTGAGCGTCATTTGCGGGAACAGAAAAGCCCCGTCTGTGTGCTGGACGCGCAACTCGCGCGCATGCGGCCCGCCCGCGTCCAGCCGCCAATACCACGACGCGAACACTAGGATGTTGGTGACCCAAAGCGCCGCGGCGGAGCGCAACAACGCCCCTGGCGACTCCGTGTGCGCCGGCAGCGCCCGCAACAGCAGACCGAGCGACCACAGCATGTCCAGGGTCACCAGGCTGCTCAGCACGTAGCCCACCACGCGGTTCAAGCCATGGCTGCCTCGCCAAAGCGCGCCAAGCGATAGCACCAGCAGCCCGCCCACCACGGCCAGCGACAGCCAGTTCGGCCCGAGGGCGAGCGCCCCCGGCAAGGCCAGGCGCAGCCCACCCACCGCCAACAACGCCACCACCGCGGGCCATCTCGGTTCGGCTCTCCTCCGGGTTTTCGCCATCACTGCATAAGCATGCCGCCCGCGCTGCCGTTTGCAAACAAGGAACACTTAAAGCACTGCTGGAACCCGCTGTTTACTCTCTTGGTTCCGCCGGTCCCCGCATCCGAGACGCCCCACATCGCGTCCAATGGCCTGTGACCGCCGCCCCGCTGCTGCACGGTTTGCCCGTCCTGGCTGCCGCTGCCGCCTTGCTCGTCTACGCCGGGCCGCGGCTTTGGAGACGTATCACGATGGCAAACGCCCGCAAGGAACCCCTTCCCGCACCGGTCCACGACATCACCGCGCCCGCTTCCGGCTGGGAGGCCGGCCAGCGCGAAACCGCTGTCTTCGCCGGCGGCTGCTTCTGGGGCGTCCAGTCGGTCTTCCAACGCGTCAAAGGCGTGCTCGAAACCTTTGTCGGCTACACGGGCGGCTCCGCCGACACGGCCGACTACCGGACCGTGTGCAGCTACGACACCGGCCACGCCGAAGCCCTCGAGATCGTTTATGACCCCGCGGAGGTCAGCTACGGCACCCTTTTGCGGGTCTTCTTTTCGGTCGTCCACGACCCCACGCAGCGCAACCGTCAAGGGGCGGACGTCGGCACCCAGTACCGGTCCAGCATCTTTTACACCACCGAAGCCCAGCGTGAGGCAGCCGAGGCGTACATCCGCCAGCTGGACGGCGCGCACCTGTTCTCAGGGCCCATCGTGACCGAAGTCACGCCCCTGACCCAGTTCTTCCGCGGCGAAGACTACCATCAGGATTACGCCCTGAAGAACCCTCACAACCCCTACATCCAGGTCTGCGATATCCCCAAGATCGCTACCCTGGGCCAGCAGTTTCCCGACCTCTTCCAGGAGTACAGCCTGCGGCGGTAGGCCTGGCCTAACCCCCGCAGCGCCGATCCTTCTACACCGGCGACACCGGCGTCCCCTGGTGGAACACCATGCGCCATTGCGCTCCCTCCAGCCGCCAGACCGAACTCCGCAAAGCCACCCGGACCTGCCCGTCCGCAAGCTCCCGCTGTGAGACATACGTCAGGAGGTACACCTCCGCTCCCAACGCTTCCGCGCGAAACGCCGTCATGGCGATGGGCCCCGGCGGCTCGCTCGCCAGCTCCCCCAGGATCTCCCCCAGGATCTTCCCTTTGCGCAGCACACGCCCTGAACTGCCGAACTCCCGGAAGTTCTCGCTCAGCAGCGCCCCTACCTGCGCCGCGTTCCCGCGCACCGCGGGGTCCAGCAGTGCTTCTTCCAGGCGTCGCAAATGTTGTGCAATCTCCTGGCTCACCTTTGGAGCATAGCCCCGCCCTTTCCCACTTTGGACCCTATGCCCTATTCGTGGTAGCCCCAACCGGCTTACAAGCGTGCTCACATGGCGTCCAATGGCTCTGATCAGAAGTCAAAGCAGGACAAGGATGTCGCCGCAGAATGGATCCCCGTTGCTGAACCACCGTCGTTGTCTCGCGCGCATTGCCCTTCTTCTGGCGGCTACGCTTCCCCACCCCGGTGCCCAGGGGCAGGGGGCGGCCGTCGGTGCGGTGGTGAGCGGGCAGCAGGCCGCGCAGGAGGTGACGGGCAAAGCGCAGCAGGGCGCCGGCCAGCAGACGGGCATTGGCTCCAAAGATGCACCCAGCAAACAGAGCAACGGCCAAGACAGCACCTCAGCCTCCAAACCCGCGACCACGAACGACTCGAGCGCTTCCTCGACCAAGCTGCGCCTGGCCCCTACCGATCCGTCCGTCGCCCCCACGGACCTGCCCAAAACCCGGCCCGTCATCGGCCTCGCCCTTGGTGGCGGTGCCGCGATCGCCATGAGCGAAATCGGCACGATCGAGTGGCTGGAAGAACATCACGTCCCCGTGGACGTTATCGCCGGCACGTCCATGGGTTCCATCCTTTCGGCGCTTTACTCTACCGGCCACACCCCCGAGCAGATGCGCCACATCCTTACCGGCGACCAGGTCAGCCGCGTCTTTCGGATCAACGCCAACTACGCCGCGCTCAGCTACCGCCGGCGCGAAGAAGACCGCGATGTCCCCAACGGGATCGCCATCGGGCTCAAGCACGGCGTCTCGTTGCGCAACAGCCTGCTGACCGATACCGGCCTCAACGAGGTGCTCGACAAGGAGTTCCTCAACTACAACGATCAGACCGACTTCAACAATCTCCCGATCCCGTTCCGCTGCGAGGCCACCGACCTCACCGCGGCGCATTCGGTCACCTTCGCTCGCGGCTCTCTGCCGGATGCCGTACGCGCCTCCGCATCCATTCCCGGCGTCTTCCGGCCGTTCGAGATGGGCGGCCACGAGTTCGTCGACGGCGCCATCCTCGAAAACCTGCCCACGCCGCAGGTCAAGGCCATGCACGCCGACGTCGTCATTGCGATCAGCTTGCCGCTCGAACCCGTCGGCAAGGGCGACCTCGACTCCATTCTGGGGGTGCTGCAACGCGCCTTCGCGGTCGGCATCGAGGCTAACGAGGCCCGCGATCGCAAACTCGCCAACGTCGTCATCATGCCTGAGGTGAAGGGCTTTACCGCGAACGACTACCTCAGGGTCGATCTGCTGGCCGCCCGGGGCTATGCCGCTGCGGAGGCCCACAAAGCCGAGCTGCTGCCCTATGCCGTAAGTGACACCGAGTGGCAGGCCTACCTTGCCCATCGGCGGGCCAAGGAGCGTCCGCCCGCCGGCACCGTCCTGCAGGTCAAGGTGAAAACACCCAATCCGGGCCTCACCGAGTACGTGCAACATATCTTTCAGCCGCTCGTGAATCAGCCCGTCGACACGGCCAAGGTCGAAGCGTTGCTCGGCGACGTGCGCGCCGACGGCCGCTACGATGCCGACTATACCGTTGGCTATGACAATCTCGTCTCCAACCGGCCCATCCTGTTGGTCTCGATCGAAGACAAGAAGACGGGCCCTCCCTTTCTGGATCTGGGGGTCAACATCGCGGCCCAGACGGCCGGCCTCACCCGCGCCACTCTTTCCACGCTGTTGCTTTGGCAGGATCTTGGCGGGTACGGCTCGGAGTTTCGTGCCAACGTCGATGTTGGCTTCGCCACCCTTATTCAGGGCGAGTACTACTGGAAGCCCAATCCCTACACCCACCTGTTTCTCGCACCGCGCGCGAACCTTACCCGTCAGCCCTTCTTCATCTATCAGGGCAACTACCGCGCATCCGAGCGCCAAAGCCAGTTTGCCGGCTTCGCCGGTGACGTGGGCTGGAGCGATGGGCGGTTCCAGGAGCTGCGCGCCGGCTGGAGCTTCCAGCACGTCAGCTGGTTTGCCACCACCGGTACCGATACCCTGCCCGATTACTTCGGCAACTCACAAACGGCACGGATCCGCTACGTCTTCGACAATCAAAACCGGGCGCTGGTGCCGCACAACGGCTTTCACTCCGCGACCACGCTGGGATACCTGTTCGACACAGCCGGCAATCCGACCGCTCCCCAGTTGCAAAGCCAGTTTTCCATCGCGCACCAGCTGGACCACGGCGGCAAGAAACTTCAATCCGACCTCTTCCTTTTCAACGCCGAGGGCGGCACCATGTTCGATCGCAACGTCGCTCAACCGTTCCGGTATACGCTTGGTGGCCCCACCCGCATCAGCTCGCTCGCGATCGATCAGCTGCGTGGTACCGACTACTTCCTGCTCACGCCCGGGTATCTCCACCGCCTCGCCACCCTGCCCGCGCCGCTTGGCCAAAGCATCTACTTCGGCGCGGCCTATGAGGTCGGCCAGATGCACGCCCCGGATGCCCGGCCCGTCACGCGCCAGGACCTGTACGTCGGCTTCGTCGCCGAAACCCCCTTTGGCGTCATCACGCTCGCGCCGGCCATCGGCGACGCCGGCCAGCACAAGTTCGTGTTCACCCTGGGCCGCTTCTTTTCTGTCCCGACTTCCCTGCGCTAGTGGTCTTCTCCCGCCAGCTTGCCTGCCGCGGGCGCAGCTAGGCGTATAGGGGGACTCCGGCGCACCGGAATCCCCGTGCGCAAAAAGCGCGAAGCTAGGAGCGGACTACCCGGCGGCGCAACGTCCCCGCAACGCCCATCAGCCCTGTGCCCAGCAGGGCCACGGAAGACGGCTCCGGCGTCACCGAAGAGGGCGGGGGCGCCGGGGCGGCGAAGCTCAGGTCGTAAATGACCGTGTCGCCCACGCCTGCGCTGAGACCCGAAAGGTTCACGTCCACCATGTTCGACGTAAACGTTCCCACAGCACCGGTCAGCGTCGCGGCCGGATCAAGCGTGATCCCCGTGATCATCGGATCCTTGCTCAGATCGGTAAACTCGAACCCGTTAAAGGAACTGACAACGAAGTTCTGCGCCTCTGCGCTGGTGATGATGACCTGGTTGGCTGTTACCTGATACGTTCCCAAGATTCCGCCACGTCCATCCGGAACGCTCCCCCCTCCCGGGGCGGTGAAGTTCCCAAGGTTGGCGAAAACCGAACCCGCATCCGGGTACGCATAAGTGGCATTGATGGTGTCTCCCAACAGGTCGGCATGGGCCGCCAGAGGAAGAGCAAGTACACCTGCAGCAACAAAAAGAGCAAAACGCATAGGATCTCCTAAAAAGGTGCAGATCAGAGCGTACTACAACTTACGATGTATGCTATGGAAACTTTTAGGTACTGTGTGCTAGGTTACTGGCGCAAACGCCGTCCGTTTCATCGTCCCGTCGCCAAGCGTTCGGCCAGTCGCTCCGGCAGGCCCCCCGCCCGGATCGCCGCCTGCGCAGCCCCAACGTCGTACGGCACCCGCCGAAACTGCACCAGCTTCGCCGTGCTGTCGTAGAGCGCAAACGCCGCCCGCGGATCCCGATCCCTTGGCTGCCCAACCGATCCGGGGTTCACCAGCACGCGCATTCCCTTGTCGAGCACCAGGTCGAAGACGCCCTCCGCCGTACACGCCGGATGAACCTCCTCCCAGTCCGCCTCGTGCTGCAGAAACGCCCCTTGCACGTGGGTGTGGCCGAAAAAGGTCAGGGGGGTTCCCATGCGCCGCAGCGGTGCCCAGGCGTCCCGCATGGACAAAATGTAGTGGTCTTCGTCCAGCGGCGATCCATGCACGCAGGTTACGTCCACGCCCGCCCGCACGGGCCCTTTTTCCACCTCGCGCAACCAGGCGAGGTTGTCCGCTGAGAGCGCCGCACGGGTCCAGGCCGCCGCCTGCGCGGCCACTGGATTGAACCCCTGGGCACTGGTCAGCCCGGTGCATACCCGGTCATGATTCCCCCGCACGTTCACGGCGGCGCGCTGCCGCAAAATCTCCAACACCTCGTTCGGGTTGGCTCCATACCCCACGGCATCCCCTAGATTCCAGAGCTCTTCCCAGTCTCCAGCAAAGGCCAGAACGGCCTCAAGGGCCTGCAGATTGCCATGGATATCGGACACAACAAGGGCGCGCATCGACCGAGGGTCAGTCTACTCCTATCCCACTCCTGCCGTGAGGTCCGGCGGCTCGGCAGGAGCGGCAAAGTGGCGCCGCCTGCAGGCTTTAGGCCACAAAGGATCCCTATCCCACAAAGGTTGTAGTACGCTTTCCGGAGTCCTACCGGCCCCCATCCTTCAATTCAACTCCGGAGAGTTATGCGCTCACCTATGTCTTTTTCCTGCCTCGCGAAGGCGGGCTTGCCTCTTGTTGCGCTTACGCTGCTTTGTTCGTCCGCCCACGCCACGCCAGTCTCCCCCGGCACCTTCTACGAGTTCCATTTCACGACCGTCGGCTCCCCCGCCATGGCCTGCCAGACCTTCAGTTGTGGTCCCGGCATCGACCCCACTTCGGTGTACACCGGCGACGCGCCGTACACCTTCACGCTCGCCACCCCCGGCACCCTCACCTTGCAGGACGCCTACATGAGTGGCGACCGGTTCGCGGTCTCCGACGGTACGACCCTGCTGGGAGACACCAGCACGACCCTGCCCGGGGCATACTGCGGCAATGACCTCGCAGCTTGCGCGGCCGACCCGGCTTTCAGTCGCGGCGTGTTCGCGCTTTCCGCAGGCGACCATGCCATCGAGATCACGCCCATTCAGTCCATCGTCGATAACGGCGCGGCGTTCTTCGAGGTGTCCACCGCGACGACCCCGGAGCC
>CAXUIF010000066.1:0-14803 GCA_964250995.1 uncultured Acidobacteriaceae bacterium
CCGCTGCGGGATGGAAGGCACCAACGCCGATCACGGTGAAGGCGCGTGATGGAAGAACACCGCTGTACGGCTTTCTGTTCCGGCCCACCTACTTCGATCCCGCAAAGAAGTATCCGGTGGTCGATTATGTCTACCCTGGACCGCAGGTCGGCTCCTGTGGATCACGAAGTTTCTCGCCCTCGCACGGGGACGATCAGGCGCTGGCCGATCTCGGCTTCGTGGTGGTCTGCATCGATGGCATGGGCACGCCACTGCGCTCCAAGAGCTTCCACGACTTCTACTCGCATGCAGAGACGATGGGCGACAACACCATCCCTGACCAGGTGGCGGGGATCAAGGAATTGGCCGCGCGATATTCATGGATCGACGGCAGCCGTGTGGGGGTCTGGGGGCACTCGGGTGGGGGCAATGCGACCACAGCGGCGATGTTCAATTTCCCGGACTTCTTCAAGGTGGGCATCGCTGAAAGCGGCAACCACGACAATCGCACCTACGAGGATGATTGGGACGAGAAGTGGGGTGGCCTCGAGGTTAACAACGACACACCCAGGGACAACTACAACGCCCAGGCCGCGCAGAACTACGCCAAAAACCTCAAGGGAAAGCTGCTGCTCGCGCATGGAACGATGGACGACAATGTACCGCCAAACAACACGTTGCTGGTCGTCGACGCGCTGATCAAGGCCAACAAGGACTTTGATCTGGTGTTGTTCCCAAACGCGCATCACGGGTACGGTGCAGCATCGCCGTACATGATGCGACGCCGTTGGGATTACTTCGTGAAGAACCTCGCGGGGGGAACGCCGCCGCAGAACTTCGAGCTGAAGCCCTGGGCGGATGTGGTGCGGGTGTATTACCAGTACGGGCCTTCAGATTTTCGCGAGCAGGGACCCGACGCGAGCGAGTAGCTCGCGCTACTGGACGATGCTGCCGTCGGCGTTGGAGGTGCTGTGGACGGCGTGGGCCTGCACGATCCATCCGTTTTGGCTGTCCTGGAGCGTGGCTGTCGCGATGCCGCCCAGCAGATTGCGCTGGACATTCGGAAAGGCGTTCTGGATGCCGCCGTCCCTGGCCCAGGGCGGCACGGCGGTGAAGGTGTAGTGGTAGGCCACAGAGGCAGTCGCCCCGGGCTGATCGCCTGTGGCCGTGCTGCTGTCGATCGCGGTGATGACGCGGTGGCCGTAGCAGAAGTTGCCGGTACTCGGGTCCGTCTGGCTGGCTATCCAGGAGCGCTTGCCCTGCGGACTCAGGTCGTAGTTGGTGACCTGCTTGTCGATCAAACCGAGCAACTGCTTCTTTTCGGCGGTGGTGCGGACCAGCAGGCCCTGGTTGTAGAGGGCATCGAAGGCCCCTGTCTGGTCCGAACTCGTAGCGAGCTGCACGGGAAGTTTTTGGGGCTGGGGCCACAGGCAGCTCTGGTTCGTCGCAAGGTAGGTGTCGATGGCGTTCCGGTACTCGAGGGTGTGATCGGAAGTTCTCTTGCAACCGGAAGCCAGCAGAAAGACAGTGGCCAGGGCAAGCGTTGCGGCGGAGCGGGCGTACATGCGGGACCTCACACCTGTTTGTGATGCAGCGATGCCCGTACGAAAGAAGAGGGCAGTCACAGGTACGTCCTCTGGTGCCAGAAGAGGTTCGCTGTGCTGCCCTGCTGAACGGGTTCTTGGTGGACCCAACTACCGTGATAGTGGAAAGCCTAGTGGGCCGCCCACTCGATCTTGGTCAGGTCAATGCCTTCCTTGACCATTTCGTAAAGGGGGCTGAGCTCGCGGAGCTTGCTGACCACGTCGATGAGCTTGTCGGCAACGTAATCGACTTCGGCTTTGGTGTTGAAGCGGCCAAGACCGAAGCGAATCGAGCTGTGCGCTACATCGTCCCCCAGGCCAAGCGACTTCAACACGTAGCTCGGCTCGAGCGTTGCCGACGTGCAGGCAGAGCCGGAGCTGACCGCGATGTCGTTGATGCCCATCAGCAGGCTCTCGCCTTCCACGTAGACGAAGCTCATGTTCAGGTTGCCGGGCAGATGGTGGTCCATATTGCCGTTCACCTGAGTGTAGTCAAGCGCGGCTTCCAGCTTTTTGCGCAGGTAATCGCGCAGCTCGATCTCGCGGGTAGCCTCCGCCGCCATCTCCTCGCCGGCAATCTCACAGGCCTTACCCAGGCCGACGATGCCGGGAACGTTCAGCGTGCCGGAGCGCATGCCGCGCTCGTGCCCGCCGCCATTCTGCTGCTCGCTGATTTGGACGCGGGGGTTTCGCCGCCGCACATACAACGCTCCAACGCCCTTGGGACCGTAGATCTTATGCCCCGAGAGCGAGAGCACATCGATATTGTCCGTAATGACGTTGACGGGGATCTTGCCAACCGCCTGCACGGCGTCCGTGTGCAGGATGACATTCTTCTTGTGGCAGAGCTCGCCGATCTCCTTGATCGGCTGCACGACGCCGATCTCGTTGTTGGCGTACATGATCGAGACCAGGATGGTTTGGTCGTCCATGGCGCGCTCGAGCTCCTCCAGATCGACGAGGCCATCGCCCTTGACCGGCATGTAGGTCACCCGGAACCCCTGCTTTTCAAGCTTCTTGCAGGTGTCGAGCACGGCCTTGTGTTCCGTAACTTCGGTGATGATATGGTTGCCGCGCTCGCGATACATCTCGGCAATGCCCTTCAGCGCCAGGTTGTTGGACTCAGTGGCGCCCGAGGTGAAGATGATCTCCTTGGCCGTGGCGCCGATCAGCTTGGCGATCTGTTCGCGCGCTTTGTCGACCGCCTGCTCGGCTTCCCAGCCAAAGCTGTGATTGCGGCTGGCCGCGTTGCCGAAGATACCCGTCAGGTAGGGCATCATGGCCTCGAGTACGCGCGGGTCCAGCGGCGTGGTGGCGTGGTTGTCCATGTAGATGGGCAGCTTGACACCTTCTGGCAGGGGCTTGTCGGTGTGTGTGACGTTCATTCCCAGCGTTTCAGCCATGGGGGTTGCTCCTCTTCAGTGTGCTTTATGGGGCGGCGCGGCCGGCTTTTGTGGCTGCCGGCGGGCACGAATCGCCCGGGGTCAAGACAAACTCTCTATCTCGGACTATAGCACTCGGACTTTGGATTCAGCGAGTTTCGTAACCTGGCTGTCCAGTCTCCGTTAGCCGCACAAAAAGACACCGCTGCTGCGCTACGCGGTCATGAAAGGGCAAAGCGTACCCTACGATCAAACCGCAATGCTGACCAGACCGCCGGCAACGGGATGGTCCGTCTGCGCGTCACTGACGGTTTCAACCAGGTCGGAGATACGAATGGCGCTCAGCAGATCTTTGATGGAGTCGTTCACCTTCCGCAGCGGCTCCTTGATGGTGCAGGTCCCGTGCAGGTCGCAGGTGCCGTGGATGGTGATGCAGCTTGTAATGAACAGCGGACCGTCGATGGCGCGAATCACCTCGAAGGCCGAGATCTCGCTGCCCGGACGAGCCAGTGCGTAGCCGCCGTTGGTGCCGGCCGTAGAGATCAGGATGTGGGCGCGGGTAAGGGTCTGCAGAATCTTTGCGAGCAGCTGCGGGGGAATGTGGTACGCCTCGGCGACGTCCTTGGCCGACTGCGCGCCTTCCGTGGCGTGCTCGGCGAGGTACTTGAGGGCCATCAGGCCGTAGTCCGCTTTCTTGGTGAGCCGCAGCATAGCGAGGGGCTGGCGGGGATGCGCCTAAGAGGCGCGCAGCAGGGGAGCCAGGCACGTCCAGTGTACGGCGCGGTTCAG
This sequence comes from uncultured Acidobacteriaceae bacterium, assembly GCA_964250995.1. GTDB lineage: Bacteria > Acidobacteriota > Terriglobia > Terriglobales > Acidobacteriaceae > Granulicella. Next base: position 3,734 of record CAXUIF010000066.1, read on the forward strand.
GAGCGTCGCAATGCCAAACGGCCGTTCGGCTTGGCGAGGTGCCTGGAAAGCGAGGTGCCTCGTAGCAGGTACCGGGAAGCGAGGTGCCTAGTGCCTGGATGCAGGTGCCTAGAATCGAAACAGCTATGGTCTCGAAGCGCATTCTTTTCACCACCCTCGGTTCGCTGGGCGATCTGCACCCCTACCTGGCCCTTGGGCAGGAGCTGCAACGGCGCGGCCATGGGGTCGGGATCGCGACGCTCGCGTTGTTTCAGGACCGCGTGGAAGCGGCCGGACTTACGTTCCATCTCTTGCGTGGCACCACGATGGAGCAGCCAACACCGGCGCTGATGCGGCGTGTGCTGCACAGTCGGGCGGGCGTGCGATACATCGTGCGCGAGCTGGTGGCGCCGGCGATCCGGACGGCCTACGCAGACACGCTGGCCGCAGCCCAAGGCGCAGACCTGCTTGTGGCGCACCCGCTCACCTTTGCGACCCGGCTCGTCGCGGAACGCTTGCGCCTGCCGTGGCTTTCCACCCAGCTGGCGCCCACTGGCCTCCCTTCGGCGTACGACCCACCGCTGCTGCCGGGCCTTGGGTGGCTCCGGCGCGTGGGGGCCGGGCCACGGGTGTACCGGGCGGTGCTGCGGTTTGCCGACTGGCAGACGCGGTTGTGGCTGCGACCCGTGGATGCGCTGCGGGAGGAACTCGGCTTACCGGATCGCGGCAATCCATTGTTTGCGGGCGGCCACTCCCCCCATGGCGTTCTCGCCCTGTTTTCGCCCTTGTTGGCGCAGCCGCAGCCGGACTGGCCCGCGCAGGTCACGGTGACCGGGTTTCCCTTCTTTGCGCAGACTGGGGCGGTGGACGCCGCGCTGGAGAAGTGGCTGGCGGCCGGGCCGGCGCCGGTGATCTTCACGCTGGGGTCGTCGGCGGTGATGGCCCCAGGGCTGTTTTTTGCGGAAAGCATGGCGGCGGCGCGCCGGCTTAGGGTTCGGGCGCTCCTGGTGGGCCATGCGCCGCACCGGGCGGTGAATCCGGCGGAGCCGGGGGCGCTCGCGGTCGGCGGCTCTGTGCTGGACAACGACCCGGACATGTTTGCGGCGCCATACGCGTCCTATGCCGCCACGTTTCCGCGCGGCGCGGTGGTGGTCCATCAGGGTGGTGTGGGCACAACGGCAGAGGCCCTTCGCGCCGGGCGGCCCATGCTGGTGGTGCCGTTTGGGGTCGATCAGCCGGACAACGCCGCTCGAGTCGAGCGGCTGGGCGTGGCGCGGGTTCTACGGCGTGGGCGGTACAGGGCCGAACGCGTAGCCGCGGCGCTACAGGTGCTTCTAGAGGATGCAGCGTACCAGTCCCGCGCAGCGCAGGCGGGACTCATGGTACGCGGAGAGGACGGGGCCGGTGTGGCTGCCGGGGCCATCGAGGCGGTTCTGGGCTGAGGCGCATCGGCAATGGCCGACAGGCGGACCGTCGCGGCGATAGGAGATTGGCGGCGCACAGCGGGAAATCGGCTACCATGCAGACTTGCCCCTGCCCTGCTGATGCCCGACCTGCGCCAGTTCCGAGCCACGCCCAACCTGCTCACGATGCTGCGGTTATTCACGCTGCCCTTTCTGGTCATCGAGATCCTGGACGGGCACTGGCGGCTGGCGTTTCTGCTCCTATGGGTGGCGGGCATCTCCGATGGGCTTGATGGCCTGCTCGCACGCTGGCTGAAGCAGCAGACGACGCTGGGCCAATACCTGGATCCGCTCGCAGACAAGGCGCTGCTGAGCACCCTGTTTCTGGTGATGACGCACGTTGGCGTGATCCCGCGCTTTGTTACGGTGCTGGTGTTCAGTCGGGATTTGGGCATCCTGCTGATCTCGGCCTTGTTGTACATCACCAACACCTTGCGGGACTTCCGGCCCAGCTGGCTGGGCAAATTGAATACGCTGCTGCAGATCCTGGGTGTGCTGACCGTCATGACGGTCCAGGTGTTGCGCAACTCGGGGCTCGCGCAGACAAAGTTCGTGCTGCTGCGCGCCATTGCCGTGCTGGCCCCCTTGTCGGCGGCGCAGTATGCCTGGCAGGTGCTGCGGCGGGTACACAGCCAGACGGAACCTGCTCAACGGGCGGAGGGACCGGCTGCGTAGGTGTGGGGTTGCAGGGGCTGTGGCTTGCGGTTACACTGACTTGTACGCACTTTAGGCGCGTAGCTCAGTTGGTTAGAGCGCTACCTTGACACGGTAGAGGTCGTTGGTTCGAATCCAATCGTGCCTACCACTCCTCCGGCTGATCGTTTCCGTGCCGGGCCCCTCACGCGAGCAGGGCGGGAGTTTGCGACAAAGTTCTGGTTTCGGAGAGAGTTCGATGGCACAAGTCTGTGAGCTTTGCGGCAAAGGGCCGCAGTTCGGCAACAACATCTCGCACGCGCATAACGTCACCCGTCGCCGCTGGAACCCGAACCTGCAACAGGTCAAGGCGCGCATCAGCCAGGGCGTGTCCAAGCGCATGAAGGTATGCACCAGTTGCATCAAGAGCGGCAAGATCGTCAAGGCCTAGCTGCCCGGGGATCGCCGTGAGGTGCCGTGACTCTTGGAAGGCCTTGGGTTCCCCAAGGCTTTTTCCTGTTTCGGGAGTGTCCAAGGGCAGTTCAAACGATTTCTGTAGCAGAATCCTTCGTTCCGCTTAACATAGGTGCCGTGAAGCGTCCTGCCGAGAAGAAGTATTCCCTGGCGGTGGTTGGGTGCGCGGTCGGCCCTGCGCTGAACGCGGCGATAATCCCCCTAACCACTCACACCGGAATTGGCGATTTCGCGAGGGGAGTGACTCTTGGGATCTCGCTCGTTTGTGTGGCTTTCCTGGCGAAGGCACGCACCGGCGGCAAACTCCAGGGTGCAGCGCGCCGCACGCGTGTGAAGGATTAGCGCTCCTCTGTGTCAGAGCCGTCGGGCTTGAAGCCGAGTGAGGCGGAGTTGATGCAGAAGCGTTGGCCCGTCGGTTTGGGGCCGTCAGGAAAGACGTGACCGAGGTGCGAGCCGCAGGCAGCGCAGGTGGCCTCAACGCGGCGCATCCCGTAGCTGGTGTCCTCATGCAACTGCACGGCGTCGGGCGAGACAGGGTCGAAGAAGCTGGGCCAGCCGGAGCCGGATTCGAACTTTGTGCCACTCCGGAAGAGCGGCGCGTTGCAGGCAGCGCAATGGTACAGGCCATCCGCGTGGTTGTTGACCAGGGCACCGGTAAACGCGCGTTCGGTGCCCTTCTCACGCAGGACGTGGTACTGCTCCGGCGTCAGATGCTGCCGCCACTCGGCTTCAGATCGCTCGATCTTGCGCGTGGGCGCCGTGGTCGCGGTACCGGCCGTCTTGTTGTCAGCAGCGAGGGCGGCGTCGCTCAGGGGACCGCCGGTCGGAATGGTGGGCATAGGTACCTCTTAAGCATGTGATGCGGTGGGCAGGCGAAAGTGGCTGGGAAGCAATGGAATCCGGAAGAGGGAAGCGACTCAGGCTGCGTTTCCAGGCACGAGCAGGCTGCCCAGGGCTCCTTTTACTAAGCGCCTTTCACGGCGATGCACTCGATCTCCACCAAACCGCCCTTGGGAAGCCTGGCGACTTGCACGGTAGAGCGCGCCGGCGGCACATAGTTCTCGGGAGCGAAGTGGCGGGCGTAGACCGCGTTCATGGCGGCAAAGTCGTCCATATTCTGCAAAAAAACGGTGGTCTTCACCACGTCCGTGAGCGTGAGGTCGGCGGCGTTCAGCACCGCACGCAGGTTTTCGCAGACCCGCTCGGTCTGCTCGGTGATGCCCCCGGCGACGAGGTCGCCGGTAGCGGGGTCCAGGGCGACCTGGCCGGAGGTATACACAAGATCGCCGATTCGCACGGCTTGTGCGTAGGGCCCGATCGCAGCCGGGGCGGCGGTGGAGGAGAGGATCATCTTTTGCGGCATAGGACGATTGTGCGTTCCGTGAAGGACGGCTGTCGACAGGCATTCGTGAGGAACGCGAGATTCCTTGCCGGATCGCCAGCCGAAGGCCAGATACAAATGCATCACAGTGAGTGGAGGTGACCAAGTGGGTCTTCTAGACACAATCGAAGGTATGGCAGGCGGCGCAATGGGCGGCGGTGGCCAGGGGCAATTTCAGGTACCGCAGGACGCGAGCGAGCAGGGACGCGTGGCGGGCAGCTTCCTGCAGACGGCCAATGAACATCCTGGCGGCCTTGGCGGCATCATGGATATGTTCCGCAACCAGGGGATGGGCCAGCATGTGGACGGATGGCAAACCGGGCAGAACCAGCAGGCCACACCGGACCAGGTGCAGGCGGGGCTGGGCGGCGGCATGCTCGACCAGGTCGCGCAGCGCGCCGGGGTCTCGCCGGGTGTGGCGAAGGTGGCCTTGGCTGCGGCGTTGCCGATGATCCTGTCCCACATGACGCAGGGCGGACAGCAGATGCCGCAGGGTGGGATGTTCGGGAGCCTTGCGGGTTCGCTGCTGTCGCGGCTCTAACCAGCAGCGTTTCGCCATGTGACAGCAGGAAGGACGAAGGCCTCGGACTTTGGCCGACGGCTCTTAGAGCTGCCAGCCAAGCGTCCGAGGCTCTTTCTTTCTGCTCAAGGCTATGTTGTTTACGCTGCGACGGGTTGTTGTTGCGCGGCCTTCGCATTCAGTGTCTGTTCGGCGTACTGGGTCAGTTTCTCGTCGCCGGCCTTGGCTTCCTGCACGGTCTGCTGTAGATCGGCGACGGCATCCTGCTTGCCGATAAGCTTGGCGTAGCTGGCGAGCGAACCATAGGACGAGACCCGGTAGGCCTGCTGCTGATTGAAGGCGACCACCAGCGCGGCGTCGCGCACGGGCCCGGCGTCGGTGTTCGAGATCATGTTTTCGACCTCGTCGATCATGGCTTTAGCCAGATGATTCTGGTTGGAGTCAGGCTGCTTGCCGATCTTTGCAAAGGCCTGCTGCACGCGCTCGGCATACTTCTGGCCCTGTGTCGTCGTCTTCTCAAAGATCTCCTTGACCTGCGGATCCGTGGCGGCCTGCGCCATCTTGCCGGCCTCCTTGGTCATTTGCTGCTCAAAATCCAAAACATACGTCATACCCGTAAACATCAGGTCCTGCACACTCTGCATCTTCATGGTTTGCTGCTCCCTTGATCGTGAATCCTGTTCACGCGCGCGTGCTCCGCGGGAACAGGTACAGGGGCTTAGGTGATCGGGGCGGCGGTCCCCGTTGTCCGTTCTTCTGGAGCTTCCCTGAAGGCTTTTTCGCTTATTCACGCCATCAAAGATGCGTGACGAGCGAGGCTCTCTTCTGTTCCGTGAAAGGCCTTGCTGGAGGGCAGCGCGGCCGATCCGTCCTACGCCGAGTGCTGGAGCACCACAGCGGAAAACGGCAGGGCGTCTGGCCTGTTCAGGCTGACACGGAAACGCGCCTTGGCGAACAAACGGCGACTATGATGAGAGGCAGCCTGCCGTGTCGCCCCCAAGCCAGCTCGTGGACCGCAAGACACCGCTGAGCGAGGCGCGCGAGACGGCCAAACTTCCTTCCCTCCGCGAGTTCTTTGGCGCAGAGGGCTTGCTTGCCGGGTCCTCGCTCCAGTTTGAGCAGCGACCCGGCCAACTGATCATGGCTGCTGCGATCGAACAGGCCTTCAAAGACCGGCGGCATCTGATCGTGGAGGCCGGCACCGGCACGGGCAAGACGTTGGCGTACCTTTTGCCCGCGCTGCGATTTGCGCGCGAAAACGGCCAGCGGGTGATCGTTTCCACCGGGACGAAGAACCTGCAGGAGCAGCTGGCGCTAAAGGACATCCCCTTCCTCGAATCTCTGCTGGACCCGCTGCGCGTGTGCGTCATGAAAGGGCGTGCGAACTACGTTTGCAAACAGAAGCTGTATGCCCTGCGCGATAACCCGGTCCTTTCAGGGCTGGACGACATCCAGCAGTTTCATGCGATCCTGCGCTGGGAGCAAAGGACGGAGACGGGCGACCGGGCGGAGATCGATGCGCTGCCGGAAAATGCAGCGCTGTGGCCCAAGCTGGATGCGCGGACAGAGGCGTGCCTGGGGCAGACGTGCCCGAATGTTGAAAGCTGCTTCATTACAGCCATGCGCCGCAAGGCCGTGGAAAGTGATCTGATTATCGTCAATCACCATCTGTTCTTCGCGGATCTGAACATCAAGCAACAGGCGGGCGACGCTCCCGATGCGGGGATCCTGCCCGAGGCCGCCGCGGTGATCTTCGATGAGGCGCATGAGCTGGAAGACGTGGCCAGCCAGTACTTCGGGGTAGCCCTTTCCAATGCGCGCTTCGACGAACTGGCCCGCGACACCGAGAACATGCTGCGGGCCAAACAGGCGAGTTCGTCGGCGATTGAATCTGCGACGGCGAGCCTGCGCGAGCGCTCGCGGATGTTCTTCAGCTCGCTGCCGGTCGGCCCTTCGCATCTCGGCCGGCTGGAGTTCACGGATCGCGCAGACTTTCTGGAGGATCGCGGCGATGCCTACCTCGCGACCGCGAATGCACTCGTGCGGTTGGAAGGCGAACTGGAGCGACTGCGTGAGGTAGAAGAAGCGCCGGGGCTACGGAAGCGGGCAGCGGACATCCGAAACCACCTAAAGTTTCTGCTGGAATCTGCCGATAAAAACACTGTGTTCTGGATCGAGCGACGAGCCACAGGAGGGTTGCGCAATGCGGCGCGGGGTGCGGCGCAGAGCACGGCCCTGGTCGATCCGGTGCCGCGCACACCGCGGCCCGAGCGCAACGGTGCAGAACTACCCGGAAGTCCGGCGGCGGATGCGAGCGCGGCGTACCAGGCGTTTTCGACGCATCTGCAAGCCACGCCGATTGACGTCTCGGAGCTGCTTGCGGATACGCTGTTTCAGCGCTTTGGGACGGTCGTGCTGACCTCGGCCACGCTGACGGTGGCCGGCAAGGATGGAACCCCCGGCTTCGAACACCTGCGCAAACGGCTTGGCATCCCGCTTCCAAAAGAGCTGGTCGTGCCGAGCCACTTCGACTACCCCAGGCAGGCCTTGTTGTATCTGCCGACGTCGATGCCTGATCCACGTCATCCGGAGTTCACCAGGCAAGCAGCGGAAAAGATGCGGCGGCTCCTCGAGATCACCCAGGGGCGGGCGTTTTGCCTCTTCACCAGCTACGCGGCCATGCGGGAGCTACACGATCGGCTCTTGTGTGAGCTGCCATTCCCTCTGCTGCTCCAGGGCACCGCGCCGCGGCATGTACTGCTGGAACAGTTCCGCGCCACGCCCCATGCTGTGCTGTTCGGCACGGGTTCGTTTTGGCAGGGGATCGACGTACAGGGGGAGCAGTTGAGCTGCGTGATCGTGGATCGCCTGCCGTTCGCCGTACCTTCCGACCCGATCACAAAGGCGCGCACGGAGGCAATCGCGGCGGCCGGCGGCAACGCCTTCAACGATCTGCAGATACCGCAAGCAGTGCTGACGTTGAAGCAGGGCTTCGGGCGCCTGATCCGTTCGCTCAACGACCGTGGCGTGCTGATGCTGCTCGATCCACGTGTCCGGACCACGCGCTATGGACGCGTCTTTTTGGAGTCTCTGCCGCCCTACCGCCGCACCACAGAGATTGAAGATGTGGAAACTTTTTTCGAGGATCTCCCAGTCCGTGGGACGGGGTGACCGGCATCCAAAGAGGTCGGTTCAGCGTAGATCGGAGTGAGGACAAGTATGCGTGTACGTGCGTGGGCTGTTTCCCTATTTCTGATGGTCCTATTTGGCATGGCAAAGGAGTCGCGTTTGCGAGCGCAGGAATACCTGCCGCCTACCTGCAAAAACCCCTACACGCAGGCACAGGAGATCGAACTCGGCGACAAGGTCGTCCGCGAGGTGTACAAGCAGATGCCGGTGCTGCCGGATGCCGATCCTGTGGCGCAGTTTGTGCGGCGGCTTGGGGCGCAGCTTGTGGCCGCGGCCCCTTCCACGCCGGGGCTCGAGCAGCAATGGCCCTTCAACTTTCACGTGGTCGCCTCTTCTGAGATCAATGCGTTTGCGTTGCCGGGGGGAACCATGTTCGTTAACCTCGGCGCGATCCAGGCGGCGCAGACCGAGGCGCAGCTTGCGGGCGTTATGGGGCACGAGATGTCTCACGTCATCCTGCGTCATTCCACGTGCAACCTGATTAAGCAGCAGCACCGCAGCATTTTGTACAGCCTGGGCGAGCTCGGGTCCGAGATCGCGCTGGGCGGTGCAGGGGGTCAAATCGCCGCTCAGGGGATTGATCAGCTGAAAAACCTGAGCTTCCTCAAGATGTCGCGCGGCGATGAGGAGCAGGCAGACAAACTGGGAGCGCAGATCCTGCATGATGCAAACTTCGACCCGCGGGGCCTACCTCAGTTCTTCGAGATTATTGAAGCGAAGTACGGTCAGGGCGGCGCGCAGTTCCTGTCCGATCACCCCAGCCCTGGAAACCGGACGCAGTACCTGCAAGCAGAGATCGCGGCGATGCCGCCGCTGGCCCATCCTGTCGTCACCACGCCCGCCTTCGCGGCGGCGCACACGCAGTCCCTTGCGGAGCACGCACTGAGTGCACAGGAACAGACCGCCGGTGGCTGGCGGTCAAGCGGGCTGTACGCCAGTGCGCCAGGTGGTGGACCGGTGGCCGGGAGCCGCCCGGCCGGGCAGCCAGCCTCCTACTCTCCGGGCACCGCAGGCTCCGGTGGAGGGACGATCGCCAATTCGACGGGGCTTGCGCCGCTCTCTGCATCGCAGCTTGGCGTGGCCGAGCGTTTCGTGCGGGTGCAGGGTCCGCAGTCGTCCATCGACGCGCCTGCCAACTGGGCGCACACGAGCACCTCCAATGGGGGAGCGGGGCAGCAGCCACAGGGAACGACGCTGACCGTGGCACCCCCGGGAGCCACCGGCAGCTTCGGCGTGGCCTACGGCGCTGTATTGGCCACGCTGCCCCAGGGAGGCAATGGAATAAGCGACACTGCCGCGCTTAGCCGGGCTAGCGACGCCTTAGCGGCCCAGTTGGCACAAAGCAATGGGTTGACCCCGGAAGGTGCCGCTACTTCCTTTCAGGTAGGCGGGCAGCCGGCGATCGGCCGGTATCTGCGCGGCAGCTCGCCGGTTCGGGCGGCGACCTCGGGAGCGCAGGATGCGGAGCGCGATTGGCTGGTCACGGTGGCACGCCCCGATGGCGACCTGGACACCCTCATCTTCGTTGCACCCGCCGGCCAGTTTGCGACGTTGCAGCCCCTTTACACCCGCATCTTGGCGAGCTTTCGACCGCAGTAGCCTCGTACGGGCCCAAAGCCTTCCCTAGGCTATGCTGGAGCTGTACGAAGGGATTATGGGGAGAAATCTTTACGTCCTGGCGGCAACGTTGGGGGGCTTGGCGCTCTTGTCCGTGGTGGTGAGCTTCACCAACATTGCCGGTCAGCCTGGGTCGCCGGGGGACGCCATGCTTTGGCGGACGACGGGGATTGCCTTGTTGGCTGTGGCCTTGATAGTAGGGCTGGCGGGCATCCTGTCGACGTTGTTCGGGCAAGCGGAGCGGCGAGCCGAAGAACAGCGGAAAGAAGCACGCAGCGGACGACGATCGCAGGAATAGTCTTTCTACGGCAATGTGGCTGGACAGCTGAAGCTCCTCGTACGAGGCAAGAGCAGGCCGGAAGAAGGCGTCTTTTCCGTATTCGCTAAAATAATCTCTGGCGCGCCACTGCGCCCTGGTGGGATCGGGATGCAGCATGTTTGAGATCACGGTGCAGGCCGGTTTTTCTTCCGGGCACTATCTTCGCGAGTACTACGGCAAGTGCGAAAACCCGCATGGGCACAACTATCGCGTGCTGGTGACATTGGTGGGCGAGCAGCTGGAGTCGAATGGGCTGCTCCTCGATTTCAAAGTACTCAAGCAGGTGCTGAAGCCCACAGTGGAGTACCTGGACCATCGCATGATCAACGATCTCGAGCCCTTTACGACGGTGAACCCTTCAGCCGAGAACCTGGCAAAGTACTTCTTCGACCGGACAGCAAGCGAGCTGGCGAGGATCACTGGAGGGCGCGTGCGAGTGAAGGACTGCACGGTGTATGAAACGGATACAAGCTTTGCGCGGTATTATGACGCCTAGCGAGGTCATGATGGAACCCGGCACTGCAGTGAGGAACGGAGCTCCCGCACCCGCTATAGGCGAAGTGGCTTGTGAGCGACCAGCGGAAGCCACTGTCTTCACCGTGGAAGACGTGGCAGCGCGGTTACAGCAGATTGCTGAATGGGTACAGGTTCTACGCCGCGGGCAATCGAGCTCGGGACGCGATGGCCGGCCGTGGCGAGAGTGGATCCACGAGGGCCATCGCGTTTGAGCTTCGTGTTGGATAGTTCAGCCGCACTAAGCTGGGCGTTTCTGGACGAGTTTGAGCCTAAAACACAGGCATTGCTGTTGCGAGCAGCGGCCGAATCCGTCTTTGTGCCTGCAATCTGGCCGTATGAAATATGTCAGACTTTGCAGAAAGCAACTCGCAAGGGACGGTTGAGCGGAGAAGAGATGGACGTGGCGCTGCATACCTTCGCCATGCTGGATCAGGGTCATGCCCCGGCAAGAGTGCCCGCTCTGGCTTCTCTTGTGGATGGCATGCAATCGCATCAGTTATCTGCGTACGACTTGTCTTTCCTGTTCTTAGCGCAGCAACTGGGTTTGCCACTGGCTACGCGAGACCAACAACTTGCCCGCGCTGCTCGGAACGCCGGAGTGGATCTGCTGCTTTAACGTGATGTACCTCATCGAGCTCTACAAATCCGTGCAGGGAGAAAGCTCGTTTGCGGGCGTGCCTTGCATCTTTGTGCGCCTGGCGGGATGCAATCTGCGGTGCTCCTGGTGTGATTCGGAGTACACCTTCACTGGCGGCAAGCCATGGACAGACGAGCAGATCGTTGCCGAGATCGAGCGCCTACAGCCCTGCAAGCTGATCGAGTTTACGGGCGGCGAGCCGATGCTGCAGGGACGCGAGTTGGTGCCGCTCATGGGCCGTCTTCTTGAGGCCGGCTATCAACTGATGATGGAGACCTCGGGCGAGCGGCCCCTCGCGAATGTACCGAAGGCCGTCCACAAGATCGTGGATGTGAAGTGTCC
>CAXUIF010000067.1:0-12604 GCA_964250995.1 uncultured Acidobacteriaceae bacterium
ACGGGAATCGAGTGCTATGACGCCGGCGGGGCCTGTGTGTGGGGCTCGATGGGCTTCAACGTGACCGTCAGCGGCAACAGTGCCGACGTATGCAGTGATGTCTGCTTTGACGCCGAAGGTGGTGTGCGCAACCTGTTTACAGGCAATGTGGCGCAGGCCTGCGGCAACGGCTGCTATTCGGCGCAGATGGAAAGCGTGGACACGGTCTTTTCAGGCAATTTCGCTTACGCAGACGCAAAACGCCCGGCGCTCGCGCTGGTTTTGATCAAACACCGCAACGGCAATCCGGCAGCGCATGACAACCTCACCGTGACCGGCAATACGTTGAGTTGCGGCGGGCTTTGCACGGCGTTTTACAGCGAAGGAGAGGGTGGCCTGGATCTGTCGCACAACACCGTGGTGAACGGAGTGTTTCGTTTCGTGAACTACACGAACTCGGTGCGGATCAGCGGTAACAGCCTGCGATTTACAGTGCCGCTGGGTGGGCAGCCTGCGATAGTAGGGCCGTCGCTGGCTGGGGGGCACACCTCGATGATCGACGCCAACGATCTCCTTTACGAGGCGAGGACGGCAGACCCGGGAGCAGCCTGCATCGCGCAGGGGTGGAGCGATGACAACAGTTCCGACGAGATGCGGATCGTGCGAAACACCTGTATCGGTTTCGGTGTCGGGATTGCGACCGAGACCGCGGGCCACAACGCGGGCGCGCCGCGGGCGACATGGGAGGTTACCGGAAATGCGTTCTCGCGGGTACCGGTGGGGCAGCAGATCGTGCATCGAAAGACCTCCGGGAATGAAACCTACGTTGCACAATCGGTCGAAAGTGTCCGGTAATGGAGGTTTTCCGGGCGGTAATGCGACCAAAGTCCAGTGGCGGTGCACCGGCATGTGAGGTGTAGTAGGCAGGTAGCCAACGTGAGGACTGAAGGATGTTAGGTGTGTTAGCTGCTGAGACTGCGCGCTGTGTGGACTGTTATGCCGTGTTGTTTGCCGATGAGATGAACCGTTGCCCCGCGGGACACTGGACTTGCCCCGGGTGTGCCTGCGACTGTGCTGTGCTCGCCAGTGAGAGGGCCCACATACCCGGATGGGAACAGCAAACAGGATTGGAGCAGGTTGGCAGTTAGCGGGCAGGCAGGGACGACAGCGAAGGCGGTAGCGTGTCGCTATTCGGGCTCTGGCAGAGGGATGTCCGGGGGCGTGAGCGCTAGGTCGGCGCTGTTGCGGTCACCCGTGGGGCAGAGTTTCAGCAGCGGGCACTCGAGGCAGCGTGGGCGATCGAAGGTGCACAGCGTTTGGCCATGGAGCTTAATGAGTGCATGATGCTCATCCAGCATGGCGGCGTCCCAGGTTTCCGGGACGAGGCGCATAAGCCGCTCTTCCGTGGTCGCAGCGTCCGCACGCGGCACGATGCAAAGCCGCTGCGTGACGCGCAAGTGATTGGCGTCGATGGAAAGGGCGCGACGGCGCAAGGTAGAGAAGTTGACGACAGCAGCGGAGACCTGGGCGCCGACACCTTCAAACTGCTCGAGCCAAGTGCGAATCTTGTCCGTGCGGTAGCGAGCCAGAAACTCGAGAGAAAGTGCACCGGTGCGCGCGGTGATCTGTTCCAAGGCCGTTTTGAGGCGAGGGGCTTTCACCTCGGGAAAGGTGACTACGGCGATCGCCCGCTCGACATCAGCTACGGGGGCGTCGCGGACCGCTTCCCAAGCACCCGGGCCGGCCCCGGGGAACGCGCGCTCCAGGTCACGCATCACCTGGTGCGCCTGGGGTGTTTTGGTGCGGGAGCTCAGGAGTGAATAGATGAACTGCGTCAGCGGGTCCCAGGGCTCGCGCGGCTTGGGCTGCCCGTAGTAGCCGAGGAGCAGGCGATGGATATGGGGCAGTTTGTCCGCTTGTTCGGGCGTGAGCGGGCGTCCAACTTCCTGATTCGCGGCGGGCTCGGGGAACAGGGCAGGGGTCATGCGCAAGAAGGTTGCGGACGCTGCAAGCAGCGTCCGATCTCAAGTTTCAGAGAGCCTGCTTGACTTCAGCGGTGAAGCTTCCGAAGGGGTTTGTGACCGCTTTACGGGCAATGTTGGGGAGCGATTCGCCGCGGCGGTACATAAGGTAAGCAGCCGTGCCGCCAGCAAGGATGGTGAGCCAAAACGTAAGGCGTTTCATAAGGTCTCCTGAGAAGGGTGGTGCCTTCAGGAACTTGGATGCTCCAACCCGGGCGACGGCAGGGTTGGGCCGCCGCGATCTTCTCTGCCTGCTTCTGGCGAGTGTCTTGCGTCTACATTTCGTCCGGCACGCGGGTTATGCCCAGGGTGAGTCCCTGCTCGTTCGCATACCCCCACGCCATGCGCGGCGTGTTGTGGGCTATGCCGATTTGACCGTGCGGGCCAAGGAGAATGATGCCGCCGTGACCCTGCAGCCGATCGTGCAAGTAGCGGATGGCTGCGTCTGCCGCCTGCTGTGGTGTGGAGCCTGCGCCGACCCGATCCACGGCCCACTTGCCTAAGACCAGCTTCATAATGGGCTCGCCCCAGCCGGTGAGTGAGGCGGCAGCGGAGCTGTTGTCGGCGTAGCAACCGCACCCAATCAGAGAGGAGTCGCCGACCCGCCCCGGTGTTTTCGACAGGGTACCGCCCGTCGAGGTGCCAGCGGCGAGATCGCCTTGTGCATCCAGCGCGAGCGCGCCCACGGTGTCGTGGGACTGAAGCGTGGGATGATGGATAACGTCGGACTGGGAAGCCGCGAAGGCTACGCGGGGGCCTGCCGGGGTAGGAGCACTGGGGACGGAGCCAGCGAAGGTGAGGTCAGGAAGGCCCGCGGCCTCGGCCCGCTGGAAGGTCGTTAAACGGGCGCGCTCGCGGGGGATCACAAGCTGTTCATTGTCGATCAAGGCCATGCCATGTTCGGCAGCGAAAGCTTCTGCACCGGGGCCGACGAAGTAGACGTGCGGCGATCTATCGAGTACCAGGCGTGCGGCTTGAATGGGGTTTCGCAGGCGCTCCGCACAGGCAACACCGCCGGCGCGAAGGTCATGGCCGCTCATCAGCAAGGCGTCAAGCTGGACGCGGCCGTCGCGCGTGAGGAAAGAGCCGCGGCCCGCGTCAAACGTCTCGTCGTCCTCCATGATCGTGATGGCGGCTTGGACGGCGTCCAGCGCGGAGCCGCCTCGGGAAAGCACGGCCCAGCCGGCAGTCAGGGCGACGTGAACACCGTGTTCGTGGGCAGCAACGGCGTCATCGGGCATGGCCCAGGCGCCGCCGTGAAGAAGCAGAACGGGAGAAGGCACAACCTGATTGTAGAGGGGTGGTGACGGCGAGCTTTGGGCGTGCGTGCCCCGAGGTGTAGGTACCCCGCGCTGGCCGTCTCGCAATGAAGAGGCCTGCCCTGTTTCGCGACAGACGCAAGGTACTGCGATGACCCTACGGTTACTAATGACTGCGACTATCCCACAATGTCGGCGTTTCCGAATGGGGCCAGCGGCGTACGATTGGGACGAACCGGACCGTGCTGCAGTGTGTTGGGCGTTTAGAAGCTAACCGTCTCGAGACCGAGAGAATGGATGCCAAGCGAGAGACAATCAATGAATCCTGCTCAAGGCGCGGTTGCGAATCGACGGACTGCTACGCAGGCTGCGGTCCCAGAGCGCGCTGCGACCACGGCCCCGAAGCTGGGACGCGAGATTGAGCTCGACTTTGTTCGCGGTTTGGCCATCCTCATGGTTCTGGACTTCCATGCGCCCGTGCACTGGATGTCGTATCCTCTGCAACGGCTCGGCTTTCCTAACTTCGGCTGGGCGGGCGTGGATGTTTTCTTTGTGCTGAGCGGGTTCCTGGTTGGAGGTCTGTTGATCAAGGAGTGGCGAACCAAGGATCGCATCGATCAGCAGCGTTTTCTGATTCGCAGAGGCTTCAAGATTTGGCCCCAATACTACGTCTTCCTTGGCCTGATGCTGCTCACGCGACATCGGACGGTGCAGCAACTCTGGGGTAATTTGCTCAACGTTCAGAACTATGTGGGTGGTATCCCCCATACCTGGAGCCTTGCGGTGGAGGAGCACGCCTATTTGCTGCTGGCGATCTGTCTCGCATGGGCAGCAAGATCGAAGGTGCGGGTGCGTGCCGTCGCCATTGGGCTCGCTGCCGTGTGCGCCGTTGTGGTCGTGCTTCGCTTGGTGCTGATTGAGCGTGGGTACGAGGTGGTCAACCGGACCCATACGCGGATCGAGGGCATTTTGTACGGGGTTCTGCTGGCCACCGTATTTCACTACAGGCCCGAGATGTTCCGGCGCTGGCAGGATCGCCGGTGGGTATGGGCGACCGTGCTGCTTGGGTCGCTCGTCTTCTTCCGCTTGCAGACGGAGGCGCCGTGGTCGGCGTCGCTGGGCTGGGATGCGGCTGACCTGCTGGGCGTAGCGCTGCTGATGCTGCTGTATCGCCCCGGCAAGGTGGCGCGGCGGTCGGCCCTTTACCGGCTGATCGCGTGGATAGGGGTTTATTCCTACGGCATCTATCTGTGGCATGTGGCCGTCATTGCTCCCTCGATGGCAATGGGGGGACATCTGCCACGCTGGCTGCTGCCGTGGTGGACTGCGGTGATCCCCGTGGCGGCCGGTATCGGCCTTGGCGCCTTTTCTACGAAGGTAATCGAACTACCTGCGCTGAAGCTGCGAGATCGCTTTTATCCCCGCCGGATCGATTCGCCGGTCGGCGCACCGGCTGAGGTAGAGCGGATCGAGGAGCAGGAGACCATAGAGGGTGCGGCGCAGGTAGCCGGCGTTTGAAACAACACGGCTTGTTCTGCAGATATTTAACGTGATCTACCGATGGAGAATTGCCGGATCTGGTCGCGCGCGCGGAGCGGTGAGCTCTCGGCTAAGTTTCCGAACCGGGTATGAGAAAGCTCTACCAGAGTGCGCGCGTGAGTTCGATGACGGAACCGATCACAGGTAGGACCGTCTAGAGGGTGCCGGTGCGGGCACTTGCCTTTGTCGCAAGCCTCAGAGCTCTCGCTTAGAGCAAGTCGCGAAACGCTTCGGCCATTTGCTTGGCGGAGTTGGCCCAGGTGTAGCGGGCGGCGCGTTGGCGGCCGAGGTCACTGAGGCGGGCGCGTTCGGGGGCGTCTTGCAGGAGGCCGGTGATGGCGTCGACATGATCCTCCATTTTGTCTGGCGAGAGCAGCAGGGCAGCATCGCCCGCAACCTCCGGGATGCCAGTGGTGTTGCTACTGATGACGGGGGTGCCGCAGGCCATCGCTTCGACCACAGGCATGCCGAAGCCGTCGTAGCGAGTGGGAAACCAGACAAGCTGGGCGGCGTTGTACAGGGCAACCAGCTGTTGCTCTTCTTGAAAGCCACCCAGGACAAAGGAGGGGCCCAAGGCCTTGGCGCGGTCCAGGTACATGGGATGCGGGTGGTTGATGACGACCAGGGATAGTTCTGGATTGCGATGGTGAATGTGCGGCCAGGCGTCCAGGATGAGGTCTGCATTTTTGCGATGCTGCAGTCCTCCAGGGACGAGGATGTAGGGCTTGTCGGCAATACCGAGTTGCTGCAAAACCTGCTTGCCGAACGCGGAAGGCGGACGAAAGAAGCTTGCCGAGGCAGCATTGGGAACGACGCGGAGGCGGTCCTTGATGGCTGGGAAGTAGTGGCCGGTGCGCTCGGCGGAGTACTCGGAGATCATATGGAACATGGCGGCTTTCTTCGCGAGGCGGCGGAAAAGAAGCTTCCACTTCCAGCGCTGTCGCAGCAGCCAGGGCGTTACCCGGTGCACGCCGGGTTCGAAGTGCTGGGCGTCGTGGCAGGAGATCACCAGCTTTGCCTTGCGGACGGGAACGTAGGACTCCGCGGTGCAATACACGATGTCGGTTGCGGGCCAGTAGTGCTCGGCGTGGGGGCGACCGAAAAGGAACCATAGGGCTTGCTGGCGCGAGGTGTCGTGCCGGAAGAAGTGGTAGCGGAAGTTTGTCCAGGGCTCGCCAACCTTGTTGATCACACGGGCATGGTCGCCGGGGTCGGCGAGAATCTCTACGTGTGTATCGGGCAGGAGAGCGAGGTGCTCCGTCATCTCGCGGGCGACACGGCCGACGCCGGTGGAACGATAGATGTTGCGGAGGTGGACGTAAGACAAGATGTTCATGGGCGAATCAACAGACTCCTTCGGGGAAAGCAGAACAGAACAGAAGGGCAAGACGCAGCTTGTGCGCACTCCTCAAGACGACAAAGCAAGCGGATGAGGGATGGCGTGCTTTTACCACCCTATCTGCTACCGCTTTCTTGCGCGAGAGTACGTTAGTCAGGTTCTGGAGAGTACCGACGCCCCCTCGCGCTGGGCCACGGTATAGAGTTTGCGGGCGGGAGCGGCAAGGCTGTCGTCGCCGGCCACCCGAACGTTTTCGGTGATGTGACCGCGGTTGCGGGACGAGACAAGGAGGATACTTGTCGGGTTATAGACGAGCGCGGCTTTGAGCATAAGGGAAGCAAGGGTGCCGGGCTGTGCAAGGTCAGCGTCGATTTCGGTAGACCATCTCCGGGAGAGTGCGGCGTCCTGGCGGAGCGCGGCGTTCAGGCCGGCGAAGTTGGCAGTGAGTGCACGGTGGTGGAGAGTAAAGGCCGATCGAGGGTCGAGGGGCTTGTCGAGCACGGACCACTCGAACTGGAGGACGGGGCAGAACGCGGGACGCTGGGCAAGGAGGGCGGGAATCTTGTCTGCGCTGGAGCCGCAGCCGAAGGCGCCGATCTTGCCTTTTGCGACGGCGTTCTGCAGGAAATGGAGCAGCGCCTCGTCGTTTAGGTCGTTGGCTTCGGCTTCGTGGAGCAGCCAAAGGTCCAGGCGGTCGGTGCGGAGATGGGCGAGGGAAAGGTCCAGGGAGGCACTTGCCGCAGCGGCGGTGAAGGGCACTTTCGGCTCGGCGGCAGTGACGATGTTCGCAGCGCGGGCAAGGCGCTTCTTCACGCTGGGAAGGTGACTCAGAACAGGGCCGATGACGCGGCGAGCGGCACGGAGGAGGCCCTGGTTGGCGGGAGGCGGAATGCCGTACTTGCTGGTCACGGTGATCTGGCCCCGGTGCCGGGCGAGGAACTCTCCCAGGCAGCCTTCCGCGGCGCCGTAGCCGTACATGGGGGCGACGTCGAAGTGGCGAATGCCCGCGTCGAAGGCGTGTTCGAGCAGGGCGAGGGACTCCTTCCGGCCGGCAGCGCCCATCAGGCTAGAACCGCCGAAGCCCAGCTGAGAGGTGATGCGGCCGGTAGTGGCGAGGGAAATTTGGTTCATGGGTTACCTGGAGTGGGGAGCGGCCGAACCGCGATGCGCACTGCGTGGCGGGAGAGAAGCAAAGGAAAGCACTGCGGCGAGGGTAGGGGGTGCGCTCAGGGATGGCTGGCGAGATGAGCAGCGAGGCGCATGGCGAGGGCAAGCAAGGTGGGCGTGGGGTTGGAGAAGCCGGAGGTGGGAAAGACGGCGCTGGAGCAGATAAAGACATTTTCCGTGTTGTGAAGGCGGAGGTTGGGGTCGACGACGCCGCGGGCAGGTGAGGGGTCCATGCGCATACCGCCCATGTGATGGAAGCTGTCCTGGCAGTGGGCGAGAAAGCGATCGTCGCCGGCCAGCAGGTCAGGGTGCGGGATGACCTCGGCGAGGGAGCCAAGGGCGCCCTGAGCGGCTTTGACGAAGCAACGGATTGTTTGCACTTCCAAAGGGGAGATACGCCAGTCGAGGCGTGTGCGGAGCAGGCCGAGACGGTCGCGCTCGCCGGAGAGGGTGATTGTGCTGGCGGAAAGGGGCTCCTGTTCGCAATGAACGCGCAGACGCAACTCGGCGTCTGCGGGGTGGAAGCCGCGGTGCTGCACGGCGTAGCGGAAGGCTTGCTGCCCGACCAGCGGAGCGTGACGAAGCAGCCCCCCGACGTCCCCGGCAGTGACCTCGCTGAAACGGCCATGAAGGAGGTGTTTGGCCGTTGTCTTCACCGCAGCGAGAGCGGTGTCGGCGGCACTCGCGGAGAAAACAGTTCCTCCGGCAATCAGCACCCCGGCGTCCCGCTGCGCGTCGCGGGTGAGGCGCAGCTTTGGGTTGTACTTGAAGCCGCGCAGAAAGATGCTGTCAAAGCACTGATGGAAGGCCTGGGGCGATCGGGGACGGAGTGTGGCAGCATCGGAATCGATGTGGTCCTGGAAGTGGCGGCCTAGCAGGCCTGACTCATTCCAGGGCAGATGGCCCGCCGGCCGTGGCTGCAAAAAGAAGCGAGCGGTTTCGATGGCTCCCAGCGCAAACACATACCGCCTCGCGCGGAATGTCGTTTCCTGCCCGGCGAGGGTGCGGCAGCGCACGCCGGTGGCGCAGCCGTTGTTGTTCCAAAGGAGTTCGACGGCATTGGTGTGGAGCCAGAGCTCGATGCGGGAATTGTCTTCGAGGCTGCGGCGATGCAGACGCGCAAAGTTCGGCTCCGGGCACCAACGGGACAGGTAGAGGTCGAGATCGGGGAGGCTGGGCGGGGGTCCACCGAGCGCCTGCCATACATCCCTGTCGCTGGCCAAGCACGAGTACAGGCCTTCTACCTGAAGGGCACGCGCGTAGAACGGGGCGAGGTCAGCTTTGCGAAAGGGCCAGCCGCTGCCCGCGATCCAGGCATGCGGCTCGAAGTCGGCATCTTCAAGCTCCAGGATTTGCCCGCCCCATTGCGTGGTGGTGCCGCCATGGAGGCGGAAGCGGCCTTCGTGGACCCCACGGTGTGGGAGGCCGGCGAGATCGGTGCGATACAGGCTTTGCGAGGGCTCCTCGGGGAGCGCGCCACCTCCTTCCAGAAGAAGGACGTGCTGGCCCAGCCGGGCGAGTTCAACGGCGAGGCTGATGCCCGCAGCGCCCGCGCCTACGACCAGGACGTCGGCCATGCGGTCATCGGAGGGTAAGGCCGCCTGGAGATCCCGCGTCATCGGCCTGGGAGCGCGGCTTCCTCAGCAGGAGAAGAGGGAGCGGTTGCTGGGGCGAGTGGCGAGGGTGGCACACGGAGTTCAGGGAGGAACTCCTGGACGGCGTTGACGATGCCGGCACGGAAGCGCTCGACGGTGAACTGGGCTGCCCGCGCGCGGGCGTGCTCCCCCATGGCGGCGAGTTCGTCCCGGTGATCGACGGCCCACTCGATCTTCTCGGCCAAGAGGTCGGGGCGCCGCGGTTCGACGATAAAGCCTTCCACACCCTCTTGGATGAGGTCCGGTGCGGCTGTGTGCGTTGTGGAGAGGATGGGGAGGCCGCTGGCGAGGGCTTCGAGCAGGACCTGGCCGAAGCCTTCCGCCACGGAGGGAAAGACGAAAAGGTCGGCGGCCTGGTAGGCGGCTTGCAGCTCTTCCGCGCTGACCGAAGGGCGAATCGTGACGCGGTCGGCAAAGGGCTTGAAGAGCTCGAGGCCGTCCACGACACGGCCACAGACGGTGAGCTCGATCTG
This sequence comes from uncultured Acidobacteriaceae bacterium, assembly GCA_964250995.1. GTDB lineage: Bacteria > Acidobacteriota > Terriglobia > Terriglobales > Acidobacteriaceae > Granulicella. Next base: position 9,433 of record CAXUIF010000067.1, read on the forward strand.
GTCGGTGCGGAGCAGGCGGAGGGCTTCGAGAAGATATTTGACACCCTTGCGCTGGTTGATGCGGCCGACGAAAAGGAGCCTGAGTTTGGTGCCGGGCGCGGCCCGGCGGCTCCCGTCGGGCTGAAAGTGGTGAAGGTCTACGCCGTACGGGACGACGCGGATGGCGGAGGCAGGGGCGCCGTGTTCGATCAGGCTGCGGCGGGTGAAGCTGGACGCGCAAAGAAAGCGCGCGGCAGCCGCGGGCTCGGCGACCAGGTGTTGAAAATCCTGTTCCGGCAAGGCGAGCTCCCACTCCTGCTGGAGCGAAGCCGCGCAGTCCGGATGCGCGGAGAGCTCTTCGGACAAGATGCGTCGGATGGTGAGCGGGTGGGGGTGAACCTGAAAGAGAATACCGGGCCCACCGTAGGCCGCGAACGCGTCGTAGGCAAAGTAGCTGTAGGCGAGCAGGCCGGTACCCTTGCGGGCGGCGAGCCATCCCGCGGTGCGGCCGAGGGTGGTGTCGGCGGAGCGGACCGCGCGCCGGCGTACGTCGAAAGAGACCCGCGGTAGACGATCGAGAGCCAGGTTCTTCAGGCCGGCTGCGACACAGTTTCGGACCCTGGCGGAGGGCAGCGCCGGGGCGCTGCGAGCCCGAAGCAGGGCGCGGAAGCGGGGCGGAAGGACGGCGGCAAGCGCGTTCGCCCAGGGCCGATCAGCGGGCCAAAACAGGTCGGTAATGAGGGCTTCGAGAAGGCCGGCGTCAGAAAGCGCACGCGCGACCTGGTAGGCGTCCCGTGCACCGCCGTGGACGACCACAACCTTCTCTGCTGGACGTGCGGCCGTGACTGGGGGCGGCATAGGCAAGACCATAGTAGCGCCGAGAGGCCGAAAGAGCGCCGTTACGCAAGTAAGGCCCAGGCGATGACTGTTGCATTCTGGGACAGCTCGCCATCGCGTGCTTGATGGCGTTCCCGATCACGTTCCTGGTGGCGCTCCTGGCTCTGCTCTTGGTTGAGCTCTTCCTCGAGTGCGTGGTGCTGCAGGTGCATTTCGCCGTAGAGGATCTCGGGCTCTGCGGCGCCGATATAGCAAAGCTCACAGACGCCGATGCCGCCCTCGTTCTGGACGGGCGGTCCGAAGATTCGGCAGGTAAGCGGGCGAGCGGCGTAGAGATCGCAGCGGCCGGTTGCGGGATCGAGGACGGGGCAGGGGGCGTCGGCTTGGGGGAGGTCGGCAAAGGTGTCCCAGGTTTCGTCTTCGGGGTGGAGGAGGCCGGAATGGGCGTCGCCGGGGAAGTAGGGGCTGAGTTCGGTGACGAGGTTGAGGGCTCGCGCTTGAATGGCCGCTGCGCGGAGCTTGTCCGTCTGTTCCAGCTTGTGGAAGGCGGTGCGGAGCCGTTCGGCGTCGAGCGCGGAGATGCGGAAGACGCCGTGGCAGCAGGGAGTGCAACCGGGCTGGCAGGCTAGCCAGGAGGTGCCGTCGGGCTTGCGGGCGCGAACGGTTGCGTCAGCGAGGGCCTGGTCGACGATCTGGACGAGTTCGGCGTCGCGTGTGGGGAGCATGGCTCTATTCTGGGGTACAGATTTGATAGCTGAAGGGAGCCGTTTTTAACGCTGGGATGTTGGCGGGGTCTGTTTCTCCGGCGCGGGCAGAGAGTACCTAAGCGGCTGAAGCATGAAGTCGCACATGCGGCTTTCAAGGTCGCTAAACTCCTAGCCTCGGCCTTAGGCCGATCCTTACTCCGTAAGGAGCTGCTTAAGTACTTTGGTTTAGAGTAGGTGCGGTCATTCGGGCTTCCGTACAGGCCATTTTTGACGCTCCCGCATGCACAGCAACGCTACCGTCTGTGGGCGCGGGGCCTGCAGACGGCAGATTCCCTTCGGGAACGACAACCAAGAAGGCGATGGCTTTCTGACTGGGCGAAGGAGTTGCCGCAGAGCTGACCTCAAAGGAGTCTGGCGGCGTCCTTCGCGAAGTAGGTGATGATGAAGTCGGCGCCGGCGCGGCGGAAGCTTAGGAGGCTTTCTAGGGTGGTGCGGTGTGGGTCGAGCCAGCCTCGCTGGAAGGCGGCCTGGAGCATGCTGTACTCACCGGAGACCTGATAGGCGCCGAGGGGCAGGTCGAAGCGGTCGCGGGCTTCGCGGAGGATGTCGAGGTACGGCATGCCGGGTTTGAGGAGGATCATGTCGGCGCCTTCGGCGACGTCCTGTTCGATCTCGCGCATGGCTTCGCGGCGGTTCGCGCCGTCCATCTGGTAGGTCCGGCGGTCGCCGAACTGGGGGGCGGAGGCGGCGGCTTCGCGGAAGGGGCCGTAGAAGGCCGAGGCGAACTTGCTGGCGTAGCTGAGGATGGGCGTGTTGTGGAGGTCGGCGGCGTCGAGGGCCTGGCGGATGGCTTCAATGCGGCCATCCATCATATCGGAGGGAGCGACGATGTCGGCGCCAGCCTGGGCGAGGGAGGCGGCGGTGCGGGCGAGGAGTTGGACGCTCCTGTCATTGTCGATGGTGAAGTCGATCTCGCCGGATTCTAGGTCACGGATCTCTTCAGGTGAGCCCTGTCGGCGGACGAGGCCGCAGTGGCCGTGGGAGGTGTATTCGCAGAGGCAGACGTCGGCGATGGTGACGAGGGTTTTCGCGGCGGAGGTGGCCTTGATGGCGCGGAGGGCGCGCTGGGTGATGCCTTGCGGGTCGTAGGCGCCGGAGCCTTGGTCGTCTTTGGTGTCAGGGAGCCCGAAGAGGAGGAGGCCCCCGAGGCCGAGGGCGGCGGCTCCATCGACCTCTTTGAGGGCTTCATCGATGGAGAGATTGAAGACGCCGGGCATGGAGCTGATTTCGCGGCGGATGCCTTCGCCTTCGCAAAGGAAGAGGGGATAGATGAGTTGGCTGGGGGTGAGTTGCGTCTCGCGCACGAGCGACCGCAGGGCGGAAGTGGCGCGAAGGCGGCGGAGGCGCGTGGCGGGGAACGGCATGGGGCTTAGGATAAGGCTTCCTCCGCGCCGGCCGGACGATGGAAAGATATTTGCCCGGCGGTTACGAGAAGCTGACTAAAGTGACGTTGCATCCCGGTGCAGTCCTGCCGTAGGGTGGGGACACTTCCCACCGCAAGGAACCATGTGACTAAAGGACTTCGGCTATCGGAGCAGTGGTTTCAGCGTGGGTTATGGCTGATCGCGCTTGTGTTTGCTGGTTTCTTG
>CAXUIF010000067.1:12704-14600 GCA_964250995.1 uncultured Acidobacteriaceae bacterium
GCAGTGGTTTCAGCGTGGGTTATGGCTGATCGCGCTTGTGTTTGCTGGTTTCTTGATCGGTTTGGGATCGTTGGTCGAGAGCGATCTTCCTAAAGTTGAGAAGCCTGTCGACTCGGAAGCTTTTGTTGACAGGGCATGGCTCCGGATCGAGCGCGAGGCGGTCAAAGCGGATCGTGGGCAGATTGAAGATCTAAGCGACCGCCGCACGCGGGCCGATGAGGCCGTGGAACATGCGCGCGCAGCAACGGCTGCCGAGCGCGAAAGCTTCCAAACCTGGGTCGAAACCCGATCGGCCACGCAGCAACCGAATGAGAACCGAGAGGTGCTGCAGCGCACCCGTGCCGTGGACACGGCAAAGGCGGACGAGCGAGCAGAGGAACAACAAGTGGAGGCGCTGGAAAGCCGTGGTACTGCGCTCGATCAAGATCGGGCAGCGCACGAGCGGGAAGTAGAGAAGCTACTTGAGACGGGTAAAGCCGGCTACGACCGTGCGGTGCGGCGGGACGAACTGCGAGTGTTTGGGCTTCGTCTGCTGTTTACCTTGCCTTTGCTTGTGATGGCGGTGTGGCTGTTTATCAAGCGCCGTAAGGGGCCGCGCTGGCCGTTTGTGTGGGGCTTTGTCTTCTTTGCGCTGTATGCCTTCTTCTTTGAGCTTGTGCCTTACCTGCCGAGCTATGGAGGGTACCTTCGCTACATTGTGGGAATTGTCCTGACGGTGTGGGTTGGCAATTACGTCATTGTGAGCCTGCGCCGCTATTTGGAGATACAGAGGGCCAAAGAGGAGCGCCCTGAGCCGGAGCGCCGCAAAGACCTCGGTTTTGAAACGGCACAGATGCGTCTTGCGAGAAAGATTTGCCCAGCTTGCGAGCGTCCGCTGAACACGGAGGACGCCAGCAACAACTTCTGCATGAACTGCGGCTTGCTCGTGTTCGACAGCTGCCTGAGATGTGGTACGCGACAGATCACGTTCTCTCACTTCTGCCGGGCCTGCGGGCTGGAAAGGCACACGGCGGCCCCAGAGGAAGGGGTGACGCCTCGCTGTTCCGGGATAGCAAGGGGGTGGTGCGTCATTCTGGCAGGGCTGCGCTCTAATGAGATAAATGCAATTGACTGAGATTTCGTTGGTTTTGGGTGAGCGGGGTGGGGCGGCGCTGCAGTGGGAGGCGTTGCGGGAGCGTGTGGCGGCGCGGGCGCAGAGTGCGCTGGGGCAGTCGGTGGTGCGTGGGTTGGAGCCTTCGGCCGATTTGAGTTGGATTGAGGTGCAGCAGGGGCGGACGGCCGAGATGCGGGCGTTGCTGGGCAGTGGGGAGGCATTTTCGTTTCGCGGTGTGATGGAGGTGGACGACACGCTGGCGAAGGCGCGCATCCCGGGCGCCGCGCTGGAGGCTGAGGAGCTGTTGCGCGTGATGGTGCATGCGGAGCGGGTGGAGGCCTGGCGGCAGCTGGTGCTGGCGCCTCCCGAGGCAGTCAAGGATGCCTGGCCGGGAATCGAGGCGTTGTCGGAGCCGCTGCTGGGGCATGACCTGGGGCCGTTGTTGCGGGGGCTGCAGGGAAAGATTGAGCCGGATGGGTCGTTGAGCGATGACGCGTCGCCGGAGTTGCACCGGATTCGGCGGGCGCTGGGGCGGCAGCATCAGGCGATCGAGGCTTCGTTGAAGCGTGCGCTGGAACGACTTAGCGCAGAGAACGCGGTGCAGGATGCGCTGATCACGATTCGTGGAGATCGGTTTGTGATTCCGGTCAGGACGGAGGCGCGTCGGCGGGTGCCGGGGGTGGTGCATGGGTCGAGCTCGACGGGGCAGACGGTATTTGTAGAGCCAATGGAGACGATCGAGAGCAACAACGAGCTGGCGCGGTTGTTGGGGGAGGAACAGGAGGAAATACACCGTATTTTGC